>NZ_JADDJF010000099.1 GCF_017811755.1 Pararhodobacter sp. SW119 | reverse complement strand
AGCCGGCACGCCGGTGGCGCGGTCGCGCACCTTTGGGCGTTGCACCTCGATGGGCCCGATCCCGGTCTGGATCGTCCGCTCCGGTCCGAAACCGTGCCGGACAACGCGCTGGCGACCGTCAGGCAGCCGTTCGTCCGTCAACTGCGCGACGAAGCCATTTGCCTCGGCCCTGAGTGCAGCGGCAAGCATCTGGCGTGCGCCCTCGCGGGCGATCTCCGTGAGCGGATCGAGGATCGATCCGGGCTGGTGAAGTGGGGTGATCGTGGTATCGTCTTTCATGGCGTATCGCTCCTTTGGGAGGTTCTGGCAGGCTTCGACACCAGCCACGATACGCCGCCCTCTCAGGCCGCATCACCCATTTTCAGTCATAGCTCATCTTGCGGATGTTGTGGCCGCAGGCGCAAAGGACCGCGAAGATGGCGTCGCCGATCGTCCCCTTGAGTGCACAGCGGGCGGGGCGGGCGTCGGTTTTCAGTTGGCCGATCTCGGGCTCTGTAGCGCTGCGACGGCAGAGCAGTTTCGCCAGTGTCGGGGTGAGGCCGCGGCGGGTGCCGCTGATCAGCACCCGGGTGGTCTCGACGCCGTGGCCGCGATAGCCGCGGTTGACCAATGCGAGGCTGGGGCGGCGGTCGGTCAGGATCTCGACCTGTTCCAGCGCCCCGGCGAGCCTGTGGCCGTTGTAGGGATTACCCGGCATTGCGCGCATGCCGACCACGAATCCCTCGGCAACGGTTGCGGCGAGGATGACCTTGGTGCCGAACTCGTAGCGGAGGCGGGCCTGCCCTTGGAGATGCAGTCGGCTTCGGGCGCGTGCAGGCAATAAAGCTTGCCATTGTCTTTCAGCCCCTGGTGCAGGAGCCGGCCAGTCAGCGCCAGGGCCTAGAGCAGACGCCGCAGGGCGCCAACGGGAATACTGTCCACCTAACGCCACGCACTATTTCGGGACATAGGGGCAGGGCAATCGGGTGAATGAATTGGTTACAAGCGGCTGAAGTGGTGCATCTATCTAAGGCCTCTTGATCTGAGGAGGACGGTTTCGATGAGCCTGGATTCGAGCGGTTGCGGAGCGGTTTCCAAGTCGATTGTTTTTCTTCGCTATTTCGAGGATTTGCCTGATCCAAGGCAGCGCGCCAAAGTGATGTATCCCCTGCCCGAGGTGCTGCTGCTGTGCCTGCTGGCCGTGCTGGCTGGCGCCGAGACGATCACCGACATCGTCCGCTTCGGCGAGGCGAAGCTGGCACTGTTGCGCCGGTTCCGGCCCTTCGCCGAGGGCACGCCCGGCAGGACCGAGTCCGAGACGCGCTTTTACATCACCTCGCTGACCCTGCCCGCCGACCAGATCGGCGCCATGGTCCGCGACCATTGGGCGGTGGAGAACAGCCTGCACTGGGTCATGGACATGGTCTTCCGCGACGACGAATGCCGCCTGCGAACCGACAACGCCCCAGCCAACTTCACAACCATCAAGCACATTGCCCTCAACGTGATGCGACGAGGAAATGGCCAGGACTCCCTCCATCTCAAGCGGAAGGTCGCCGCCTGGGATGACGAATACCTCGCAAGCCTCATCGCAAGATGAACCTTCGCCCGATTCCCCTGGACATAGGGGTTGCCGCAATAGACTAAAGGCCAAAGATACATTAGAATTCTGTGTGCTCCTTGTTGGAGTCAGCAGCCTGCCTGTGCCTAGTGAGCTTTTTCGGAGGGATCAGTGCCGAATGCTTTCGCCTATATGATGCTCTTTAGTTGGCCGCTGGTTGTAGCAGCACTGTTCAACGCGATGCCTCTGCAGAAAGCGCTGATCTGGTCGATCGTGGCGGGTTATCTCCTGCTGCCGACACAGACGGGTGTCAATTTACCCATGGTGCCCACCATCGATAAAACGCTGGTTCCCAGCCTTTCGGCGGCCTTGATGTGCTGGGTTGTATCGCGCCGGCAAGCGTTGTCGGCGGCGCGGCGCGGCGCTTGCCAGATTTCGGCCGAGTCAAATCTGCGCGTGCGCGGGCAATGGATTATTAGCGGGCTGCTCCTGCTTCTGGTTGCGACGCCCATTATCACCGTTCTGCAGAATGCCGATCCGGTGATCGCGGGACCACGTTTCATCCCCGGACTGCGGCTCTATGATGCGATCAGCCTGGCTTTCGGTCTCGTCATTTTGTTCCTCCCGTTCCTTTTGGCGCAGCGCTTCTTAGGAACGGTAGAAGCACACCGATATCTGCTTGTAATCGTCGTCATTTCTGCCTTGGCCTATTCGCTCCTCGTCTTCTTCGAGTTGAGGATGAGCCCGCAACTCCACCGGTGGATCTACGGTTTCTTTCCACATTCTTTTGCCCAGCATATCCGGGGAGACGGTTTCCGGCCGGTGGTATTTCTCGGGCACGGCCTCAGTGTCGGTATCTTCCTCGCGATGGCAACCCTGTCCGCTTGTGCGCTCTGGCGGCAGGCAATACGCGAAAGGGTTGCTGCCATGCCTTGGATCTTCGCCGCCGGCTGGCTGCTGTTGACGCTTCTGCTTACCCGCAACCTCGGCGCCACGGCGCTTGCTATGCTCTTCGCGCCGGTGATCCTGTTCACAACACTGCGGCTCCAACTTGTCCTGGCAGCCGTGATCGCAGGCTCCGTTCTGGTCTTTCCCATGCTGCGTGGCACCGGATGGGTACCTACCGACACGATCCACGCTGCGGCGCAGGCGATCAATCCCGAGCGCGCGGTCTCGCTACAGTTCCGGTTCGATCACGAGGATGCGCTGCTCGACCGTGCCAACGAGAGACCGCTCGCCGGCTGGGGTAGCTGGGGGCGCAATCGGGACTACGATCCGAATACCGGCCGTAATCTGAGCGTGACCGATGGGCTTTGGGTGATCGTGATCGGGAGCTACGGCTGGCTGGGCTACATCGCGCAATTCGGCCTGATGACCCTGCCCATCCTGATGCTCGCCTTCCGACGCCGCACAGACCTGCTGCCGGCTACAACGGGGCTTGTGTTGATTGCGACGATCGGGCTTATCAATCTAATTCCAAACGCAGCGCAGACACCGGTTCTCCTGATGGTCTGCGGCGCGTTGTCAGGATATTGTTTTTCGGCACAAAAAACACATAAGAAGAACGAAAGTAGCAGTCCTGCGAGCTTGAAATATCCTTTCCGCGATGTGGGCAAGCGCTCTCTGAACTCAGGTTCAATGGCACCCGCACTGCGGCACGTGCGGCGTCCGAGAGGCCCGACTCAGCCTGCAACATTGCGGACAAAACCTTAGGAAATGTTCGTAAATGCGCAGCCGGGCCTAGCCCTTAGTGAAATTCTTACGGCGAATGAGTCTACTTGGAGATAGGTACTTGAAGGAAATTGCACGCTTAGTTTTCTCGACACTTGGCTATCAAATCAAACGTACAACGATAGAACCCGATCACATGATCGTAGCAGGGCGCCTTTCTGCCTATCCTGCTGCCGTTCTTGGACTGGCCGCAAGCGGCAATTTCATACGCATCGTGATCGTTGGCGCAAACGATGGACGCATCAACGACCCAATCCACGAGACAGTGCGAGCGCATTTGGCAGGTAGGTCGGAGATCGTGCTGTTCGAGCCGCAGCACCGCCTGCACCCGATGCTACGTGAAACATACGCCTTCCACCCAGCTTGTACCATCTCCGGTGCCGCGATCGGCCCCCAGGGCACTCTGGAACTGCATGCGATCCGGCCGGAATTCTGGTCACGGGCTCGTGCGCCCTATGCAGCAGGCTGGCCGGATTACCGCGCGCCCACAGGGGTGACCTCGGGTCAGCGCGAACACGTCGTCGCTTGGGCGAACCAGCATATCCGTGGCCTAAGAGACGCGGAAAAAGCCGTCGAACGGCTTTCAGTGCCCTGCAAGCCGCTACCCGCCGCGCTGCGCGATCTCGGCCTGTCCGTCGCGATCGACGTGCTACAGGTAGATGCCGAGGGAGCTGACGACACGGTACTTTACAACGCAGGACTTGCCGAAACGCGGCCGGCTGTCATTCATTTTGAGTTCGGCCATCTAACAGCGGATCGCGGCAATCGGCTTTTGCGGTTTCTGGATAGTTTGGGCTATGTGGTCTGGCCCTTAGGGCAAGATCGGCTAGCAGTCCGCGCCAGCAGCTAGGTCTCGACTAATCATTTGTACAGGGAGAGTGACTCTGATAACTTCATCGAGTAGCGGCGGCGGTTCATTTGATGCTGCAGGGAAATACGCCTCACCCAGCCTGTGGTACCAGGGACGTCGTTGTATCACTTATGTCATCGTTTCTGCACTGCAGTTGCAGATCAGGCTCGGCTAAGATTGAGAGTTTTGCGTATTGCATTGCTGACGCCTGCCTGGCCGGGTCAGAACACCGCCAATGGGATTACTACCTCCGTAGCACATCTGCGAGAAGGTTTGGAGAGCTGTGGGCACGACGTGACAATCGTCGCCATGCGAAAGGATGCGTACTGCGACGATGACGATGTTATCGAAGTCCCAAGCTGTCCTTGGACTTTGCTCGACAAACTGAGGTGGAGGCTCGGCGATGATTCTGTTCCGCACCGCTTGATTTCCCGCAGCATCGCATTCGCTGTGCGGGAGGCTGAGCGCAAGTTTGGCGTCAGTGTTTTCGTCATGGAGGAAACTCAGGGTTGGGCGCGCTGGTTGCAGGACGAGGTCTCGGTACCGGTGGTGGTCACGCTGCGTGGCCCTTGGGCGGTGCACAAGACCCTGAATGCCGGCGACTCGGTTTCAGATGCACACCGAGAAGCCCGGGAGGCAGCGGCGCTAAACATGGTCCAAGGTATCACCGCGCCGTCACGCGACGTTCTGGAGGCAACACGAAAGGCATACGGACTTCCGGATGTTCCGCAGACGGTGGTTCCCAATGCGGTAACTCCGGCAGACCAGATCAGATTGGCGCCTTCCGACCAAGGTCAAAGGCGGCGACTGCTTTTCGTGGGTCGGTACGACAGGCACAAAGGCGGCGACACCGTCATAGACATGTTCAACCGACTCGCAGCGTCGACGGCTGAATGCAGTCTGAGCTTCGTCGGGCCTGATCGTGGAGTCGACCTACCAGACGGGAGTATGCAGGGGATCGGCGCCCATCTTGCGATTCTACCTGAGCCAGTCCGACAAAGAATCACAGTGCTGGGCCAACGCAGCAAGTCGGAGATCATGAAGCTTCGGCAGCTCCATGGAATTACCCTTATCGCCTCGCGCTACGAGGTGTTCGGAAATGTAATGGCTGAGGCCATGGCGGTCGGATCCCCGATCGTCTGCACCCGGGTCGGCGGCCCGGCCGAGATCCTGCGGCACGAGGAAACGGCGCTTCTGGTTCCGCCGGATGATCCTGAGGCCATGGCGAAGGCTTGCGCGCGGCTCTTCGATGATCCCGAGTTGGCGGACAAGCTCGGTCACGCCGCCCGCGAATTCGCCGAACAGAATTTATCTCCCGTAGCAGTGGGACGCCAGATGGCGGATTTCTTGGAACGCGTGGTGAATTCCTATTCGAAATGCTAGGGTCTGTTGACGTTTGAGGATTGAACGAAACCGCTCCGCGGCAGGGGGCATTGTCGCCATGGGAGCTTCTGTCTGAAAGGATTGGGTTGCTGAGCCCCCTTCCAGACAGGAGCATTCCGATGACCGAAGTCAGCCCTCTGCGCCGCCGCATGATCGAAGACATGACGGTCTGCAACCTTTCGCCGGCGACCCAGCGATACTACCTTCATGCAGTATCGAAGTTCAGCCGTTTCTTCGGCCGCTCGCCTGACACGCTGACGCTGGAGGACGTACGCACCTTTCAGGTTCACCTTGCATCGAAGCGCGGCAACCATCCGGCGGGAGCCGCGGTCAGGCGGCCTTGACGGTGGCTTTTGGGGCGGCCCAGTTCCAGGGGAGCAGTTCC
>NZ_JADDJF010000098.1:2500-5909 GCF_017811755.1 Pararhodobacter sp. SW119 | reverse complement strand
GACCTTCAGGTTATGAGCCTGACGAGCTACCGGGCTGCTCCACCCCGCGGAGGTTTTTAGGTATCGTTGGAGAGATACATATGTGTGTTTCTTTTCAGGTTTGGCGGTGACCTACTCTCCCACGTCTTGAGACGCAGTACCATTGGCGCGACGGCACTTAACTTCCGAGTTCGGGATGGGATCGGGTGTTTTGCACGTGCTGTTGCCACCAAACCGGAGAAGAAACACGCATCAGTTTGCCATTCTGGTCTGTTTTTGCTTCTGATCTGGTCGGCCTTGCCGTTACCGGATCGGATCAAGCCTATTGGGCGATTAGTACCGGTCAGCTGAACGCATTGCTGCGCTTACACCTCCGGCCTATCGACGTGGTGGTCTTCCACGGCCCTATGGGGAGACCTTGTTTTGAGGGGGGCTTCCCGCTTAGATGCCTTCAGCGGTTATCCTGTCCGTTCATAGCTACCCTGCACTGCGGCTGGCGCCACAACAGGTCCACCAGTGGAACGTTCACCCCGGTCCTCTCGTACTAGGGGCAACTCCTCTCAAGTCTCCTACACCCACGGCAGATAGGGACCGAACTGTCTCACGACGTTCTAAACCCAGCTCACGTACCTCTTTAAATGGCGAACAGCCATACCCTTGGGACCGACTTCAGCCCCAGGATGAGATGAGCCGACATCGAGGTGCCAAACGATGCCGTCGATATGGACTCTTGGGCATCATCAGCCTGTTATCCCCGGCGTACCTTTTATCCGTTGAGCGATGGCCCACCCACGTGGGACCACCGGATCACTATGGCCGACTTTCGTCTCTGCTCGACTTGTCAGTCTTGCAGTCAGGCGGGCTTATGCCATTGCACTCACCGAGCGATTTCCGACCGCTCTGAGCCCACCATCGCGCGCCTCCGTTACTGTTTGGGAGGCGACCGCCCCAGTCAAACTACCCGCCACGCATGGTCCCGGACCCGGATGACGGGCCGCGGTTAGACATCAAGAGTGCGAAGGGTGGTATCTCAAGGGAGGCTCCACGGGAACTGGCGTTCCCGTTTCAAAGCCTACCACCTATCCTGCACATCGCAATCCTGATGCCAGTGCGAAGCTGTAGTAAAGGTGCACGGGGTCTTTCCGTCTGACCGCGGGAAGCCTGCATCTTGACAGGCAATTCAATTTCGCTGAGTCCATGTTTGAGACAGCGGGGAAGTCGTTACGCCATTCGTGCAGGTCGGAACTTACCCGACAAGGAATTTCGCTACCTTAGGACCGTTATAGTTACGGCCGCCGTTTACCGGGGCTTCAGTTCGGAGCTTGCACCCCTCCCTTTAACCTTCCGGCACCGGGCAGGCGTCAGACCCTATACGTCGTCTTGCGACTTCGCAGAGCCCTGTGTTTTTAGTAAACAGTCGCCACCCCCTGGTCTGTGCCCCCCGCCGATGCTTGCGCACCAACGGGGCCTCCTTCTCGCGAACTTACGGAGGCATTTTGCCGAGTTCCTTAAACATGGTTCTCTCAAGCGCCTTGGTATTCTCTACCAGTCCACCTGTGTCGGTTTCGGGTACGGTCTGATGGAGGGCTGTTTCCGGGAACCGTCCGGCTGCCAGATCAATCCGATAAGATCTGACAACGCTTTCGATCCGTCACTTCCTCCTGGCCGGGGAATATTAACCCCGTTCCCATCGACTACGCCTTTCGGCCTCGCCTTAGGGGCCGGCTCACCCTGCTCAGATTAGCTTTAAGCAGGAACCCTTGGACTTTCGGCGAGAGGGTCTCTCACCCTCTTTGTCGCTACTCATGTCAACATTCTCACTTCTGAACGCTCCACCGGTCGCTCACGCGCCGGCTTCACAGCAGATCCCTTGTCTCCGCCCGGCCCGAGGGCCGGAAAGAGACAGTGGATACAGAACAGAACGCTCCGCTACCGCGCGATTGCTCGCGCCCTAAGCTTCGGCTCGTGGCTTGAGCCCCGTTACATCTTCGCCGCAAGACAGCTTGTCTAGACCAGTGAGCTGTTACGCTATCTTTAAAGGATGGCTGCTTCTAAGCCAACCTCCTGGTTGTTTTGGCCGTCTCACATGCTTTCCCACTTAGCCACGAATTGGGGGCCTTAGCTGTAGGTCAGGGTTGTTTCCCTCTTGACGACGGACGTTAGCACCCGCCGTCTGTCTGCCAGATAGTGCTCCTCGGTATTCGGAGTTTGGTTAGGATCAGTAAGTCTGTGGGACCCCATTACCCATCCAGTGCTCTACCCCCGAGGGCATTCGTCTGACGCTCTACCTAAATAGATTTCGCGGAGAACCAGCTATCTCCGAGTTTGATTGGCCTTTCACCCCTAGGCACAAGTCATCCCGACCTTTTTCAACAGGTGTGGGTTCGGCCCTCCAGTTGGTGTTACCCAACCTTCAGCCTGCTCATGCCTAGATCACTCGGTTTCGGGTCTGATCCGTCTAACTCATGCGCCCATTTAAGACTCGCTTTCGCTGCGCCTACACCTACCGGCTTAAGCTTGCTAGACAGACCAAGTCGTTGACCCATTATACAAAAGGTACGCCGTCACCTCGCAAGGAGGCTCCGACTGCTTGTAGGCGTTCGGTTTCAGGATCTGTTTCACTCCCCTCGTCGGGGTGCTTTTCACCTTTCCCTCACGGTACTGGTTCGCTATCGGTCAGCAAGGAGTACTTAGCCTTCGAGGGTGGTCCCCCGATCTTCGGACAGGATTTCACGTGTCCCGCCCTACTTGATACGTCCGATCGTGCTTCCCGTACGGGGCTGTCACCCGCTGTGGCCGACCTTTCCAGGTCGTTCCGGTCACACTCACGGCTCGGCTGGTCCGCGTTCGCTCGCCGCTACTGGCGGAGTCTCTGTTGATTTCCTTTCCTCCGGGTACTTAGATGTTTCAGTTCCCCGGGTTCGCTCTTTGAAACCTATGTATTCAGTCTCAAAGTACCTGTTTCATCCGACTATCGACTGCTCGCGCAGACAATAATCAAATGTCAGGTGGGTTGCCCCATTCGGACATCCATGGATCAAGGCCTGTTCACGGCTCCCCATGGCTTATCGCAGTGTACCACGTCCTTCATCGCCTCTTGCTGCCAAGGCATCCACCAAACGCCCTTTTCGCGCTTGATCCGATCCGGAAAGAGCAAGGCTGCTTTCGAATGCGCGATCGCTCGCGCTTCACAGCCAGGACAGCGGGGCCTTTTGTGCCCCCGCCACGCTTTCCGATCAGAAGTTTTTCGTACATTTTCCCGCCCCGGGCGAACCCGGGAGCGTCCGGCGCCGCGTGCGACGCCGGTGGTCAGTGTACCAGACTTGGAATAGCTTCGTATCTGCCCGCCGCCCGCAATCGCTTGCGGCCAGCCGGCGGGTCCCTCCTCACGCGGGGGGACCGACACGAAACTGATGTGTATCTCTCTCAA
>NZ_JADDJF010000097.1 GCF_017811755.1 Pararhodobacter sp. SW119 | reverse complement strand
GTATGATGCCAATTGAACGCAACACGCTCTAGCGCATACAGAACCCAAAAACTGGATGGAAGGAGCAGCCTTGCTTTACAGTCGCTGGGGACGTGACTTTGTCGAAACGGCATCTTAGTTTCCAAGAGAACTCATCGACTGAAAATTCTCAGAAAGAGCACGCAAGCGGGCGACAAAATCAAGTCAATTACAAGTCCGATCCAGAAGTCCATCTGATACATGAACTCTTCACGTATAATATATGGCATCTTTTCAAATATTTTGTAAATGAAAACCTGGAAGTAGAGACCAAAGCTGAGCAACGGCATCGCAAATATCAAAAAATGCCTGCTACGGAGTAACCATAAGAGTAGCACAGAGTGAACTAGCAGAAGAACTAGCCTCAAAACTGCGTGTGCAGTGTTAATTTGATTGTCATAAAGCGCATAAGGATTCAGGTATTTGATACTGCGGGAAATCGTCCAAGAGAGTTCGGAGAGATACTTGAATGGGAAAATATCGAATGCAGCACACATGAACATGCCGAGCATGGAAGACCAAGCTAACGCTGCAAGAGCCGAATCCTTCTTTATTTCTTCACGCGTCGTCATGTCCTTATCTCGCAACGTAATCGAGGAGCACAAATCATTGTGCCGTGAGCGCGACCCAAGCGTCGGCATATTAGATTAAGCGCTTGATGCGCGCGTTGTGCGCTCCGCTAAAGAGCTAATAGTATCTCGTACTTTGATCAAGTCGAACTCTTTCCAGTAATTGGTGTGTCCCCCCTCGGTCCACGCCCTGTTGATATCCGTATTCTCGCTTGATCTGACCTGACCGGCGATGACGTCGTCCTGTCGATAGTAGTTTTTGAACTCATCATGCTTTGCTCGCAGGCCCGTGAGGCGATCAACTTCGAGGTAGTCGATGTATAGCGAGTCTGACGGCGACCCGGAGATCCAAATTCCCAGCTTTTCTGGCAGTTGTGCAAGGACATCGAGCGCAATTATTGTCCCTTGGCTGTGGCTAAGGATCAAAACCTGATAGCCGTCGCCCAATAGATGCTCCACTAGGACCCGCAGTTTGGTCACGGCTCTGTCTCGGACAGAAATCAACTCAGTGTTCGGACTTAGATAGTAGAGCACGTCTCCGGTCGCCTTTAGGGCAACCGCCACGCCGCCAAACAGAAAGGGCAAAAACCCAAGAACTCGAGCCGACCAAGTCGTGTATGCTTCCCAGACCGAAGTAGCGGTCTCGTTAGGATCGGGTCCGGGTAGGATAACGAGCACGATGAAGATAGGAAACGAAAAGAGCAAAAGGATCGGTATTATACGAAGAGCAATTTCAAACGTCCTCCGGGCCTTTTCTGCCGATTCTGCCGGCGCGATCTTCTTTGCCCGAAGGTATGTCAGCAACGGCAATAAAAGCAACGCTCCGCAGATGAATGTCAAAAGCCCGCTATACATCTCGGCGCGATGTATCGAATATTGCAATCCCAGCGCATAGTAATTCGGCCAACTTCCCAAAAAGTACGCGCCATCATCGGCAAACGCGCGTGCCATGCTGAGCGCAATAACCCAAACTACGGCTCCGACACAGGAAGCTACAAAGAAGGGTACATAGACAAATGCGTATCTGACGTCACGGCCGCGTCGACTTTTGAAGTCCAGTTGAAGCCTGATTCCTGCGAGAGTCAGCAGCGCTGCCAAGACTGTGAGTCCGGTGAATATCGCGTAGGGGCGCGTACTGAGCAAAACGTACTGCTCCTCCGAAAGTGGGGCAAATAAATGGGTTAGCCATAGTAACAGCGTGGCGCCAAGCCACGCAGCACCCCACCGGAGGTCCTTGTCAAACCTCTGAAACCACCAAACCGCAAGCCCCAGCGCGACTAGCCAAGTCCCGGCAAGGAATGGTTGCTCGGCCACGACAAACATTGACACGATCGGGGGATGTAAGCACCAAAATAGCCCGCCTAGAAAGATGCCTTTGTAGAGCCTCCCTAAGAAGAATGAACGACGCTCATTTGGCTCGAGCTTTTGGAACTGCGAAACTTGAAGCATGCCGAGGACAAGAAGCAGCGCCTCGAGGAGGATCTTTGGCCCCCCGCTTTGGAGCGGACGCGTCTGCGACCAGTTCGATTCAAAGATATCGACGTCTTGGTCTGTGGTGGCCGTGGTGTAGCGATGTTCACCAATTTGCAGCGTAGAGTACCTAGCGACTACTGCTCCGTTGCCCTCCCCCTCCAGAAGTGCCTCGATGGTAGATCCTTCATCGGTGTGTCCGACCCCGTGAACTAGCACCAACGCGTTCTTGAACCCCATAGCCAAAGATCCTCCTTAAAATGGGGAGTGTAGTCCATTTCTGGGAGAGTGACGAGCCAAAGGGCACCTCGAATTTTTGATCGCTCCCGGTCGAGCGTTGCGGTTTCAGCGGCGTGAAGTTGGCATGTTGCCGCGGTTTGGCGCCCCGACGCGCTACTCGAACTTGATGCCGGCTTCTGCCAGGCGCAGCGCTTCGTGCCTCGCGGCCTGATTTCCGCGCCCCGGGGTCATGCCGGGCACGGGTTCAGGCGGCGCAACTGGACGAGACGGCGCATGTTGTAGGCCAGGTTCTTCATCCCGATCTTTGCTTTGGCCCGCACCATGCCGATGGTGCGCACCAGCGTGCCGCCCATGTCGTTGGCCTGCGCCGCGAAGATGTGCTCGACCCGGGCGCGCACCGTGGATTTGGTCCGGTTGCTGGCCTTGCCCTGTTCGGTCAGCGGTTTGCCGCGCTTGCCCTTGCGGTGGATGTGACTTTTCAGCTTGCGCGCGCGCAGCTTGGCCTCCATGTCCTCGGATCGATAGGCGGGATCGGCCCAGACGCCCGCGCCGGTATTGTCCCGTGTCAGCAGGTGGTCCACCGCTTGGCTGTCATGCAGGGCGGCATCGCTGACATGGTAGCGCCGCACCAGCTTGTGTGTGCGGTCCACGTTCACGTGGTTCTTGTCGCCATAGTGGCTCTTGCCATGCTTCTTCGTCCAGCGGGCATCAACGTCCTTCTGTGACCGCTTGGCGGGCTTCTCCGCCCAGTCCTCGGGCACCTCACCGCTCTTGATCGCCTTGTTAAATCGACCGCGCCATCTCGGCCCGTGACCGGGTCACGGTGCTGCTGGCGAGCGGTGAAGTGTGGGCTTTATCTCTCGTCATGCGGCTTGAGGCCGAACTCGCTCAGTGAATTGCTCGCGACGAGGCGTTGGCCCGCGCCCGGCGGACTGCGGAAATCGACGCGCAGTGGCTTGCGGCGATGGCACGAACATGTCGAATGTCGGGTCTCGCGCAGCGACCCTTTCTGTACCGCAGATAGCAGGTGCTTCGCACAGCGACGGAATTCTGATAAGTTGGCAATAAACAGCTTCGGATCAGCCATTTGAGCCGCCCCGTGCGCCTTCCGTTCCACGCGCGCCGCGCGATCCGCCAGCGCAAGCAGGCGGCTACCGACCGTCTCCAGGCACCGGATCCGATCCTACAGATCAACGAACTCGCCCGCGCCGCCCGCGCAAACTGGTTCGCGCTGCTCTCCTACCTCGCCTTCGTCGGCGTCACCCTGATCGGGGTGGAGGATGCCGATTTCTTCCTGCCCGAGCGTCAGACCCAGCTTCCCCTCATCGGCGTCACCATCCCCACGGCGCTGTTCTTCTACATCGCCCCCACGCTGGGCGCGATGCTGCATGTCTACGTGCACCTCTACCTGATGAAGCTGTGGGACGCGCTGGCGCAGGCCCCGGCCACGCGCGCCGGCCAGCCGCTGTCGGACACCATCATGCCGTGGCTGGTCAGCGATTTCGCCCTGCGCTTTCGCAGCGACGGCGCCGTCACCCGCCGCCCGCTCTGGGTGCTCAGCTTCCTCGTCACCCTCGGTCTGCTGTTTCTTGCCGCACCGCTGGTCCTTGGCGCCTTCTGGTGGCGGTCGATGCCGAAACACGACTGGCCGCTGACCATCATAGCCTGCGGCATCCCCCTGATGGCCGCGCTCCACGCCAGCATCGCCAGCCTCGCGCGGCTCTGGCGGGCAGGCCGCCACGCAGGGCAAGCCGTCCCGCCTGACCGTCGCGCCCCCCTGCGCCGATGGGGCAGGCCCGCGCTCCTGACCCTCACCTGGGCGCCGCTCTGGGCCGCCATCGCCCTTGTCGGGTTCTTCCGGACGGTGGAGCCGCTGGACACCTACGCCGCGCAACTGAACCTCGCCCGCCTCGGCTGGATAGAGGTGCGCAACCTGGACGAGGGCTCCCTCTGGAACGCCCTCCCGATCAACCTCGCCCGGGCACAACTCGCGGACGTGGTCTTCACCGAAACGCCGCCCGGCTGGTTGGTCCACGATCAGGCCTTCGCCGCCTTTCGGCTGGACGCCTGCCGGGCCGAGGGGTTGACCCCCGCACTCTGCGGCCCGGTCGAGGATGACACAGAGGCCGACGACCGCGTTGCCTCGGTAGCCGCCACCCTCGCGTCCCTCCGCGCCACCTGGTGCGCCCGCCAGTTCCCGCCCGAAACCGCCGAGTGCGACACCTTTTTCACCGACCTCGACTCTCGCATCGAAAGCGACTGGCGCACCCAGCGCGCCAACACGCTCGCCGCGCTGCGAGCCCCGAACCTGGCCGGCGCGGACCTTCGCCGTGCGAACCTGATCGGGGCGCGGCTGGAGGGGGCGAACCTGCAGGAGGCGTGGATGGAGGGGGCGATCCTGGTCGGGGCGGGGCTGGAGGGGGCGAACCTGCAGGAGGCGTGGATGGAGGGGGTGAACCTGCTCGAGGCGTGGATGGAGGGGGCGAACCTGCGCGGGGCGGGGCTGGAGGGGGCGGACCTGAGTTGGGCGCGGTTGGAGGGGGCGACCCTGGTCGGGGCGGGGCTGGAGGGGGCGAACCTGCGCGGGGCGCGGCTGGAGGGGGTGAACCTGCTCGAGGCGCGGCTGGAGGGGGCGAACCTGCGCGGAGCGCGGCTGGAGGGGGCGAACCTGAGTTGGGCGCGGCTGGAGGGGGCGATCCTGCGCGGGGCGCGGTTGGACGAAACCACTTCCTTGATCGCAGCTTCTCTCCAAGCGGCTGCGATCAAGGAAGTGGACCTTTCTACTGTCCCGATCTCACAAGCGCAGGTCAACGAAACTTTCGGGGATGACAGCGTCACCCTGCCCGACGGCCTCACCCGCCCCGCCCACTGGCCACGCCACGTCCTCCACTTGCTGGAATTCTACACCGAGTGGCGCAGGTGGCAGGCCGACCCCGCAGCTTATGATCCGCCCGAACGAGCTGCGCGCACGGTTCAATAGGTGGAGCCCGATCGCGTGTTTTCTTTTTGCGCGCTCGGCGTAACTCCAAACGGGCATGCAGGGAAGCCGATATCGAGGACGAGTCGCGCGCGGCTGCGGAGGAGGCCAATGGCTGTCGGGCTGCGGAGGAGGCGGATAAGGCCGCCGACGAGACTACGCCGCAGCCGAGCAAGCGATCGAACGCCGCCGACGAGTGAATCTCGGCTGACTCGCCCTGCGGCCAGGACTCCCTGGAGGTGCGCTACATCCGTCTCGACGGGGTCCGGGGCGTCCCCGGGAGCGAGGGGTGTCCGGAGGGGCGTGTGGAACGTTCCCCTTCGGTCCCGCGGAAGGCGGCCGGGACGAGTGCAGAGAACGGCGGCGAGCGGTCTATGCCCGGAGGGGTCCAGGGGAGGCGGCGCGCGCCCCTGGTCGAGCCGACGGCTGCCAGGGGGTGCAAGGGGGTGAGGAAACGGTCTCCCGCGAGCAGGGGGGTGCAAGGGGGAGTGCGGAACGATGACCCTTGCTCCGGCTGAAGGCCCCGAGAGGGTCAGGGAGAGCGGCGCGTCCTCCCTGGCGGCGCGCAGCGGCGCTGGGGGTGCAGGGGGTGAGAGGAAACGGTCCCCCGCGAGCAGGGGGGTGCAAGGGGGAGTGCGGAACGATGACCCTTGCTC
>NZ_JADDJF010000096.1 GCF_017811755.1 Pararhodobacter sp. SW119 | reverse complement strand
ATTGGCGCGACCAGATCATCGACGCTGCAAGCGATCTGGATATCAGCTTTGAAGGCCCGGTAACCGATCACGCTGCAAGCGACGATTGTGGCGTGGCAATCCTTGGGCAAGAAGACGACAAGTTCTGGCACGACCACAAGGGCGCCCAGATTAATGCGATCCGTACCCGGCGCGGTATAAGCGAAGCTGACCTGGTGGTTGTCCGTTTCGGTGAGAAATACCGGCAATGGAATGCCGCCTTCGATGCATGTGCTGCATCCGCATTGGGTAAATCGCTGATCGTGTTGCATGGGCCTGAGCATCAGCATGCTCTGAAAGAGATAGATGCGGCAGCCCTTGCCGTTGCGGAACGCCCGGAACAAGTAGTCCAGATCCTGCGCTATGTTCTGACCGGCACGCTGCCATAATTTTTCATTTTGCTGTATTGGGGGGGCTTCGAGATGGAACGTGCCAAGTTGGAATCCACTAGGGCCGGAGGGCCAAGGTATCTACCCAAAGATCCGTCCGACAAGTTAATTGTGCTGTGCGGCGAAAGAACAGTGTAGCAAGTCAGGCCTAATTGTATCCTTCGCTCATGGCACGTCGACGCGTGGGTCCTGCAGAATGCGCGGTGGAACCCGGCCTTCTGGCACCTGCCTCTTGCCCCCCGAGGCTCTGCGGCGCATTTAGGGCAAATACTTGCGTGATCCGCAGGGGGGTCGCTGGCGCTGTCTTCGGACCGGGGAACGACGCTAGGGCGAGCAGGAACCCCCGCGCAAGACGCGCCGAGAGCCTGAAGACCTTTGGAGATAAGTGATGAACGGATTCATCCATGCCGGTATTGCACCCCTCGAGGGGATTGAGGCGCTGAATGCCCGAGTCCGTTACGATCTGGACTGCCTGAACCTGCCGCCAAAGAATTGGGTTCCCGAACGCACGGGTCCGCGCGGCGAGGCGGTGCAGGATGTGGTGATCGTCGGCGGCGGCATGTGCGGGCTGGTCGCAGCCTTCGCGTTGCGTTGCGGCGGCATAGGCAATTTCCGCATCTTCGATCGCAGCCCCGAGGGCCAGGAAGGCCCGTGGATGACCTACGCGCGGATGGAGACGCTGCGTTCGCCGAAGACGCTGCCAGGACCCGCGTTCGGGATGGGCTGCCTGACCTTCCGCGCCTGGTACGAGGCGCAGTTCGGCCCCGAGGAATGGGAGAGACTGGACAAGATTCCCCGCCCGATGTGGATGGACTATCTGCGCTGGTATCGCGGCGTCCTTGACCTGCCGGTGGAGAACGGAGTCGAGCTTCTCCGCGTTACCCCGGAAGGCGATCTTCTGCGATTGCATCTGAAAGGCGCTGAGGCGCCCTCGGTCCTGACCCGCCGTCTGGTCATGGCCACCGGACGCGACGGCACCGGCGCGCCGAACATCCCGCGCTTTGTCGCCCCCCTGCCTCGGCAAGCCTGGGCGCATTCAGCTGACAAGATCGACTTCGCATCGCTGAAGGGCAAGCGCGTTGCGGTCATCGGTGTCGGTGCTTCAGCGGTGGACAACGCCGCCGAGGCACTGGAACATGGCGCGGCCGAAGTGCGGCACCTGATCCGCCGCGCCGAGATGCCGACGATCAACAAGATGATGGGGATCGGGTCCTTCGGCTTCACGCATGGCTATCGCGATCTGAACGATGCGTGGCGCTGGCGATTCATGCATTATTCCTTCGTGACGCAGACCCCCGCGCCGCGAGGATCGACACTTCGCGTCTCGCGCCACCCGAATGCGCATTTCCATTTCAGCGCCGCGGTGGAGGGGGCCAGAATGGACGGGGATGAAATCGTCATTTCGACGCCCAATGGCGATTTACGCACCGATTTCCTGATCCTCGGCACGGGTTTTCACATCGAACCCGCGGCACGCAGCGAACTCGGTGACGCCGCAGAGCAGATCCTGCTCTGGAAAGATGTCTACGCCCCGCCTCCCGAACTGAAACATGCCGAACTCGGCAACTTCCCGTATCTGGCCCGCGATTTCGCGTTTCAGGAACGTGAGCCAGGCAGCGCTCCCTGGCTGAGTCGCGTGCACTGCTTCAATTTTGGCGCGAGCGTCAGCATGGGCAAGGTCAGCGGCGACATCCCCGGCATCAGCGAGGGCGCATCCTGGTTGGCGAGCGCCCTTGCCGCAGCATTCTACCGCGAGGATATCGAGACGCATTGGCAGGGATATCTGGATTACGACATCCCCGAGTTGCAGGGCGATGAATGGCGCGTGTCGGACTGGCCGAAGCAGAAGAAGAGGAGCGCAGCATGAGCCGCCATGTCCTGGAAACCGCGGCAGACGTGCCCGCAACCGGCCCGCTGGCCGAGGCACTGGCCGTCCGCGGGCGCCTGATGGAACTGACCCAAGCCTCGCATGACGCGGCACTTTTGCCCGAGGAACCGGGCGGGCTGAGCCATGCCCTGCGCGCAGCGCTCGCCGCCCGGATCGCACGGCTGAACGGCGACGTCGCCTTGGCCGCACATTACACCGCGCTTGCGGGCGACACCGGGGAAGCCGCGCTTGCCGATCCCGAAGCCTTCGGCAATGACACGCGCATTTCGGCAATCCTGTCTTATGTCGACCGCGTGACCACCGCGCCCAAGGACGCCACACGCGCCGATATCGAAATGCTGCGCGCCGCCGGGATCGCCGAGGGCGACATCGTGCGCCTTGCGGGGCTGGTCGCTTTCGTCAACTACCAAGTCCGCGTGGCGCTGGTCCTGCGCAAGCTGGGGAACACGGAATGACCCGCAAGATCGAGAAATTCACCACCCGCGTGCCACACTGGTCGCCCTATGTCACGCCAGTCGACCTGGAAACCGCCAGCGACAGCCAGCGCGCGGCCTTGAGCGAAACGCCTTCAAACACCAAGGTATCCGACTACGTGTTGGTATTGGCGCACGATTCGCAGGCCTTGAGTGCGCGCACGCCGCTGTTCAACGGAATCATGTATGACAAGGGCGGCTTGTCACGAGCCGAGCGGGAACTGGGCGCGGTCGCCGCGTCCTTCGTCAATCGTTGCATCTATTGCGCCGCCGTCCATGCCAGCCGCTACAACCAGATCACCGGCGACGAGACGGTGATGCAGAAGATCTTCTTCGACGGTCCGGCCGCTGACATCGACCCGCGCGCCCGTTCGATCCTCCGCTTCGGCGTGAAGCTCTCGCAGTGCCCACCCGAAATCGGGGCCGAGGATATTGCGGAGCTTCACGAAGCCAGGCTCGATGTGCAGGATATCCTTGACCTGACGCTTTCGACGGCGCTTTTCGGTTGGGCCAACCGCCTGATGCACACGCTGGGCGAGCCGATTGACAATCGCTCCCCCGAGTGAACGATAACAGCGACAGAAAACCACGGGAGACCCGCACCATGACCTACAAAGCAAACGCTGCCGCCGCCGTGACCACGGTTGCCATTTTCGCCGTTTTCGGGGCCAGTGCCGAAACCCTGCGCGTGGCGACCGTCGTCTCGGCGCCGCATCCCTGGATCGACGCGGCCGAGATGTTCAAGGAAGAGGTCGAGGCGAACACCGACTTCACGGTCGAGATCTTCCCGGGCGGACAATTGGGCAACGACGCCACCGTCGTTGACGAAATGCGCATCGGCACGGTCGATGTGATGATCGGCGGCGTGCAGAACATCGCGCCTTTCGTGCGGGAGTTCGAGTTCTTCAGCCTCAACTACCTTTTTGGCAACATGGATGTCTTCCGTGCCGCCACCGAGCCCGACAGCGAGATCTTCACCTTTTACACCCAGCAGGTTGCAGACGCAGATGTCGGCCTGAAGCTGCTGGCGCTCACCGGCGGCGGCACCCGCAATCTCAGCACCAGTTCCGGCCCCGTCACCCATCCCGACGACCTCGACGGTGTGCGCATGCGGGTGACTGGATCCAGCCTTGATGCGCGGACCTGGGGCGCGGTCGGCGCGGTGACCACCTCGCTGCCCTGGACCGAACTTTACACCGGGGTTCAGACCGGCGTCGTCAGCGCCTTCGAAAGCACGATCAGCGGTTATGTTGGCTCGCGCCTTTACGAGGTTGCGCCCTATCACGCCAAGACCGAGCACCAGATCATGATGAGCCATATCTCGATGGCCACGCTGCGCTACGACCGGCTCTCGGACGCGGATCGCACCGCGATCGAGACCGCCGCACTGAACGCGGCGCGCCACGGCACCGACATGGGCGTGCAGTACGACGGCGAACTGATCGAGCAATTGGGCGAGCGCGGCGTCACGGTCACCGAAGTCGACAAGGACGCTTTTATCGAGGCCGCCGCCCCCCTGCACGAGGAATACGCCGAAACCCTCGGCCTGACCAATCTGCTGGAAACCGTGCGCAGCATGCACTGAGACCTCGCCCCCGGCGTCCATCCCAGTGCCGGGGGCCCTGCGGGAGAAGGCTCCATGCGCCTGCTCAACGACATCGTCGAACGGGCCTTCATGGTCGTGGCCGGTTCTTTGTTCGCCATCTTCATCGCCTGCATCTTCTACCAGGTCATCGCCCGCAACTACCTGCGCATCTCGGTCGGCTGGACCGACGAGGTGGCGCTGATGTGCTTCGTCTGGTCGGTCTTCCTGGGCGCTGCGGTCGCCGTGCGCCGGCAGGTGCATTATGTCGTTGATATCCTACCCGCGCGCTTCGTCACCGCAACCAACACTCTGAAGCTCTTTGGCACGCTTGCCTGCATTCCGGTGATCTACGTCCTCGTCGTGCATGGCTATACCTATACCGGCATGGGCTGGCGGCGCCTCTCGGTCTCGCTGGGTCTGCCGCTCGCTTATGTCTTCGCCGCAATCCCGGTCGCCGGCGTCGCGATGGTCTTGTTCCTGGCCGAGGTGATCGGAGACGACATCCGCCGTCTGCGCGCTGGCACGCCGCCGCCGCCCAGCGACGAGGTCGTTTGAGCGATGCCCCCGGTTCTGACGCTCATCCTCAGCTTCCTGCTGTTCATCGCCCTGCGCGTGCCCATTGCTTTCGCGATCGGCCTCGCGTCTATCGTGACGATCTTCCAGCTGGGCATCCCGCTCACCTCGGTCGTCACGCAGATGTTCGCCAGCATAAATTCCTTCCCGCTTCTGGCCGTCCCCTTCTTCCTGCTTCTCGGCCGGCTGATGAACGATGGCGGTATCACTGACCGCCTATTGAAATTCGCCGATGCCAGCGTGGGGCATATCCGCGGCGGGTTGGGCCATATCAACGTCATGGTCTCGATGATGTTCGCCAGCCTTTCGGGCTCGGGCGCGGCCGACACGGCCAGCGTCGGCGCAGTGATGATCCCGGCGATGAAGAAGGCGGGCTACCCAGCACCCTTCTCGGTGGCGCTGACCGCCGCGTCGTCGGTGCTGGGCGGGATCATCCCGCCCTCGATCCTGATGGTGATCTACGGCGCCTTCGGCAACGTCTCGGTCGGCGCGCTCTTTCTGGGCGGGATCGTGCCGGGGCTGCTGGTCGCCGCCTCGCAGATGGGCTACACCTATTACGTCGCGCGAAAGATCGGCCTGCGACCCGAAGGCAGCTTTTCGCTCTGCTCGATGGGGCGCACGGGGCTGGTCGCTATGCCGCCGATGATCCTGCCGATCATCATCCTCGGCGGCATCACCACCGGCGTCTTCACCGCGACCGAAGCCGCCGCCATCGCCGTGATTATCGGCCTGTTGCTGGCGATGGTATTCTACCGCACGATTGGGATCTTCGCGCTGCCGAAGATCCTGTCGGACTCGGTTATCGCCTATTCGCTGCCGATGTTCGCGGTCGCCTCGGCCGGGATCATGGGCTGGCTGATCGCCTATCTCGGCATCGCCCGCGACGTGGCCGAATTCATCACCTCGGTCACCGACACTCGGATCGGACTGATGCTCATGGTCGGCTTTTTCCTGCTGATCGTCGGCACTGTGCTCAGCCCGGTCACTGCTGTCATCATCTTTCTGCCGATCATCCAGAGCATCGCCAATTCCGGCGGTATCGACCAGGTCCACATGGGGCTGATCGTCGTGCTGACGCTGACGCTCGGCCTGATCACCCCGCCCTACGGAATCTGCCTGCTGATCGCCACGCAGATCGGCGAGATCTCAATGCCGCGCGCCTTCGTCGCGGTCCTGCCGATGATCGCCATGGTGATCGCCATCATTGCCGCTGGAGTCGTCTGGCCGGCGCTTTTCCTCACCCTGCCTTGGACACTGATGCCCGAGGCATTCGGCTTCCGGTAGCCTACTCTCCCGCAGACCGCCATAGACAAGCAGGTCGAGACTGGGTGGCGATGGTGCAAAGATTGCCTCTGCTGGTCAAACGCGTCAACATCGTTACAGACAGGCGCGACGTCCGGCTACGTGTTGACGGCCTCGGGAACCTCTCCCGAGAGATGCGGGCTGGAAGGATCGGAGAGCCAGCATGACCCGCGGGGCGCCAATCCCCGACACTGTGACGTTGCACGTCCCGTTTCGCATCGTGAGGCGCGGCGGACGAATGGCGATGCAACTGCCTGAGCTCGACTTTGTATGGTTTTCGGTCAGGTCCATGTCCAGAAGATGCCCTCGTTCGCTATGAACTCGAGGGCAT
>NZ_JADDJF010000095.1 GCF_017811755.1 Pararhodobacter sp. SW119 | reverse complement strand
GGTGCCGGCCTCGGAGGCATCGAGCCTCCTCGACCGGCGCTGCCGCGGCACCCCCGCCCGCGGATCGCCTCCAGCGGGGGAGGCCGCAGGCCGGCGGGGCGGCAGCCCCGGCGCGCCGAGCCCCCTCGATGGGGGCGAGGTGCGCGCGCCCGTGTTCGAAACGCATCCTGCCGGTCAGATATTCTCGGACTGCGGCATTCCCAGGACGTGATACCCGCTGTCGACCATGATCACGTCGCCGGTCGTGCAGGCGCCGTAGTCCGAACACAGGAAGACCGCGGCACCGCCAACCGATTCGAGCGTGGCATTGTGCCGAAGCGGCGCATTCGCCTCGGTGAAGCGGTAGGTCTTGCGCGCGCCCCCGATCGCCGCCCCTGCCAGCGTCTTCATCGGCCCCGGCGAGATGGCGTTCACCCGCACCGCTTGCGGGCCGAGGTCGTTCGCCAGATATCGGACGCTCGCCTCCAGTGCCGCCTTGGCCACGCCCATCACGTTGTAGAAGGGAGTCACCCGGTTCGATCCGCCAAAGGTCAGGGTCACCAGCGCCCCCCCGTCCGGCATCAGTTCCGCCGCGCGCCGGCTGACATCGATGAAGCTGTAGCAGGACACGTCCAGCGAATGCTTGAAATTGGCCCGGCTCGTATGAACAAAGCGCCCGTGCAACTCGTTCTTGTCGGAATAGGCGATGGCATGGATCAGGAAATCCATCTTCCCCCATCGCGAGCGCAGTTCATCGAAGGCGGCATCGAGGCTCGCGTCATCGGTCACGTCGACATCGACCAGCATGTCCGAGCCGACCGACGCCGCCAGCGGCGCCACCCGCTTGCCGAAAGCCTCGCCCTGGTAGCTGAAGGCAAGCTCCGCCCCCTCGGCCGCCAGCGCCGAAGCGATCCCCCAGGCAATTGAACGTTCGTTGGCGACGCCCATGACAAGCCCGCGCTTGCCGCGCATCAGTTCGGCCATGCTGCCTACTCCCGGAAGCTGCTGAAAGCGAGCGTCGCGTTGGTACCCCCGAAACCGAAACTGTTCGACAGGACGCTGTCGAATTCGACGCCCTCGCGCAACTCGGTGACGATCTCATGCGCATGCACCTTGGGGTCGCGGTCCCGCACATTGATCGACGGCGCGATGAAGCCGCCCTGCATCATCAGAAGCGAATAGATCGCCTCGTGGACCCCCGTCGCGCCCAGGCTGTGGCCGGTCAGCGACTTGGTGGAGGCGATCGGCGGCACCGCGTCCTCGCCAAATACCCGGCGGATCGCCTCGACCTCGGTCACGTCGCCGGCCGGCGTCGAGGTGCCATGCGCGTTGATATAGCTGATCTTGCGTCCCTCCGGCAGCGTCGCCACCGCCAGCCGCATCGACCGCTCGCCGCCCTCGCCCGAGGGCGCGACCATGTCGTGCCCGTCCGAGGTGGCGCCGTAGCCGGTCAGTTCGGCATAGATCTTCGCGCCGCGCGCGCGGGCGTGCTCCAGTTCCTCCAGCACCAGCACGCCACCGCCGCCGGCGATGACGAAACCGTCGCGCGTGACGTCATAGGGGCGCGAGGCCGTCTCGGGCGCGTCGTTGTATTTCGAGCTCATCGCCCCCATCGCATCGAAGAGGCACGAGAGCGTCCAGTCCAACTCCTCGCCACCGCCGGCAAAGACCACGTCCTGCTTGCCCATCTGGATCAGTTCCGCCCCGTTTCCGATGCAATGCGCACTGGTCGAGCAGGCCGAGGTGATCGAGTAGTTCACCCCCTTGATCTTGAACGGCGTCGCGAGGCAGGCCGAATTCGTCGATGACATGCAGCGGGTCACCATGAAGGGGCCCATCCGCTTCGGGCTGCCCTTTTCCATCACGATCCTGTGCGCCTGGAAGAAGTTCGAGGTCGAAGGCCCGCCCGAGCCCATGATCAAACCGCTGCGCGGGTTCGACACCTCGCCCGGCTCAAGGCCGCTGTCGGCGATCGCCTGCTGCATGGCGATGAAGTTGTAGGCCGCGCCCGGTCCCATGAAGCGCAGATCGCGCTTGTCCAGATGGTCCTCCAGCACGATCTGCGGCTGGCCGTGGATCTGACTGCGAAATCCGTGCTCGGCGTATTCGGGCGCGAAGACGACGCCCGAGCGGCCGGCGCGCAAACTGCTCTCGACCTCGGAAGCGGAATTGCCGATGGGCGAGATCACCCCGATCCCGGTGACGACGACACGACGCATGTGTTCTCTCCCTGGCCCGGTGGGCCGCTTCAGCTTTCCGAAAGCGCGACCTTCATGTCGCGCACTTGATAGATGACCTCGCCGTCGGCCTCGACCCGGCCGTCGGCGACGCCCATGGTCAGCCGGCGCGACTGCACGGCCTTGGTGAAATCCACGAAGTAGCGCAGCATCTTCCGGTCGGGACGCACCATGCCGGTCAGCTTCACCTCACCGACGCCCAGGGCATAGCCGCGCCCCTGCCAGCCGCGCCAACCCAGGTTGAAGCCGGTGAGTTGCCACAGGCCGTCCAGCCCCAGACACCCCGGCATGATCGGGTTCCCCGGGAAGTGGCATGCGAAGAACCAGAGGTCCGGGTGAATGTCGAACTCCGCCACGACATGGCCCTTGCCGTGAACACCGCCGTCGTCCGATATCTCGGTGATCCGGTCCATCATCAGCATCGGCGGCTCGGGCAGCTGCGCGTTTCCCGGCCCGAACAACTCGCCGCGCGCGCAGGCAAGCAGCGCCTCCTTGTCGAAGCGTGTTGGATACTGCGCCATGACCTTGCGCTCCCTCGTTTCCTATCTGCCGCGCCGTGCCGACCCGTCTAGCACCTGCGCGTTGCGGCTGACAAGGCAGCTTTGCCCCAGGGGTCTTTCGGCAGCACCCGCGTGTGCTCGCGCGGCAGGCTTCAGCCTGCACCATTGAAACCTGAGGAATTCGCGCTTAGTAAAGCGCCATGGACACAGAGTTTTCGACCACGCCCGAGGAGGGAACCGGCGCTGCGGCCCGGTGGCTGTCCCGGGCCGGATTGCGGCCGACACGCCAGCGACTGGCGCTTGCCTCGCTTCTGGTCGGTGACGGACGCGACCGCCATGTGACGGCCGAATGGCTCTTCGCTGCGGCGTCGGAGCGTGGCGAGAAGGTTTCGCTTGCAACGGTCTACAACACCCTGCGCGCGTTCTGCGAAGCAGGGCTGCTGAGCGAGATCACGGTAGATGCGACGCGCAGCTATTTCGATACGCGCACAGACGATCACCCGCATTTCTTCTGGGAAGACAGTCAGCACCTGACAGACGCCCCGGCCGAGCAGCTGCGCATCGACCAACTGCCCGAGCCGCCCCCCGGCAGTGAAATATCGCGCGTCGATGTGGTGATCCGCCTGCGTCGGCGGGACTGAGTTCTGGTTGACACCCCCGACCGCGGGACGGGATTGCCAAGCGCCGTGCCCCGGAGACCGGTGACAGTGCCAAGTCTGGCAAGTATGCCTTTTGGTGTTTCGACGGTCGCCCGGATCGTGCGCAGGATGATTGCCCATGCTTTCCTACCAGCACCTCTATCACGCGGGCAATCTGGCCGACGTGCACAAGCACGCCCTGCTGGCATGGATGCTGGGCTACCTGACCGGGAAACCGAAGCCGCTGAGTTACCTCGAAACGCATGCCGGGCGCGGACTCTATGATCTTGACGCCCCGGAGGCCCGCAAGACCGGCGAGGCGGCGCAGGGCATCGCGCGTGTCGGACACTGGTTCGGCCCCGATCACCCCTATGCGCAGGCCATCGCCGCGACCCGCGCCACGCACGGCGCCGCCGCTTATCCCGGCTCGCCGCTGATCGCCTCGGCGCTGCTGCGCCCCGAAGACCGTCTGCATCTGGCCGAGGCGCATCCGGCCGAACACGCCGCTCTGGCCCAGGCCCTGCCGTGGGAGGCGCAGATCCGGCATGAGGACGGCTTCGCGATGGCGCGCGCGCGCGTTCCGCCCACACCGCGCCGGGGGCTGATGATGATCGATCCCAGTTACGAGGTCGCCGCAGATTACACCCGGATGCCCGACTTCATTGCCACGATGGCGCGCAAATGGCCTGTGGGGGTCATCGTGCTCTGGTATCCGATCCTGACGGATGCCCGGCATCAGGACATGCTGACGGACCTGCATGCCAAGTTTCCCGAGGCGCTGCGCCACGAGGTCGGCTTTCCACCGGCGCGCCCCGGCCACCGGATGGTCGGATCCGGCCTCTTCGTCGTGAACGCGCCCTGGGGGCTGGAAGAGGAGGCTGCGCGCCTCGCCACCTGCTTCGCCACACTTCCGGGGCAAGGCAACCGCGCCTGACCCTGTCGGGGAGCGTGGGTAAAAGACGTCGCGACTCGGCGTCATTTCTGATAAGGTCAAAATTGCATGGTACGCACCCTGATCGGGAGTAGCCCTTGTCCGTTTCGATCCCTGCAAGCTGGATGCCGGACGCGAACATGCGGCGCATCCATGTCCATTGGACCGCGGGCCGACACAAGGCAAACGCGACCGACCTGAAATCCTATCACGTGTTGATCGAGGGCGACGGCACCCCCAGACGCGGCGGTTGTCCGATCAGCGCCAACGACCCCGCGCGTCGCAAGCCGGGTGAACCGCGCGCCAATCACACATTGAACGCCAATTCCCATTCGATCGGCATTTCGCTTTGCTGCATGTTCGGCGCGCAGGAACGCCCCTTCGATGCGGGCGCCGAACCGCTGACCGAGGCGCAATGGCAGTCGATGATCGAAACCGTCGCGATCCTGTGCAAGCGCTACGGCATCCCGGTTACGCCCGAAACGGTCCTCACCCATGCCGAGGTTCAGCCGAACCTGAGCATAGCGCAGCGAAACAAATGGGACATCACGGTGCTGCCCTTCGACCGCGGCACGCTGGGTGCGCAGGCGGTCGGCGACAAGATGCGCCGTGAGGTCGCCGCGGCACTGGACACGGCGCGTCCCCCCCTTGGTCAACCGCCTGACTCGATGAAGGCGCCGCGTTTCCGCGTCAGCGGCGTTGCGCCCTCAACACTGAATTTTCGCAGGGGACCAGATGGCGAAATCGTCGGCGCGCTACCCGAAGGAACGCGGGTCGAAAGGCTGGGCATCTCCGACGGCTGGTGGCAGGTACGAACGCCCGCGGGCCACATCGGATGGGTCTGGCACAGCTTCCTGCGCGCCATCAACTAGCGCGAACCGACCCCCGAAAAGCCCGGGTGTCAGCGCTGCACGGTTTTGGCCCGTGATGGGGCTGCTCTGGACACACCCGCCTCCAACGCTCGACCGCGCCAGCACTGCGCGCCGCCCGGCCAATTTTCGCGCGACAGGCCTTCCGGTCGCGCGAGCAAGCTGGGCCGAATCCCGGCTGCGTGTTAGGCTCCTCCGCATCGACAGGAGGAGCTCATGCCAGAGGATTGCCTTACCTTGCTGGTCGGGACAACCAAGGGCGCCTTCCTCATCGACGGCGGCGCGGCGCGCAAGGGATGGTCGGTCAGCGGGCCGCATTGCCAAGGCTGGCCGATCAACCACGTCGTCGGTGAAGCCGGATCCGGCATGATCTGGGCCGGCGGCGGCGGCGAATGGTTCGGTGCCGGCGTCTGGCGATCCGCGGACGAGGGAAGAAGCTGGCAGCTTGCGCGCCTGTCAAAGGGCCAGATGGATGACTGGGCCGCCAACGATCCGGATTTCGCGCGCATGATCGGCTGGACCGAAGCCGCCCTGCCCTTCGCGGACCGGATCACGCAGATCTGGTCGCTTCACCACGGTCATGGCGCGCTCTTCGCGGGAACCAAGCCCGCGAGGCTGCTGCACAGCACCGATGACGGCGAAACCTGGTCCGAGGTTTCAGGCCTGACCGAACACCCGTCTGCCGGCAGCTGGAATCCCGGCGCGGCGGGTCTGGTGCTGCATTCGATCGTCTCCGACCCGGCCGAGTCAAGGCGCTTCTGGGTCGGCATATCGGCGGCCGGGGTCTTTGCGACCGAGGACGCCGGGCAAACCTGGGAGCGCCGGAACCGTCTGTCGAATGCGGAAAGCTGCCTCGGGCACGATCACCCCGCCGCCCCCGCCAATGGAGAGATCGGCCACTGCGTGCACAACCTGCGCAAGGCGCCGGGTACCGGGACGCTGCTTTATCAGCAGAACCACCATGGTGTCTGGCGTTCGGCCGATGGCGGGCGCAGTTGGGACGACATCACCGCGGGCCTGCCCTCGACCTTCGGCTTCCCGATCCATGTCCACCCGCGCGATCCCGAGACGGTCTGGACGCTACCGCTCAACGGTGACATGGCGGGACGCTTCCCGCCGGACGCCGCCGCCGCGGTCTGGCGATCGCGCGACGGTGGGCAGAACTGGCAGGCGTTGCGCAAGGGCCTGCCGCAATCCTCTTGCTTCTTCACCGTCCTGCGACAGGCAATGGCCGGCGACGCGCGCGACCCCGCCGGCGTCTATTTCGGCACCAACAGCGGTTCGGTCTTTGCCAGCCTTGACGAGGGCGAAAGCTGGTCGGAAATCGCCCGCCACCTTCCCACGATCCTGTCGGTCGAAGTGCTGGACCGCGCCGCGGACTGATCAGCGTATCGACCGCAAGGGATTTCGTCGCCAGGTCGAAGCCACCACCCGGCGTGGGCGTGATCAGCGCCGCCTGGCC
>NZ_JADDJF010000094.1 GCF_017811755.1 Pararhodobacter sp. SW119 | reverse complement strand
GTTGTCGCATTGGCACCTTCAAGGCTGTCGAGACCAGCGTCGAGGCTGAGCTCGAAGTGCACAGGCTCGGCGCCGCGTTCTGGGCAGAGGCACGAAACTGGGGACGGGAACGGGGGCTTCTGTCCCCGCGAGAAAACGGCGTTCTGGAAACCTGCTCCGCGATCCCGAGCAAGATGCCGTCGGACAAGCAGTGCGCTATTGCGATGAGCGCGCTCAAAAAGCTCCAAGATGAAAGATTCTCACACGCGAGCCTCGAATTGACGAGCTGACGTTCAAAGGGTTTCGAATACAGGTAGCAGGGTGTCAGCAATCTGCCTTGCGAGAAATGGTGGCACTGCATTGCCAACCTGAACGAATTGCTCGGTGCGATTACCCATGAAGTGGTAGTTGTCGGGAAAGGTCTGTAGTCGCGCGGCCTCGCGCACCGTCAAACTACGACACTGCGTTGGATCGGGATGAATGAAGTAGTGCCCGTCCTTCGAGATGTGGCTTGTTACCGTGGAAGCCGGAGCTGTGCCGATCTGAACGCGGAACCTGTCGTTGAACTTGCCTGTCTTCCAGTTCTTGTGTTCTGGAGCCAAGATGTCCGGGAACTGGTGTGCCCGTGGGCTGACTCCCTCGGCCTTCGCGAAGCAGGCGGCATATAGATATCGCGCAAGATCAGACGGCATGTGTCCACGAGTTTCGTGCCCCGAGACACCGATGAGTTTCGGGTCGTCGAGAAACGCGGAAAGCTCCGGCTGCAGTTTCCTGGACAGGGGTTTTCTTGCGTGGCTCGAACGCCCCGTCTGCGAAGTCGTCAGAAGTCGTTCCTCGACCCGATCCAGTTCGTCCAGAAAACCGCTGAAGTTCTCGCCCGGATAGTCCCGGATGATCATACCGACTGTCTCCATGGCGTCGACCACCGCATCGTACCAAGCGTGCTCGTCATCGCGTCGGCTCAAGCCACTTCGCAGCCGCGGCAGGCCTGTAAGCATGTCTCTGACCGGAACCAAGGCGTTTCGCCGTTGAAGTCGCGGGGTGAAGTTAAAGGCGACATCCGACCTGATCCCGACGATGATGACCCGGTGCCGTGCCTGTGGAATTCCGTGGTCCTCGGCGCGGATAACGAAGTCCTTTGGTTCGGGTTTTGCGTCTGACTGGACGCCGGCCGAAAGGGAAACGAGCCTGTAGCCCGAGCCAGCGCGCTCTAGGTCGGAAACGACCTGTTCGAAGATCGCCAACCCCTCGACGGAGGAGGAAAGCATACCCTTGACGTTCTCCATGACGAACACTGCAGGGTTCAACTCGCTCAGGACGCGGCAATACTCGCGGTAGAGGAAGTGCCGGTCGTCATCCTTCGGCCTATAATCCCGGATACCGGCGTTTCTCGACCGTCCTGCGAGGGAATAGGCTTGGCAGGGGGGACCGCCAATCAGGAGAGTGCGATCACCGGCCAATCGCTTTGTCGCAGAAATCCTCTCGGAAAGTATGGCAGCAGTCTCCGGTTTTCCGAGCTCTGCGCATAGCGCTTCATTTTCAGCAGCTTTCCATTGCCGAGGGTACAGCTCTTTCCAATCCGGGCATTCGTGCTTCCCGGCAATCCATGAATAGTAGTCCGGAGGATATTCTTCAAATTGTCGCAAGAATGCGCGGAGTCTCAGTGTCTTGTGCGCAGCACGATCCTTCTCGATCGAGACGGCAATTTCATAGGCGCGCGACCCATCGCTCCCCCTGCAGGAAGAGAATCCTTCCCCGAGCCCTCCCGGGCCTGAAAACAGATCAACGATTTGAACGAGTTTAGACACTTCACTGCTCCTGCCTTACCTCTTTCCAGGTTTTCACAGACGTGGCAAGGAGAAGAGATGGTGGACATCGTCGATGCCGAGACCCGCTCACGCATGATGGCAGGGATCAAGGGAAAGAACACTAAGCCCGAGTTGGCTCTCAGGCAGGCATTGCACGCGCGCGGTTTCCGCTTCCGACTTCATTCGAAGAAGGTCCACGGGCGACCGGACCTCGTCCTGCCGAAGTATCGCGCCGTCGTCTTTGTGCACGGCTGCTTCTGGCATCGGCATAAGGGATGCGGCTACGCCACCACTCCCGCAACGCGCTCGGAGTTCTGGCAGGCCAAATTCGCGGCGAACGTTGCACGGGACAGCTCCGTTCGCGGAGCGCTGCTTAATGAGGGTTGGCGCGTGGCGACGATTTGGGAGTGTGCCTTGCGTAAGCCCGACCAAGTTTCCGTGGCCACCGACCGTCTTGCAGAATGGCTGGTGGCTGTAGGTGACACGCTCGAACTCGGTGAAAACGAGGCTTCGGCACACGTAAGAGAAGGTAAGGACGTCGGCTCTTCCCGCTGATTGACCCAGCGCAGCAAGGCTACGATCCGCCTGTTGAATGTTCGATCCGGGTTCCTTCTCACGAACGCCACTGACATCGAAGTGTTCAGCTGGCGCGTCGTAAAAATATAGATATTTCTGATAGTTGCAAGCTATTCACCAAATCGGCGCAGTCATGAGGTCCGGAGAATGTCGGCCCTGAGAGACGGTTTCCGGGGCTCTTGGTACAGGGGCCAGTGCTCAGCCCCTCGCGCATAACCCTCGAAAACAACGCAAAAATCCGGCTGGAGCCGGATCGGGAGAACGCTTTCGCAGGGGCAAGTGGCGGAGAGACAGGAACTGGCATCGGACCTTCTCCACTTCAACTCATTGAATTATAGGCACTTGCCGCGGCAGCGTAAGCGTCCGGTCTGTCGATCGATGCGATTGACCCTCTTCCACACACGCGACATCCCGTTGCCGAAGTTCGATAGGATGTGGTTTGCCCATCTGGAGCCCCATATCTGCCATGCCGGCAAAGAATCACAGATCGACTATCAGGGAAATCTTGAACGGGAAAGCCGACAACACGCTCTAATGGCTGGAACGGGATTGGCGACGCCAGGTTGCTGGAGGTTGAGGGGTTCCAGACGCTCAAGGCCAGTCACGCGATGCCGCTGATGGCTACCGACGTGCCAGCTCCTGTTCGATCGCCTTGACATCGGTCCAGTCCCTCGGATGCCTGGCAAGTACCCTTAGCGTCTCCGTCTGGAGATGCCGAACAACGAAAGGCTGCCATTGCCGGACAAGGTCAGGATCGCTGAGCCATCGCTTCAAATTCTGAAGCCGTTGCGGTGGCACGTCGATCGCGCCTGCAGAGGTCTCCCCCCGATCCGCCTCGAAGGTTTCAAAGAATTCCACAACTCTGGCCAAGCGTTCGGCTTGACCGTACATCACGAAAAGGACGATGGCGAACTGATCGACGTCATCCTCGCCAAGGGGTGAGGAATACTCCCACTGCTTCAACAGTGAGCGACCCACCTCGCGCAGCATGATGAACGACACGACATCGCTGGCCTTGCCCGGATCACCCAGGCGTTGCAGCGCCAGCGGACCAATGTCAGTGCAAAATGTGACCGTGGTCGGGTCGTCTGATGGCTGTTGCGCCCCGCATTCCGAGATACGGAATGTCAACTCGCTGAAGACGAAGGTTTGTTGGAGGTTTGACTGGAACCGCTCGAGTTCCTGCAACGTCCCAGCCTGGTCCCTTGGAACGCCGGTTTGGCCCGACCTGTCATCGCCCGTTCCGGAGACACGCGCGCGGACAGACAGCGTGAAGGCTCTCGATTCGCTCGATCCGCTGTTGTCGACGACAAGAAAATAGGTACCGCTCGCGGGGATCACCAGCTGAAATCCGATTCGCCGATCTCCCGTGCCGGTGACGAGCGGCTGGACTTGACCCGGTAGCATCGTGAACTGGTCTTCGTTCAGTACCAGGATGCGCAACTCGCCATCGGTTGTCAGTTCAACGTCGAGATCTGCGCCCCGCGGAAGGTTGCGCAACCGCGTCGTGTGCTGCTCACCGGCGGCGACTTCGCCGGTCAACAATGCGCTCTGTTCCTGGCCGTCGGCCTCCGCTTTGGCGGGTAGCCAGACACTGCTTCCTAATGTCATCGCTGCAACCAGAAACGCTTCAAGTAAGCCTGCGCCGCGCAATATTCACACCAATCTTGCCATCATTCACAGCACTCCTATCATCGGCGTGCCGACCTTCGATGAACACCGAAGTGCCCAGGGCACGCTCCCACATTGACGGTCGATCCCGAAGGCGTCAACCAGGTGCGGATTCGATCACGTAGACTTTCACCGCAGTGCACCGCTGCCGATATTGAAAATCCTGCAGGCTTCGGTCGGCGTCCACCTGAGGGCACCTCTATAAATTGCCCGGACCTTGGCGCTGCGGTATTGATGAGGCGATGAACCGTCACGGGGGATGCAGCGATGTCGCAGATGGGTTTCTTCGATCTTTCTGACCGTTACGCGAGCCTGGACGCGAAGAAGGACCCTCTGGTCGAGATCGACGCGGTCGTGCCCTGGGAGGAATTTCGTCCCACCCTCGAGCGGGTTTGGCGCAAGCCGGATGCGGAGCGCAAATCGCGGGCGGGACGCAAGCCCATGGATGCGGTTCTAATGTTCAAGACGCTAGTGCTTAGCGCGCTCTACAACCTGTCGGACGACCAGATCGAATATCAGGTCCGCGACCGACTGTCCTTCATGCGGTTTCTGGGCCTTGGCCTCGAGGATCGTGTGCCGGACGCCAAGACGGTTTGGTTCTATCGCGAGGCGCTGGCGCAGGCGGGCAAGGTGGAGGAGCTGTTCAACCAGTTCGACGGGTATCTGGCGCGGCAGGGCTACGTCGCGCGGGGCGGTCAGATTCTGGATGCCTCGATCGTGCCGGTTCCGCGCAACCACAACACGCGCGACGAGAACGCGGCGATCAAGAACGGCGATGTGCCCGAGGACTGGAAAGACAAGCCCGCCAAGCGGTCGCAGAAGGACGTGGATGCTCGCTGGACCAAGAAACACGGCAAGAGCCACTACGGCTACAAGATGGGATGGTTGCCGCCCTCCCCAGACGGCATCGAAGCGTGCCAAGATTGTGGTGTTGAAAGCCACGAAACGGAGAGGACGGCGAGATGAAGGATACGATAATCGGGGTGGATCTGGCAAAGCGAGTTTTCCAGGTCCACGGGGCGACGATGACGGGGCAGGTGAAGTTCCGCAAGAAGCTGACGCGTGAGCAGTTCCGGCGCTTCATGGCCGAGCATCCCGCCTGCATGGTGGTGTTCGAGGCCTGCGGCAGCGCCAGCTACTGGGCGCGGGAGATGGAGGCGCTTGGGCATGAGGCCCGGCTGATTGCGCCGCAATACGTCCGGCCTTTCGTAAAGCGCCAGAAGAATGATGCGGCCGATGCGGAGGCGATCGTGATCGCGGCGCGCCAGCCCGAGATGCGCTTTGTGGCGCCGAAGACGGTGGAGCAGCAGGCCAAGGGGATGCTATTTCGTGGCCGCGAGCGCCTCGTCCACCAGCGCACCGAGCTTGTGAATGCGCTGCGCGCGGTGCTCTACGAATATGGCCATGTGTTTCCTGCCGGTCTCGCCCACCTGAAGCGGATCGAGGCCGTGGTGGAGGACTCCGACTGCGATCTGCCGGAACTGGTCATCGCGGAGTGCCGGGACCTGTTGGCGCAGATCACCGAGAAAACGGAGCGGATCGACGCGAAGACCAGGAAACTGAAGGAACTCGCGGCCGAGACCGACACGGCGCGCCGCCTCCAGACGATGCCGGGGGTCGGGCCTCTGACGGCTCTGGCGGTCGAGGCGTTCGGGCCCGACATGGCGCAATTCAAGTGTGGCCGAGACTTCGCGGCCTGGCTGGGACTCGTGCCGCGCCAGCATTCCACCGGCGGCAAGGCCCGGCTTGGACGGATATCCAAGGCCGGCCAGACCGACATCCGGCGGCTTCTGATCATCGGGGCGATAACCCGGATCATGGGTCGTGCACGCCACAAGGTTCCGGCCGAGAGCTGGATCGGGCGGATGCTCACGCGCAAGCCGAAAATGCTGGTCGGGATCGCGCTGGCCAACAAGATGGCGCGGCAAATCTGGGCGATGCTGACGAAGAACGAGGATTACAGAGATCCGGCGTTGGCGACTGCGGCATGAGCATCATGGCGTGATCGGCCACCGTCGGTGCCAGGGGGAGGTGTGAGAAGACGACGACCTGTATGGGCGCAATGATTGAACAGATCTGGATCGGGAAAACCAGTGTGGTTCTTCGAGCTTGCAAGCTCTCCTACAAGATTTGGACCTGATCCGCAGATCACCATACCGGTCCGCGGCTTCTGGAAGTGCCGCACATCGAGGCCTGAAAGAAGTTCGCATTCGATCACACGCCAACAGGGTCAGAAGCCTCTTGCATCACGGGCGGCAACCAAAGAAGAACCATGTGAATGCCGACCGCAAGCACAAGCTGGTGCGGCGTTACCACGTCAGCGACGCCGCGCAGCACGACAGCCAGGCGGTGGATCACCTGCTGATGCAGGGCAACACCGGCGCGGGCGTGTGGGCGGATGCGGCCTATCGATCCGAGGAGATGGAGGCAAAGCTGCGCGCCCGTGGACTGAAGAGCCACATCCACCGCAAGGGCAAGCGGGGCAAGCCGCTCACCGAGCAGGCGAAGGTCAGCAACCGGACCAAATCCGAGCTATGGCAGAATCTGGGTGACGCGGCGTGATCATGCGGCGCGGCTTTGGTTGGCATCGGATTGAGCGACACCGTCGGTGAATTTGACGCCTTCGATGACGTGTGGCAACTGGTTTGTTCCGTT
>NZ_JADDJF010000093.1 GCF_017811755.1 Pararhodobacter sp. SW119 | reverse complement strand
CTCGCCCGTCCAGCGCCAGCGCTCAAGCGTGCGCGGGCTGATCTTCCATCGAGCCGCCAGCTCGACCTGGTTAAAATGCGTGACCGACATCTTCGTCTCCTTCGCGTTTGGGCTAATGCCTGCGAAGGACAATGAGGGACGACCAGGGAAGCGCCGGGGAGGCAGCAGGGAGGCAAACAGGGAGTTGGGGAGAAACGACGCCCGAAAATGCAAAAAAGGCATCCCCAAAGGACGGCCCGGTAAATGTTGAAAACAAATTCTTCGGTTGACCGCATTTTCTGCTGAGACCGAAATGCGATCGGAGGTGTCAGATGGAGTATCTCTCAAAAATATCTTCGACAGATAGTGCCGGCTTGGAGCGTTCGAAGGGACCGACTTCAACTTCCGTCGAGTCCTGCCTGCGCCTCTTGCGCAGTGCTTCCGGACCCCTTCATACGCCTGTCGCGCATCGCGCGGCCTGGTCAGCGGAGGCAACGACCGGGAGTATTCACCTGTCCGAACTGCTAAGCCACCTCTCGGAGTACGATCGGCTGACGCAATTCCAAGATCAAGATCCGAGGCGGCACTTCGCTTTGAAGCCGCGCCGGGACGGCTTCGAGCCTACGAATCACTGTGGCTTTAGCCAAACCTGAAGGGCCGCCGGAAACCACGCATCAGGCCAGCCACTTCGGATGCTTTTCAGTTGCCGGGGGTTATTACGTTCTCCGGTGTTGTTATGTTACCGGGATCTGTGACCCCGGTCGGGGTAGACTGGCAGACCGTAAACTTACATGCCGCATCCTGGACGATGTGTTCGAGCGGGTTGACGATCGGCGCAGGCGGGCTGATGCCTCCCCCCGGTGGGAAACCGTTAATTTGCGTGTTAAGCGGGTCATTTGCTGAGGCAAACGCCGAAACAACATGAACGCCGTCCTGCTGCTGTTCCTCCAGGAAACCTGTCGCGGTCGTCAGCACGTGCCGTGCGGCGTCCGGCAGCGCTTCATCGGGAAGTCCAAGTTGACGCAGTGCCTGCTCGATCAATCCGGCCTCGCCTGTTGCCAAAGCATAGTCCAGAGCGCGTGCCACATCCATTGTCCAGCCCGCTGACTGCTCGCAGGATTCAATTCCCGCCTGAACGATGCTGGTGAACTGTCCGACTCCGTCCTCCGGAAGCGGAGGCATCGGAATTTCGCCTTGGGCGATCGGCATCTCAAGTCCCGTCTGTAACGGTCCCTGTGTCTGAGAACTAGGGTAGTAAATCAGAGCGTCCGGGGTGCCAGAGGGAATGACTGTACCGCCCGTTGTCACGATAAAGGGCGGTCTGTTGGGTTCGATAGGGTCCGGCTGTGCTACTCCGGCAGTTCCAAGTCGAACGTCCGGCTGCATGCTAGGCGTCGGGGGGGACATGTCCCTGTATTCATCGTCTGGGACGGTATACATCTGGGCCGAAGCGACCGCCGGTATCACCGTAAAAAAAAGAGCCACCGCATAAGCACGTTTCATGGCCTCCTCCTTCAAAAAAGAACCTCAAATTTACCACGATCTGCCCTTGGCTGTCATCATCGGTGGTTGTGGCGACGAGATCATTCAGGAGGGCTCGATCCAGCAGTTCCCGTCATCGTACCTGATGAAGCTACGCCAGTCGTCGCGCCGTCCGAACGCTTTCTTCAGCGTGTTCACTTGGCCGCCATAGCCCGCCTCTTCCAGCACCGCTGCTACGCGCAGGACTGGTGACTTCGACCAATAAGCTGCGAACAGCGACTGAAGGAGATGACGCTGCTTGTCCCCGCTGAACGTGATCGCCTCTCCTCGAAGCCAAACGATTCCGCAATCCTCCGAATGGTCGATCGGGAACCGGCGCTGAACCTGGCCAGGAAATACGCGCGCACCGAGCGCTTGCGGCGAGATCGCCAGCTTGCTTGGGGTGCCGAGCACATCGACCACGCCAACGATCACGTTCCGCTTGTTGGGTGTGATGGGGAGGCGATCGCCCGGGGTCGACGTCAGGATGGCCCGGACCTCGTCAGGTGGCCTGCGCTCGAGAAGGGCATCGAGACGCGTCCAGACGGCAGGATCAGAAAGGCGCCGCGCGAACCAGACCGGCACCAGCGACTTCGGACCCGTCAGCCTGATGGTTCCGATATCCCAGACAAAGCCGTCGATCAAAGGGCTCGGGCGCGAAGGCCCGGCGCGTTCGAAGGCCACCAGCATCCTGGCAATTGCCAGCGGATAGTCGACGGCACAGGCGGCGATCTCCCCCGCTTCGACGGTGATCCAATGCCCGATGCTGTCGCGATAGCCATACTGCCCGCGCTCCGAGCACCACTCCGCCGGGATGGGCTCGTCCTCATAGCCATCCATGGCGGCCACGACCGGGATGCGCCCGGTCGCCACCAGCAGTTTGGCCTCGATCAATCTGTCTGCTGCCCGAGCTGCCACTTGCTTCAGCGCAGCCACCTGCACCTTGGCGGCACGGGTTTCCATCACCTGCAGCAACAGATCCACGGCGCACTTACTCATTGAGATCACCGATATCGCCAGAATCGGTCAGTATGCCCCAGCGCCGCAAGTACTTCTCGCCGATCAGGCGCTCATGCGGGGTCATGTCCTTCACGTTGCAGCCGTGGGGCATGGTGACAGTGAGCGTCAGGGACTTTCCGCGACCCCCATCTGGTCCGGGCCGGAACTTGATCGTGAAACGCGCGCGCGTGATGACCCATTCAGGTGCCTCCGTCGCGATCGACAACACACGCCCGGTGCTACCAATGTCCAGACCGATCCGCTTCTCGGCCATCTCCCAGATTGACCGTTCTGCGCCCGACATGGACTCGAGCGTAATGCGCTCGCCGCGCTCACCCAGTTCCATGAAGCGCAGCTCCTTCACAGTGACCCCCTCGATGCCGTCTTCATCATCCGTGGGAAAGTCGAATGGCTTCAGCAGCATGCTGACGTCGTATTCCCGCAGCGGGATCGGCTTTTCTTTGTAATCGATCCCGAGTAGGTCGCGCGCCATGAACGCGGTCAGATCCTGCCGGTCTTCGCGCGTGTTGGCCACCACCTCGATGACGCCGGTGTCGGTCTCATAGGTCAGCGCCGCCTCGAAGACAGGCTTCACGATCCGGCGCGACAGCGTGCTGTTCGCGTCGAAACCCAACATGTCTTCCGGCCTCCCCTCCCGATACACGGCCACCTGGACGAGATCGCACTCCTGATCGTCGAGGATGACGCGATGGCGGTCGAAGACATCGACATGGACATGCGGGGTGGCGAACCTGTCACGGACCGCGTTGGTGAAGGCCGCAACAGAAACCGGATCCCGGCGCACCGCGCAGCCCTTTTCGACCTCAAAGCCGCTCCATGACCGCCCCCGTCGGCGCTCATCGTTGTAGCGCACCTCTTCGGCCAGGCGGAACCGGTCAGGCTCCCTCAGAAAGACCCAGAGTGAGCGATTGTTCGCCCCCTCGAGCTTGTCAAACAGGGTCCGGTTGAGGACGACGTTCTGCAGCGCGTTCTGGCCTGGCTCATCGGCGAGGGCGGCGACCCGGCCGGCGTCGAGGACGACGCGCAGCTTCTCGTCATCGGACATGTTATCGACCGCCTTGACCAGCGGTTCAACCACCTCCGGCTCAGGCTTGGTCCAATCAATCGGCGAGAGGGAAATGAACCCGCGAGCAGTGAAGTAATCCTGCAGGCGGGTGATCGGGGTCTTGCGAAGGAATGCGGCAATAGCAGTCATGGAAGCCCTTTCTAGGCCGGGAAGAGGAGAGAATCAGCGTAGCGATACGCTGGTGTTCGATATATACCGAACACACTATCATGTCTACTTGTTCATTACGATTTTGTTCTACATACCGAACATGAATCATGCGGCCAAGGAAGCAAGGATGATACGATGACCACGTCCCTCGGCGCCAAGATCAAACGCCACCGACAGGAGAAGGGGTACTCCCTAGATAAGCTCGCCGAGCTCACCGGCTCGAGCAAGAGCTATATCTGGGAACTCGAAAACCGCGACACTCGCAAGCCTTCCGGCGAAAAGCTGACCCGCATCGCGCAGGCTCTCGACGTCACGACAGATTACCTTCTCGACGAGAGCGAGGAACCCAGCGACGAGATCCTCAAAGAGGCCTTCTTCCGCAAGTTCAGCAAGCTCGAGCCCGAAGATCAGGCGAAGATCAAGCAGATGATCGACGTGTGGGGCAAGAAGCATTGAGCCTGCCGACGACACCGAAGGGCTGGGCGATCCGCCTGACCCAGATCCTGTCGCTGCACCAGGCGGCGCACGGCCTGCCGCGTTTTCCTATCGATGTGGCGGCGCTGGCTCAGGACTTCTCGCAACAAGTGTTTCCGGACGCGCCGATCACAATGGTCGGCGGGCTGAACCTGTCCAGGGGCGTCGACGGCATGCTGACGCCCCGCCGGAACGGATCGGGCGAATGGGGCATCATCTACAACGAGACTATTCGCTCCCCGGGCCGGCGCAATTTCACGCTGGCCCACGAGCTTGGCCATTATCTACTGCACCGCCAGGCCCATCCTGGTGGCCTTGAATGCAGCAACCGCAACATGGCGGATTGGGATGTGGGTCGAAACAAGATCGAGGGAGAGGCCAACACCTTCGCCTCCTACCTCCTGATGCCGCTCGATGACTTCCGCGCCCGGATCAAGGGACGGTTGGTCGACATGGACGTGATGAACGAGTTGGCGGATCGCTACAGGGTGTCACTCACGGCAGCGATCCTGAAATGGCTGACCATCACCAACAAGCGCGCCATGATCGTTGTGGGCAAAGAGGGTTTTATCGACTGGGCATGGTCCAGCGAGCCCTTGATCAAGTCGGGCATCTACTACGCAGCGCGGCAGAACGTGATCGAGCTGCCACCTGCCTCACTTGCCGCGAAAGAGGTAGACTGGGACACCGGCCGCTATGGCCACCGCCACCCTGCCGGCGTCTGGTTGGGAGCCGAACCGGTTCATGAAATGACGGTGTTTTCGCCGAGCAACGAGATGACCATCTCGTTGCTGCTCTATCCCGACCGGGCGCCATCGCGTTGGGAAGTAGCCGAGCTCGATGAAGAGCCAACAGAGGATACGTTCGAGAGGTTCATGGCGGGGAGGGCGGGACGCCGGTCATGAGCCACGTCATTGTCCGCAGCGAGATGAATGTCGTTGCCAAACACTGTTGGCAGGCGAAAAAGAGTGCGCCCGGGCAGAAGGCCTGCCCGGACGCGTTTCACTGGATTTAGTCTTGCGCTACTCGCTTACTCGTTCCATGGTTACTCAGGGATTCTGCGGGTCACCAGAGCGTTGTCGCTCTAGCTAGGTATGTCGGCCAGACACTACTTCCCGCGGGTCCCGGTACCGCCGCCCGAGCTGCCCCGGCCGCCGCCCCGTTGGCCACCGCTCCCGGCATTCCCGCGGCCAGCGCCGCCCTTGCCACCGTTTCCCATCTCTTCTCTCCTTCGCTGATAATGGTTGCTTCGCGCGTCGAGCCTCTTAGCGCGAACCGTCGCGACGGCCCTTGCCCTGATGGTACCCACGACGGTAGTCGTCGTTCGCTCTGGACATCCGCTTCGACTCCTTCGAGCCAGCGAGCAGGAAGTCCAGAGTGCCGTGCGGAGGGTTGTACTTGGCCATTGCCTTTTCTCCTCTGTTGCCTTGCGATCCACACCGCGTGTCCGCTTCAGCAACTTCAAGGTACAGCCGAAACGGGTGGATCGGAACGGGTTAGCCGGCTAACGTACGGCTAACGCTGTTGGGGAGCTTGGACGTGTTTAACCGCCAGCCACCGGCTGAAGCATGGTCGATGCCTTTCGCGATCCTGCTGGACACCGCGATGGAAGTCGGACTCGGGCTACCCGATGATGAGGGTGCGCGATGGAAAGGCCCAACCTATTTAGCAGCGAAGAGCCAGGTCATCAAGCAGGGCAAATCCGGCCAAAACGATTGGCAGCCGGTCAGCCATTCGGCCATAAAGGCGTGGAAAGAGGGTCGCGGTTGTCCAGAGCACACAGGCCCCGCCTTCGCTGAGCTTCTCAGGATTTTTTGCATCTCGGAACACACAATTCCGGAAAGCCGCGAGCAATATTCCCAAGCTTGGCGCAGGGTGTTCGAGCGCGCTTCAAAACGTGACCACATGAGGAACAAAGCGGCTCGACAAGATGAGATTAAACAGTGGCGCAAGCGTCGGGAACTCGAAGGGGATGAATTCCGCCTGCCCATGCAGGAACTCACACAGATCGAGCAGATGAACTTCGAAGTGATACAGCGCCAAGCTCGGGAAGAGGGCATCCATCCTTCGACCGGTGCCAATCTCATCGGAGATCAGGAGTACGCCCGGCGCCAAGCTGAACTTCAGAAATTCCTTGATAGCGGCGATTATGAAGCAGCCTTACGCAAGAGACGCGAGATCGTAGATTACGCGTCGGACCTAGAAGAGGCCAACAAGGCACGCGCACTCCTCTACATAGCTGATCGAGCCCGGTTGGCTGCCATGGAGCATGAGCGTGGACTCTATTTCGACGCGAAGGACACCTACAGAAGAGTTTTGGAGACCCTTCCGTTCGGCGAGAAGGACCTCCGCGAAACCTACTCTGCTTCGTATCGAGCTGCCCTCAATTCCGCCGCCTTGCGGTGTGGGCGCTTTTCCGAGGCCGAAAGCATCCTTAGGGAATCCGAGGAGCTCGGGATCGACCTGAATCTGAAGGCCTACGGCATACTTTCCAGGAAGTCCGAGGATCTTCCACAAGCCCAAAAGGTCCTGGATGAGGTCACGGCGAAGGGCATCGTGCCGAACTCGTTCATCTTCACGCCGATCATCAGGCATTGCAAAAGCTTCGGCGAAGCCCGCACGTTCTTTGATTTGTCGCCGGTGTCGGCGAGAAATAACTTCCTGTTCAATGCGC
>NZ_JADDJF010000092.1 GCF_017811755.1 Pararhodobacter sp. SW119 | reverse complement strand
CACTTGACGCAGCAACCGCATGTAGAGAACCGCATGTAGAGAACCAGCTTTCGGATTGGTCGAAAGGAGCGGCAGGGACCGCGAGACGACATGTGTCGGATTCACGGAATTGGAGGTGGGCTCGCTTATCATGTCGCCCGCTGGAAGCTCGAAGGTCTCATGGCGTTGCTCGACATCACGTAGCCCTGGGCGCACCCCGATAGCTTTACAGCCGAGGGCGGTATCGTCCGCCTTTGCGGGTCGGGCTGGCAAATCAAGCTGTGGTGGAGATAACTGTCGCTTGACGCATGGATGAGCCTCCGAAACGGGCGCAAACCGTGCAGCGCCCGGGTAAAGAGTCGCGTTGCGGTGGGGCCAGAAAGGGCGGTAGCGGTATCGCTTCTCCAGGCCACGATCACCACTTCGCCCCCAGAGACGAGCGAACGGTCGATATGTCGGGCCAGCACTGACAGCTCTGCCGGGCAAAGATAGTACAGGATCTCCGACAGCACGATCAGATCGGCCCGACGCCGGGGCCAGTGGCGCGGCACTTCGACCTGGCGCAGCGCGACATTGTGGTAGTGCGCCAGTCGGCGTTTTGCCAACGCCAGTGCCGTGGGCGACAGGTCAAGCCCGAGGTACCTGTCGCATCGGTGTCGCAGTCGCGCGCTGAGAACGCCGATCGAACACCCCACTTCGATCGCGCTGGCATACCGGGGGCTTTGCAGCCCGGCCAGAGTGGCGGCATATTTTCGCTGTTCATAAGGGCTGGTGGCATAGTTCCAGGGGTCGGGATCGGTGCGATAGAGGCGTTCGAAATGGGTCTGCCGGTGTCCGATCATGCCGGGTGCTCGCGGATGAAGATCTCGGGGTGATCAAGAAAGTGCCGCTGATGCTCGGGGTCCATGACGAAGCCGTCGGGATCGTCACTGATCAGGCGAGTCATCTGCGACGCATGCGCCGCCAGCGCCTTGCGCTTGCGCGCGCGTAGCGCAGGTGCGCGGATCAGCACCATTTCACTCGAAGAGGGGATACCAAGCGAGGGTTTGAAGCGGCCCCAGATCGGATAGGACCAGCGCGCAAGATGAGGGTGGTCGGCATGCAACGACGCGGCGAGGCGGGCAACGCACGCGTGATCGATATGCGGATCGCCTGCCCAACTGGCCCATATCGCCCCGGTCTGCGGGCCGATCAGCGGCGCGATCCGCGCGCAGGCGGCGCGGCGGGTTTGGGGGTCGGACGGAGCGGAAAGGTCCGGGTATCCCAGTTGCATTGGCGCGGGTCCGATACCTTCGATCAGATGACGTAGCGCGCGCCGCAACTCGAGAGCGCGCAGCCGTGCCAGTCGAGGAGGCGGAAAACGGGTGGAGCGGGGGTGCGAGCGGCTGCCGTCGGTGACCAGCACCACCCGCACGCGCAGCCCCGCGTCGGCCAGCGCGGCGATCGCCAGCCCGCAGCCAAGGGATTCGTCATCCGGATGCGGCACGAGCAGGATCACCTCGTCGCCGCCACCGGTCAGAGCGCGTGGGTTGACGGGCACGGCGGCGGCGGCGGCCGTCAGAAAGGGCGAAGCGATCACCACATCTCTCCCACCACCTGTTCGGATGGAGCCAAGGCAGCGGCGACACGCAGCATCTTTCCGTCCAGGTCGGCCTGACGCAGAAAAAACGCCAGATCACGCCGCACTCGATCGATTGGATTCCCCTCGGCAAAGGCGGCGGCCCCCACGGACCGTTCGGAAAGCGCGATGGCCTGCTGGCAGGCCGCGTCAATCGCCTGACGCGCCATTAGCACGCGCGACACCGCCTGCGCGCCGGCGCGCGGGGCCTCGATCGCGAGAGCTGCGGCTTCGAGCCAGAGCCGCGCGGCCTCCGCGGCGATGACCAGATCGACGAGACGCGCTGCATGCAAAGGGTGCGCTGCGCGTTCCCCCAACATTCGCCGAACCCCCTCGGCCAACGCTTCGAGCCCACCGGTATGCAGCGCGAGATAGCGCCAGATCCCACCTTCGAAATGCGGCTCACGCAGAAGATCTCCAGGTTGCCCCAGCATTACGGCGTGATGGTCAGAGAGGTCGTAGCTCCCCGAGGCCGTGGCGCGCATACCACTGACCTGCCAGTCACCCGGAGCTGCGCGGCGTGGATCGGTGGCGTCGATCAGCAGCATCTGCGGTGCGCCGTCGTCGTCCGTGGCCGCCGTCACCACTGCACGGCCCACCACCCCCAGCCCCGAGCAGAATTTCTTGCGCCCACTCAGCCACACCTCGTTCCCGGAGCGCTTGGCGATGCGCACGGGTGGATCTGCATCCGCACCCCACACGCCATGCAGGACAGCATCGTCCTCGGAACCCTGTTGCGCGGGCTCGCCGTAAAGCCGGATCAACCGAATCGCATTCACATGCCCCTCGACCAGCCGCCCGACAGACAGATTGGCACGGCCGAGCGCCCGCAGCGTATCGCAGGCGGCCAGGGTATCACCGCCCGGCAGGCAGGCGCGGGTGAGGCACGCCAGCAGGCCGCTTTCGACCAACGCCGCAATATCGGCACGCAGGTCGCTCTCGCCGCGGTCGGCGGCGGTGGCGCGGCGTGCGATATCGGCGAACACGGCCTCAGGCCGGCGGACGGGCACGCGCATGCGGGCAGTTTCACTGGAGGGCCGGGGCATGGTCTGTTTCTCGTTGGCTGCGATCGACGGGCTTCTGCAATCCCGTGCGTTCGCTATCGCGAAGCTGGGCCAGCAATAGCGGCAATTCGCGCGCGGCATGGCTCTGCCGCAGGGGATGACGGCGAAGCGCCGGATGAATGGCCTCCAGATTCTGCCAGAACGCACCGAAGGTCTTGAACCTGTCGGGCCTCGGGACGGGCTGCAGGCCGGGGGCAGGTCCCAGAAGCTCGCGCGCAAGCCACCAGACCGGGGAGGGCGCTGGCCAGAGCGCGCGAAGCCTGCCTTTGGTTCGGTAGCGCCGTGCCAGCGCCTCGGCGGGTTCGAGCCAGTCATCGCAGAAGGGGTCATCCTGCGAGCAGCGGACGCGCAAGGTCGTCGCCATGCCGCCTTCTGCACGCCCCTGGAGTCGGCATGAGGTGACCACCTGCGGGGCCGAGGCATGGCGTACCCGCAGATCCAGAGCCTCGGCCCGCAGCGCAAGCGCACGATCCTCGGATAGTGGCTGCCAGGGTATGCCACCCAGCCGGCCAAGTGCCTCCGTCGTCAGGGCAATGCTGGCGCCCGACCGGTTGCGGTGGCTGGGCAAGGGGTCATGCGGAAGTGGGTCAAGCCGGTTCACCAGCCGGACCGCGGCTCGCGCATACTCTTCTTCGGCAAGGCTGTACCGCGGGAGCAGGGGGCGGATCTGGGCGAGTTCCTCGGCGTCGGGGATGATGGTGCCGAAGACCACGTGGGCATCCCTTAATTCGGTCAGATTAGCGGCAATCCACGCGGGATCGGCGCGGCTGTCGGCATCGGTTGTCATCAGCATCTTTGGGGGCTGCGGGATGCGTTGTGACAATTTCATGCCCAGATCGCGCACGCGCCCCACACCGCCGGTGCCGGGCGCAAAGTATAGGTCAAGGACAATGTTCGGGAGCGCGCGCGCGCGCAGTACCGCTGCGGCCCTGACCGCGGTGTCATCGATGGTGTCGTTGACGCAGACGATGACCCCGACCGTGCGCCCGGCCTGGGCGATGGCATCGGCGAGAGCGTGTAGGCAGGCCTCGATCCGCTTGCTCTCGTTTCGGGCAGGGATGATGACTGCCGCCTCCCAGGGCGTGCCCGCGCCCGAACTTGCCACCCGTCGAAGGACGGGCTGAGCTGACTGGCGCGCGTTCACGCGACACGGTCCCAGAACCGTAGGTCGCGACTGGCGCACTCATCGGCGTTGTTACTGCGCCGCGTGTCAGTGGTTGGGCGAAAGATCGCTTGGTCGGCTTGCATCGGGGAGTTCCATATTCGGTAGAGAGAATAGTCAGGCACGTGCCGCTTGCTGGCGACAGGAAGCCGCGCGAACTTCAAGGTCAAAGAGGACCCCGCCGGTAGAGTGCCACATTCCTTTTTTGGCCAACTCGGCGGACGCTGCTGCGTTCCAACTCAGACCAAAGGACGTGCGGGGATGAGCGAAGAATGGCCGCCGCGCCCAAAGTACGCGGACATGGCGCGGTTATGCGCCTAGGCATCGGGGCCGTTCCGGAAGGTGAAGCATCCCGCCGGGTGCCCGCCGTACCAGGCGCGGCCTGCTCCTCGACGATCCAGAACACTACCAAGAATGGTGCCATTGCATTCGGCGCAGTCGCTAGGGGCTTAGCCGCGCCCACCAGCGGCGCGCTTGCCGACACCCGTCGCCGGCGCGTCGAGGGCGTCAGGCGCGTGCCCCCTACGCATCGTCTTTAACCGCGAGATTCCGCAGTGGGCCGAGCCGCGGGCGAGGCCGGAGTCCATCCCCGCCGCCGCGTAGCGCTCGGGATAGGTGTCGGCGAGGATCGCGGCCGTCACGGCGCCAGCCGAGAAGCCGGCCACGAAGGCGGCGGCGCGGTCCAAGCCTAACTCCCGCGTCAGCTTGCGCGTGAGGGACGCCAAGAAGTGGGTTCGCCGGCGCCGCGCATCTGGTGGGCGCATTGAAACCAGTTTCAGCCCAACTGCGCAGACCGGACGACTGCGAGGCCTTGCTCCTCCGCCACCGCATTCACACGGATACCGACGGCGAATGGTCGGGGGTCTGCCTGCAGTCGCGCAGCAGAAGGCATCCGGACAACGTGTGCAAAACCACCAGCGTCACACATAAGAGCGTCCAGAGTGAGCTGTGTCCGAAGGGCGCTGGCAGATGTCCAGTCATTCGCGGCCTCGTGCATCAGCGCGTAGGCGGGATGCTCGGGGACGGAGGCCTTGTCCGCGCGCCGGTAGAGCTTCGGCGGCAGGGAGCCTACGGTCTCGGAAATCAGGCCCACGGCGCAGGCCACGGCCGGCACGCGCATCGCGGACGCCGGGCCAAAATGCAGGCCGCTGCGGGTGGGGGCAGACCCGAAGATGTCGAGCATCGCCGGGTCTGTAGGGGTCAAGGCCTTCTGCTCGAATCCGAGAAAGGCCCGCATTTTCTGCGGGAGCCGCATACACAATCACCATGTCACTCACTACAAGCAATATTATAACATAACACTTATAGATGTGCAAGTGACTGTTCGCGCCGAGACCGCAGATAGTCCAATCCATGCTCTGAGCCGGCCGCGATCATATCCGGATACGAATACGGAAAGCGCCAATGCCCTCTAGCGATATGCGTCGGAGTGTGACAACTTGTTGGTCCGCCGCCCTAATGCCCGAAAACGCCGAAAAGCAAGGACCTGATTGATCACCGACGGGTGAAGTAGGACGATCACAGGCCGCATAAAAATGATCAGGTGTTTGCATTAAAAACCACAAAGATTTCCTATGAGTTATATCAATATTGGATCGAGAAGCGAGCCATTTTTTGCGATTGCAAGGGACGTGGAGTTGACGGACGAGGCATACAGAAAATCGCCGTTGCTCTTGCTAATGCCGACGGCGGTGAAGTCATTGTCGGACTAAAAGATAGGAAAGAAACTAGGGACCTCGACGATAGATGGGATGGCTTCACACAAATCGAATCTGTGGATAGTGCTCTACAAGTAGGTTTTGATATCAAGCCCGCTATAACTGCTCGATATGATTTTGTCACATGCGACAGATTATCGGGTTATCTACTTCGGGGCACCTCGATTTTTGACCGTTTTCGGTTTCTCCGGGCCGGGTCGTCGCTTTGAAGCGGAGATGATGCTGTGGAGCTGCCGGACGCGTTGTGCGATGCCGGAGTCCATGGCGGGCACGTGGCGTGCACTGGCCCTTGCGGGCTGACTTCGGCGCCCCGGATCACGCCGGGCAAGGGTCGAGGCGGCGCAGCTGGACGAGACGGCGCATGTTGTAGGCCAGGTTCTTCATCCCGATCTTTGCTTTGGCCCGCACCATGCCGATGGTGCGCACCAGCGTGCCGCCCATGTCGTTGGCCTGCGCCGCGAAGATGTGCTCGACCCGGGCGCGCACCGTGGATTTGGTCCGGTTGCTGGCCTTGCCCTGTTCGGTCAGCGGTTTGCCGCGCTTGCCCTTGCGGTGGATGTGACTCGTCAGCTTGCGCGCGTGGAGCTTGGCCGCCATGTCCTCGGATCGATAGGCGGGATCGGCCCAGACACCCGCGCCGGTATTGTCCCGTGTCAGCAGCTGGTCCACCGCTTGGCTGTCATGCAGGGCGGCATCGCTGACATGGTAGCGGCGCACCAGCTTGTGTGTGCGGTCCACGTTCACGTGGTTCTTGTAGCCATAGTGGCTCTTGCCATGCTTCTTCGTCCAGCGGGCATCAACGTCCTTCTGTGACCGCTTGGCGGGCTTCTCCGCCCAGTCCTCGGGCACCTCACCGCTCTTGATCGCCTTGTTTTCCTCGCGCGTGTTGTGGTTCTTCGGCACCGGGACGATGGAAGCGTCGAGGATCTGCCCGCCCCGCGCGATGTAGCCCTGCCGCGCGAGATACCCGTCGAACTGCTTGAACAGCGCCTCGACCATGCCCGCCTGCGCAAGCCCCTCGCGATAGAGCCAGACGGTCTTGGCATCGGGGACCCGGTCCTCCAGCCCGAGGCCGAGGAAGCGCATGAACGACAGCCGGTCGCGCACCTGATACTCGATCTGGTCGTCCGAGAGGTTGTAGAGTGCGCCCAGCACCAGCGTCTTGAACATCACCACCGCGTCCATCGGCTTACGCCCGGCCCGCGACTTGCGCTCCCCCTCGGGCTTGCGCCAGACCCGCTCCAGCGTCGGGCGGAACTCCTCCCAGGGCACGATAGCGTCAATCTCGACCAGCGGGTCTCTCTTGGCATCCAGGCTCGAATAGCGGTCTGAAAGATCAAAGAAACCCATCTGCGCCATCGTCACGCTCCAGCAGCC
>NZ_JADDJF010000091.1 GCF_017811755.1 Pararhodobacter sp. SW119 | reverse complement strand
AGCTTCAACCCGTGATGTTCGAGCTGGCGGCAGACTTCGGCCAGCAGATCATCATAAACCCCACCTTTGACCAGCGCGTTGCGAAACCGGCAATGGGTGGTCTCGTCCGGCACCGGCGCATGCAGGCCCAGCCCGCAAAACATCATGAAATCCAGCCGCACCTTGAGAGCGCGTTCCAGTTTCGGGTCCGACAGACCGTGCCACTGGCCGATCAAAAGGCACTTCAACAGCACCAGCGGATCGTAGCCCTGCGGCCCGATCCCCGAACGCCCCAGACCACGTGTCAGAATCGGTGAGATCGCCCGCCAGTCGATCAGCGCATCGATCTTGGAAAGCACATCGTCATCACCAATCCGATCAGCCGCTTCGCGTAGGAAAAGGTCCATCGTCCCCCCGGAAATCATGCTGGCAAGCCATACCAAAGCAGAAAACCAGCGGGAATCCTCAATTATGCAGAGGTCTTTACCCGATTATCCTCGAGAAAAAGCGGCGGGTTTCACGCGGTCTGCCCCGGCGACCTTCCATTATAGGCCCACGCATATACGCCATGCGACCGGGAGAATCGCGGCTTTCTTGCGATCATCAGCCCGGCATCGTTTCCTCGTCGGCTCCGGCAATCCACCCTGCTCCGCCCGCCAATTCCCCGTCAGGAATCCAACACTTCCCGAACCTTCGCAGCGAGTTCGGACCGACGGTAGGGTTTGCCGAGAAAGCTGACGTCAGGATCAAGCCGCCCGTGATGAACGATCGCATTTTCAGAATAGCCCGAGGTATAGAGAACCTTGAGGCCCGAGCAGATCACCTGCGCGGCCTCGGCGATCTGGCGGCCATTCATTCCGCCGGGCAATACCACATCGGTCAAGAGCAGGTCGACATCCGATCGCCCACGCAGGATGTCCAGCGCCGGCGGCCCCGCCGAGGCCGTGACAACCTCGTAACCCAGCCCGGTCAATTGCGCGATCAACTGCTGCAAGATCAGCGCGTCGTCCTCGACGACCAGAATGGTCTCCTGTCCGCGTCGCAAGGGCTCGTCGTCCGCGTCGATGCCCTGCGCCGGATCGTCGCCGAGATACCGCGGGAAATACAGTTTGACCGTCGTGCCTTCGTCCAGTTCCGAATAGATCCGGACATGGCCGCCCGTCTGCTTGACGAAGCCGAAGACCATACTCAACCCGAGTCCCGTTCCCTGACCGATGGCCTTCGTCGTGAAGAACGGCTCGAACACATGGGCGATCTGATCAGTGGGAATGCCGTGCCCAGTGTCGCTAACCGCGATGACGACGTATTCCCCCGCCCGCAAGTCGGGTTCGGTCGAGACATAGGCGTCGTCGAGCGCCGCATTCCCGGTTTCGATGGTCAACGATCCGCCATCGGGCATCGCATCCCGCGAATTGATCGTGAGGTTCAGAAGCGCGGCTTCGACCTGGGCCAGATCGATCTCTGTAGGCCACAAGCCGTCGGCCAGAACGATCTCGATGTCGATATCCTCGCCCAGGGTGCGGCGCAGCATGCCCTCGATGTCGCCAACCACGGCATTGACGTCGATTACCTGGGGTTTAAGCAACTGCTTGCGCGAAAACGCCAGAAGCCGATTGGTCAGTTCGGCCGCGCGATCCGCCGCCATGGCGCTCATGTCGGCAAACCGCCGCAAGCGACTGCCTTCATCAAGATTGTCCTGAAGCAGTTCCGTATTGCCCATGATGATCGTCAACAGATTGTTGAAATCATGGGCCACGCCGCCGGTCAGCTGCCCGACAGCCTCCAGCTTTTGCGACTGGCGCAACCGCGCTTCCAATTCCAGGCGCTGCGAGATGTCGGACATGCTGCCAAGAACCCGGACGGCACGCCCGTCGTCGTCGCGGATCGCGAAGGCATGAGTCTCGACATCAGCCCAACTGCCGTCGGCCCGCCTGAAACGATAGTGGTCATGAACGGCGTCTGTTCCCGTGAGAAGCTTGTCGATATTCTCATCGACCCGCTTCGCATCGTCTGGATGTACGTTCTCGCGCCAGACGCTCGGTAGCGTGCGTTCGAGATCGGGACGATGTCCAAACTGCCGCTCCATCCCGTCGCTCCACCACAACCGACCTTCCGCGATATCCCAGTCCCAGGCGGCGTTCCCCGAGGCCTCGGCGATCAGGCGGAACCGCGTTTCGGAGATCCGCAGCTCTTCCTCAGCGCGCCGACGATCGGTGATATCGCGCTGAACAGCGACAAAATGCGTGACCGATCCCTCTTCATTCGCAAGCGGCACGATGTCGAGTTCCAGCCAGTATTCCCGGCCGCTCTTCGTGTAGTTGATCAACTCGGCGCGCACTGGTGACTTGGTCTCGACAGCTTGTCTGATCCGATCCAACTCGGACCGCTGTGTTTTCGGGCCTTGCAGCATGCGCGGTGTCTGACCGATCGCCTCTTCGCGTGAATAGCCGGTGATGCGTTCGAAAGCATCGTTGACGTAGGTGATCGTGGCGTTGCCCGATGCATCGCGTTCTGCGCAGTCCGTGATGATGACGATATCGTTGATCTGTCCTGCGGCAGCCTCGAGGAGCCGCAACTGTTCGGTCTGGCGCCGCTCTTCGGTGATATCCGAGAAATAGACGGCCAACCCGTTCGGTATCGGATGGGCGCTGACGCGAAAAATGCGGTCGAGCGGGACATAGCGCTGTTCGAACCTTACGGTCTCACCAGTGTCGAGGGCGCGGGTATATTGAGCGTCGAATACGCTGCCCGCGAACTCGGAAAATTCATCGAAGACCCGGAGGCCAATCAATTCGTCACGCTTGCGCTCCAGAAGCTTCTCAGCCTGGCTGTTAACATAGGTGAACCGCCAGTCCCGATCGAGCGTAAAGAAGGCATCGCCGATATTCTCCAGAGTCTCGGCCAGACGCCGAGCCAGTTCTCCGGCCTTCCGCTGGGCTGTCGTCAGTTCCGTGATGTCCTGTAGTGCCCCCTCCACTGCAACAATTTTGCCGGTCTCATCTCTGACGGGCACGCCAATCGAGCGCACCCGAACGCGATTTCCTTTGGCCGTAATCAGATCGCGGAAGTCATCAAATGGAACTCCGTGTTCGGCGCAATCCTCAAAGACCTTGCGCGCCGAGTCGCGCTCTTCGGGTGCGAAGAAATCGACACCATCCTTGAGCGTCGGGGGCGTGCCGGGCGGCAATTCGTGAATGGCCGCGGTGCCGTCCGTCCAAATCACCTTTTGACGGGTGAGATCCACGCGCCAGCCGCCCAGCTTGACCGCACGCCCTGCAATTGCCAGCAGCCTCTCGGATTCCTCGGCTCGCTTGCGCATCGTCACCAGTTCCGAGATGTCCTGAAAAGACCCTTGAACAGCAATGATCTGGCGAGTCTCGTCACGTTCCGCTTCCCCGGTCGCTCGCACCCAGATCCGGCGCCCTTTGGCAGTGATGATCTGGAGTGTCTCATCAAACGGCTGACCGTGATTGATGCACTCCCGAAACAGGGTCGCGATTCGGTCCCGGTGCTCAGGAGCGTAATAGCCGATGGCATCAGAGATCCTGGGCGAAAATCCGTCCGGTTCATCGTGAATACGGGCGGTCTCGGCGGACCACTCCGGTCTATCGGCTGCCACATCGTATCGCCAGGCCCCAAACTTTGCAGACGTTCCCGCGATTTCGAGCATCCGCTTCGCCCGCTCAAGCGCACGCGTGGATTCGACGCGTTCGGTGACATCACGCGCGGCGATCAATTCCGCGCGACGCCCATCATGGTCGATGGTGTGGCCGATGATTTCGACATAGATGAGTTCGCCGGATTTCAGGAGGTGTCGCCAGACCCCTGCTTCGTTACGCCCTTCCGTGGTCGCCGAGACACTTGCCGTCAGCGCGGATCGATCTTCTTCCGGGCGAATATCGGCAATCGTCATCGCGAGGAATTCCTCGCGGCAATACCCGTACTTGGCGACAGCGGCATTGTTGACAGCCAGAAAGCGGAGCGTGTCCAGGTCGTAGACCCACATCGGGTCAGGGTGGGACAGGAAGAAACTGTCGGTGGCCGTATTCAACTTTCTTCCCCCGTTAAAATAGTTTCCAATTATCCACGCGAAAAAGCAGCTGTCGGGAACGCTCAGCCTGCTTGACTCGCGAAGCCCTCGGCCGCGCTATGACGTAGTCGCTTCCGGTTAGGAGAAGCCAGCCAATCTTCGGGGTTCCCCCGAAGCGAGGCTGCTCCATGATCACCGAACTGAAGTTCGTCCGCGATGTCTGGAAGAAGATGCTCACTCAGTTTGGCGACAGGATCGGTTCTATCGAAATCGAGGCTCCACTGACCGTGAGCGCTCTATCATGAACTGTCGACGCCAAACTCCCTGTGTTCGCGGGACGGTGGATGATTCCGGGTGGACGTGCATCGCCTGAGCGGCGAGTCAGGTTGCCGGACGGCCGAACCCGTGCATTCGCTTTGCCCACTGAAAGCCTACCATGAGCCCCTTCATGCGCGGCAGCACTAAGAGAGCCAGCGCCGTTGCGGCGGCGCACAGACCGAGAGCGACCATCAGCGGCTCATCCATCATAAGCCCGAAAAAGAGCGGAAAGACGATGGCGACAAGCTTCCCTACAATGAGTATCGTAAGAAAGGCTGGACCGTCATCGGCGCGATGATGATGCAACTCCTCGCCGCAGACCGAGCAGGCGTCGGTTACCTTGAGGTAGCGCGCGAAGAGCTTGCCCTCTCCGCATGCCGGGCACCGCCCGCGAAGGCCCTTCAAGACAGCAAGCTTGGTCGCTCTCTCGGCGGTGTTCGTTTCGTTCGCGGATGTGTTCATTCCTCTGTCCTCTCGACTCAGCGTAGGGTGGGTAGACACCTACATAGAATGTATTGAAGGAAAAATCAAGGCACATTGATTGGACAAATGATGGTAGAAATCTTGGCGCAGTGCCCGCTAAGAACAGTTAGGATATTTGCTCGACTTGACGCTATCTTTTCCAGTACAATATGCGATCAATAGTCCAGACTAATGTGTTATAGAGTGAGTAAAGGAGGCATGCCGATGATCAGCTGGGACCCTGAGCTTTCAACTGACGGAAAACCCCGCTACCTCGCGATTGCGGATGCCGTTGCGCGTGACCTGGCTGCCGGGGTTCTGAAGCCGGGCGATCGCCTGCCGCCGCAGCGCCAGCTCGCCGAGCGTCTGAGCATGGATTTCACCACGATTTCTCGCGGCTACGCCGAGGCGCAGAAGCGCGGTCTCGTGAAGAGCCACGTCGGACGTGGCACATTCGTCAGCCACGCCACGATTCTTGTGGCGGAGCCTGATCCTCTGCGCGCCCGCGACGAGGATCTGGCGATGAACATGCCGCCCGAGCCGCGCGACGAACAATTGATCCGCCGGATGCGCTCCGGCCTCGATTATGTCGGCGCGAACTTGGTCCCGTTACTTCGTTACCAGTCGCCGCTTGGAAGCGACCGCGACAGAACTACCGCATTGGCCTGGCTGACCGAACGCGGCCTTAGCCCGCAGCAGGATCGGGTGGCAATCACTCCCGGTGCGCACGCTACCATGGTCGCGATCCTCTCAATCCTCTCAGAACCCGGCAACACAATCCTCTGCGAGAGCGTAACCTATCCCGGTCTGCGCACGATCGCAGCGCGGCTCCACCTTAAGCTTGTCGGGCTGCCGATGGATGCGGAGGGGATCGATCCCTCTGCGCTTGACCACGCAATTCGCGAGCACGAACCCAAGGCGCTCTACCTCACCCCCACGCTGCACAATCCGACGACGTTGACCATACCAGCCTCCCGCCGGACAGAAATCGCCACGGTCATGCGCCAGCACGGGCTGAACTTGATCGAGGACGATGCCTACGGGTTCATTCCTCTGAATTCTCCCGACCCGATTGCGTGCAGCGTCCCCGAGCTCACCTGGTATGTCGGCGGACTTTCGAAGTGTCTCGGCGCCGGATTGCGCCTCGCCTACACGGCGGTTCCATCCAGCCGATGCGCACTGGCACTGGGGCACGCCCTGCGCAGCACCGCAGTTATGGCGTCACCAATCTCGTCGGCGCTGGTCACGCGCTGGATCGATGACGGAACGGCGGAAGCGATCCGCCGCTTCATTCGGAGCGAAAGCGCGGCGCGCCAGGCGATCGCGGTGGAGGTGCTTTCCGGGTTCAACTATCGATCCCACCCAAACGCATTCAACATCTGGCTGTGTCTGCCCGAGGGGTCTGGCCGCGCAGATTTGATGGGGCGGATGGGAGGCAGGCACATCGGGATCATGCCGTCGGACGCATTCACCGTCCTCGGCCCCCCAGACGAGCATGTTCGCGTCGGTCTCGGCGGCTCTATAACAAGGGATGAGTTGCGAAGAGCGATGCTCTTCATGGCCAACTCGCTCGGACCGAACGATTGGGCGGGATAAGGACTGAAAGCGCGATGCAGTGAACGCTTGCTAAGTCAGCCCACCTTGTGATGCCAGCATCGCCGTGTTCGCACCCGGGACCCGATGCGGATCAGGGCCTGCACGGCATGGCCGTCACGTCGTGACCGCGCGAGAGGAGTTCGCTGTGGAGGCGCTGGCCGACATTGCCGGAGGCGCCGATGAGGGCAACTTTCATGCTGTAGTCTCCTGTGAATCCCGGAGACAAAATGGACAGCGGAAACGGTCGGGTGATCTGACTGTCGCGGAGTAAAAGTCCGTATCTTGAGCCCGAGGCGCTCGACCCCGTCGCCTGAGCGCCGCGATTCGCTTCGGGTGCGGGATCGTCGTTCGCGCCCGCTGCATCGCCAGCGCCGAGCATCTGATAGTCCAGACTTCCAATCCATGTGCGCGGCCGTCCTGGGCGCCATCGTTGCCGATACCGAGACGAGGGTCAAAGCGATCACCGAAATCGGCACCCGCAAATCTGCCTTGCTCGCCGAGCGATTTTCGAGTGAGGCGGAGAGCATAACGCCTCGGCCGCGGGGTGTACCCCAAGCAAGTCGCGACTTCGCAAGCGGCTCCCCTATCGCCCCCA
>NZ_JADDJF010000090.1 GCF_017811755.1 Pararhodobacter sp. SW119 | reverse complement strand
GCGGGTCAGATCCCGGTGACAATACCGGGAAAGTTCCCACTGACAATCAACAGCCAAGCGCTGTCCGGAGCGAAAATCGGTTGACCTCACGGGCTCGTCAGGCGATCTTGACCTCAAACCGCAGGCCACTTTGGGAGTGTCGGCGCAACCTCAAAGGGCAAGCAACTTGGGGAATATCGGCTGACGAAACATTGGGGACGTTATTGCAGAAAACTGAGTTCACACAGGAAGTCAACTGCGCGAATGCAGCGCTAACGACAAGTCAACAACACTTCCAAGAGGCATTAAATGAGATTGATGCTATGCTGGAATCAAATGGTGTCAGACCTGCACAGCTTTTGGCCGCACTCCAAGATGCCGCTAATTGCGAAACGGCCTTGGAGGAACTTGCCCGCGCATTCGATGCCGAGGAGAGAAAGCACACCAAAATCAACCACACGCTCAAAAGCACATATCAGTCGAAACTGGACGCGAACAGATCGAGCTTTGTAGCACGGGCATCCTCTGTTATTTCCGCAGTGTCTAGCTTTGGAGATCTGGCTGATCAGGTCAAAGAAACAGTTGTCAGCGTATCAAATCGATCTCCAGAAAGTGTCTTTTCCGACGCGAGCTCTTCCGTGCCAGGACCTTCCAGTTTTAGCTCCGCCCAATCCGACGCGCAGCGAGCAAAAGCGGAACTCACAAAAGACTCATTTAAGTCATATTCGAACATCGCTTGGTGGAGCGCAGCCGGCGCCGTTGTAATCTCTTGGCTTTCGGGCGTTTCGTTCGTTGCGGGACTGGGAATTGGTGGGCTGGTCGCCCTCGGCGTATTTGTAGTCTATGGATCAAAGATCAATAGAAGCGCAGGCGCAATAAGACGGCTCGTCAACGCCGCTGAGACCGAATTCGCAAACATCCGTAAGGAAAAATTTGACAGTGATGCATCTGCTCAGAAGGAGTATGCGAATCAATCTAAAGTCGAAGACGACAGGTTTCACTTGGTCAAGAAGAACTTTGATGATACGGTAGAGGCTACCGACATTGAACTTGCAAGCCTTGCAGATCGACTATCGAAACTGTCCCAGAAGTGGCAGGAACTGAACGAGCACCTGTTCCATCGCCGACCCCAAAGCTCATCAGAGCAGGCAAGCGAGAACAGATCCACAGCATTGGGAACGCAGTTCGCTGTTCTGGGCGCCGCAAGCCTCTCCGCTATCGCAAGAAGTGAACGGTCAAAGGGCTCTGCCGCTAGTCACGATTCGAAGCCAAAGGATCCACATGCCTCAAGTGACGATCCGAAGCAAAAGGACCCAATCGAGGGTGAGATATATAGAGGGCGAATTACCAAGATTGTCGATTTTGGCGCTTTCGTAAACTTCTTCGGTGAGCGCGATGGACTGGTCCATATCAGCCAAATCGAAAATCGACGCCTAAATCACCCCTCGGATGTCTTGAAAGAGGGTCAGGAAGTCTGGGTAAAATTCTTGGGCTTCGATGATCGCGGTAAAGTGCGGCTTTCGATGAAAGCCGTCGATCAAAACCATGTTGTCAACGGGTCAGTCTCAAGCGGTGTTTCAGGGCGCGGAGAGAGTTCTGCCGCGCCCAACATTCGTCCAAGGATCGACCGGCATGGCCAAGCCGAGATGCTCTTCGATATGGCAATGGCCATGTTTCAAGACGCGGATGCGGCACAAGATGGAGAAAAAAAGCGAGAAGCGCTAATCTTGCTCAGCGATTGCGTTGAACAGTTTCCAGAATTTGTCAAAGCGCATTGTGTTCTTACTCGGGCGCTACTGTCCCTAAATGACCCAGAAAAAGCCACCAAGACCGCTGCCAAGGCATACGAAATCCATCCTAATGATTCCGAAGTTTGCAATACATATGCCTCGTGCTTTGTGAAGAAGGGTAATGTTCTCTGGGATCAGGGTGATAGGCGTGAAGCACTCGACGCCTTTATTGCTGCGCTTAAAATCAATGGTTTCGAACTTCAGGCTTTTGCCGCCTCTCGAAATCTTGCCAAGGAAACTGACCAACTGAGTCGATGGGCTCGCGAGTGCGTAGAAATTGGCATCGACCCACTAAAGGAAGTGGATGTGCGTGAGGTGCGCCCACAATGAATACAAAAATTGGGGCCAATCATTTGTTGGGTAGTAATGGGGGGCAACTGTGGCGCCGATAGCGAAAACCTTTCGGACAAGACTACGAGATATTTCCGTTCCCTGGGTATTCGACAGAAAGGCAGCAAGCCACATCGTCTTTCAGGGTGGCCCAGCGGACCAAACACGAATTGCAAAAGGGCTGAGTTCCCTTGTCTTCGAGATATTGCGCCTTTACCCACCCGGTAGCGTTCGATTTCTGATGATTGACCCGATCGGTCTCGGACAAAACTTTTCGTCTTTTCATGAACTCGCCGACTATGACGAGAAGCTCATCAGCAATAAAGTCTGGACCAACAAAAGACAGATTAAAGAGCAACTAGAAAAGATAGTGGAGCATATCGAAGGAGTTGTTCAGAAGTACTTGAGGTCCGACTACCAGACGATTGACGAGTACAATGAAGCGGCCGGGGCGATAGCCGAACCTTTCCGGTTTGTCCTTATCCATGGTTTTCCAGAGAACTTTGATACGGATTCGGTTCTTGCACTGGAACGCATCATGGAAAATGGTCCACGGTGCGGCGTGCATGTATGCCTTGTACGTGACGATAGCAAAGAACCTCCATACGGAACCAAGATAGACACGCTGCTAAAGACCGCAAACACATTTCGTTTTGAGAATGGCCATCTTTGTCTGGTGTCCTCCCGAAGTTTACGCCTTCCAGCCCTTTATTTTCAATTTAGTAAGGCAGTCGATCCTTCGCATGGAGCGGAAATCGTGTCTTCTCACGGCCGAGCGGCGGGTGATGGTGCAAGGGTCGAGGTTCCGTATGACAAAATGATCGAACGCGTGTTCGATGAGAACCTCAGTGGCCTGCAGGGTATTTCGGGCCGATGGCAGGCCAGGAACTCTCATTCATTGCGAGCACCGCTTGGACCAACCGGCGCTCGAAAACTGCAGCAGTTGGTGCTGGGGGAAAAAGGCACGACCGCTCACCATGCGCTTCTCGTGGGCAAGACAGGCTCTGGCAAGAGTAACCTACTTCACGTGCTGATAATGAGCATGGCAGAGCTATACTCACCAAAAGACCTTCAAGTCATGCTTGTAGACTTCAAGAAGGGCGTTGAGTTCAAGGACTATGCCACTCACAAACTTCCTCATGCTTCCGTAGTTGCTATTGAGAGTGAAAAGGAGTTTGGGCTCAGCGTCTTGAAGGGAATGGACGCGGAGCTTACCCGTCGTGGTGATCTTTTTCGAGATGCGGGCGTTCAGGATCTCCCGGCGTATCGCGATTTTTCTGAAGCCCCTCTTCCACGTATTCTCTTGATCGTAGACGAGTTTCACGAGCTCTTCGTCGATGAAGATACGTCGTCGCGTGAGGCTGTCGGAAGAATTGAGCGCATTGTCCGACAGGGACGCAGTTTCGGGATGCACCTGATCCTTGCTTCTCAATCAATCTCCGGCGTCCAGCTGCCGAGATCTATTCTCGAGCAAATCGGCGTAAGGATTGCGATGCAGTGCTCGGATTCCGATTCCCGTCTCATTCTTGCAGATGACAATACCGCTGCCCGCTTGTTGGATCGCGCTGGCGAAGCAATATACAATGATAAGAACGGGTTGGTTGAAGGAAACAACGTCTTTCAAACAGCACTCCTACAACCTGAGGAGCGGATCACTCGCCTTCAAGCACTTCGCAAGCGTGCTCTGGAGGTTTTTGAAGGAGACCAGGAAATCAAGGATGGCCCGTTTGTGTTTGAGGGTAACGAGCCCGCAAGCTTGGAGTTTTGTCGCACACTAAATAGCGCTTTCAAAGGCTGGCCGGCACTTGGTGGCACAGGTCCGACAAGGCTCTGGGTGGGCGAACCCATAGCCATGCTTCCCACGCACGCTATCGAGCTCAAGCGGCAGAGTGGGGCGAACGTCCTCATTCTTGATCGCGATGAGAAGATCGCGTTTGGCGCCGCGTACGCCGCTTTGCTTTCAATAGCCGCGCAAGAGACCCCAGAGTCAGTAGTGATCCATTTTGTCGATCTTTCGTCGGCCGATGCTGACTGGGCCGAACATCCGGAAATATTTGAGGAGACCTTTCCACACCCGCTGACGGTATATTCGCGAAGGGAAATCGAAGGGCTCGTCAAAGGTCTGGCCTCAGAGGTTGAATCCCGTGTCAATGCCGAAGGTTCGAAACATCTAACAAAGGTATTTTTCTTTCTTTTCGGGATACAGCGTGCTCGGGACTTGCGCCAGTCTGATAGCGGGTTTTTCCTTGGAGGTAACAACGAGGAGTCTGTCCACGGCAACCTCAAAAAGATTCTTCGCGAAGGTCCAGAATTCGGCGTTCATACAATCATATGGTGCGACACACCTCAGAACGCAGCGAAGATCCTCGACAGTCAGGCGATGAACGAACTTGGGCAGCGGCTGTCAGGACCAATGTCCTCAAGCGACTCGATGCGGTTGTTTGACGATACAGTTGCGTCCAAGCTAAGTCGCGGTAATCGAATGATATGCTACGATGACGAGAAGGTGGGTGTGTTCACACAGATACGTCCGTTCCTTCCGCCAGATACGGAATGGCTCGTCAAGCTGAGTAAAGAAGTACGTGAAACATGGATTGGCGCTAGGAGCTAGTAGATGGAAAAGATTAGAAACGATCCCGCAAAACTGCGCGTGTTCTGCGATCAGCTAACGCAGAATAGGGCTTTCTGGTATGAGACTTTGACGCGCTTAGATCATGGCCTTGCAATGCTTGGCGAGGGCTGGAAGGACGATCAATACTTTGCTTTCAAGGACGAGGTCTCAAAGGTCCTGATGTCCCTCGAAGACTACATGGAGCAGTGTCAGAGGACGATCAACGAACTTAATCGGGATGCCGAAGCACTCGAAAAACTGTATAGCATTGGACGTTGAGAATGGCTCAGATCGACATCACACCGGAAAGACTACGTCAGTTCGAAAGTGAGCTAAGGGAAATTCGCAGGCTCTGTTCAAACAGGCGGAGCCTCCAGAACCAACAAGTTGAAGATCTAAAGGCCTTCTGGGATGATGGCAAATATCAAGCATTTGTCGCAAGGCACACCAAGTTCGACCTGGCGCTGACACGCCTTGAATTTCAGATGGATCATTACTCTGATTTTCTGAGGCGCAAGGCGGCCGCAGCCGACGCATTTTTAGGACGGTGAACAGTGTCATCGGCCTACCTGGTCTCATTGGAGGTCCTGATTGATTTTCAGGGCGAACTACGTACAGCCGAGGTGAGCGCCGCAGCTGAGTTCGAGGAAATGAGACGGATGATCTCCCAGGAAGTTGCTCAGTCGCGCGCGACGCTTGAGGATCGGGAAGCTACCTTGACGGTGGCGATTGAGAACCTGCGAAACGGATCCGATGACGAAAGCAAACAATTTGAGCAGGACGCTGTAGATGAGGCACAGATTGAAGTTCGTAAGGCACGACAACAGCTACGAAGTGTTGAAGATGCCGCGAGCCAATTCCTGAAAGTGCTCAACACCGAGACGCAATCCTTGAGTGACGCATTCGCTGCTGGTCAAGCGTTTCTGTGTGAGCGGATCACGGCCGGCGGCCAATATAGAGCGATAACAATTCCCGGCGAATCGAGTCTAGCTGCGCCCGCAGCCAAATCAGCGGCTCCAGCTCCGCGGAGTAACAGTGCAGAACACACGAGCTCTGATCGTTCTTTTCAATCGAGCAGCAGGCTGCCTCCTTTGCCACGAAAGATGCAATGGGTGCCCATTAATGAAATCGACGAAGCGCTCTTGCCGAACGACTTGGAGTTCAAGAAGGCACCACATGCTGAAATGAAAGCGATGATGCAGGTCTTTCGAGATTCTGTGCTGCCAGCTTTGGACGAGAACCCATCGTTAACGGCAGATGATTTTGCAGCTAGTAGGGCGGAGGAGCGCGACTCCATGTCGACGACACCGCGCTTCGCCTACGAGTGCATGCTTGGGAGTTTTGGTACGAGCGATGTAATCGTTTTGGATGGACAACGGGAGAAGGAAATTGGTAAAATGGGCATCACGTCGGGGCGACACCGCATCCTGATTGCGAAGGAGCTAGGTTGGTCTCACGTCCCTGCACGCGTTCTAAGGTCGAGATATGCGTAGCGCCTCAAAAATTACAAGTGAGTGGGAGAAAGTCTCTGATCAATGGCGCGATGAACAGGCGCGCCAATTTGAACAGCGCTTCCTAAAGAAGATACTCGAGTCGACTTCCAAAGTCGACGAAGCCTATCGAAGCTTTTTGGAAGTGAGCGAAAGACGATGATCAATCTAGGGCACCTCTAAGAATTGCCCTGTCCTTGCCGCCGCATTATGACGGCCGGGGTGTTGCGCGGCTGGGGTGTGATGATGGCGCAGATGGGTTTCTTCGATCTTTCAGATCGCTACGCGAGCCTGGACGCCAAGAGGGACCCCCTGGTTGAGTTCGACGCCGTCGTGCCTTGGGATGAGTTCCGCCCGACCCTGGAACGGGTCTGGCGCAAGCGTGAGGCGGAACGCAACTCGCGTGCGGGGTGCAAGCCCATGGATGCGGTGCTGATGTTCAACACGCTGGTGCTGAGCGCGCTCTACAACCTGTCCGACGACCAGATCGAGTATCAGGTGCGCGACCCGCTGTCGTTCATGCGCTTTCTGGGGCTTGGGCTGGAAGATCGGGTGCCCCCAACTACATCAGCGCACTCGCCAGTCGCACTGCTTTTTCTGCCCGAAACTGTCGAAGATGGGCGTGCCCGGCATGACCACGGGGCACGGAAATCAGGCCGCGAGGCACGAAACGCTGCGCCTGACAGGCCGAGCATCGAAGACCCCTTAACACGCGAGGACGCCGACCGGCGGCATCATGCCGGCTCAAACCGTTGAGCCCGCTCCGCGTAATCGGGAAAAGTCAAAAATCGAGGTGCCC
>NZ_JADDJF010000009.1 GCF_017811755.1 Pararhodobacter sp. SW119 | reverse complement strand
TGCTGGAATCCGGCTGGCAGGCGTATGGCAAGCGTATGGCAAGCGTATGGCAAGCGTATGGCAGTAACGAACGCTGGAAGCCCTGGTCGCGCAACGGGGTGCCGGGCGGTGGGTCCCCCGGCGGGCAGGTCGTTTGGTGGCGCGGTTGTCGCCGGCCGGCGGATCGGCAGGGCGGCGGGTTGCCGGGTCCTGCGGCGGAGCGGTCGGGTCAGGCGGACTTCGCGCAGGGTTCGGGTGCGGGGGTGTCGGCGTCATCGAGGAACCGGACGCTGTCGGCGGGCGCGACGGCAAAGCGCAGGCGCGCCACGACGCCCCCGTTCGGGCCGTTGCTGAGGTCCAGATCGCCGTTGAGGACCATCGCGAACTGGCGCGAGATCGTCAGGCCGAGGCTGTCGGCGCTGTCGAGTTCGAAATCCGGCGGCAGGCCGGGGCCGGAATCGCGCAGTTCCAGCACGGCGGGTGTCATGCCGGCCTCATCTGTGGCGCCGACCTGAAGCGAGACGTCGACCCGTGCGGAATCGGCGTTTGCCAGCCCGTGTTCGATCGCGTTCATCATCAGTTCGCCGGCGATGAGGCCGAGGGGAATGGCCGCCTCGTTCGGCAGTTCCAGATGGTCGGCGGTGAAGTTCATCGCCACCTTGCCCTCGCTGGCGACTTCCAGCGTGTCCTGAAGCACCTCGCGCAGGTAGTCGGCGGCATCGAGGGTCTGCAGGTCCGGCGAATGCAGGCGTCGCTGCAGGCGCGAGATCGACCGGATGCGCGACTGCGAGGCGTTCATGGCGCGCCGCGCCTCCTCATCCTTGGTCTGCGCGCTTTGCAGGCGCAGAAGCGCCGCGACGGTCTGCAGGTTGTTGGAAATCCGGTGCTGCAGTTCGGAGAACATCAGCGCACGGGCATGGGCCAGGTTCGACGCCCGTTCGCGCGACTTGGTCAATTCCTCCAGCGCCCAGACCGCGGCGGTGATGAACAGGATATCCGTCGTGGTGATCAGGACGTAGAAGCCGATCGCCAGCAGCGCGCCGCCGGACAGGCTGAACTGCCCGGAAGGTGCGATGAACCAGAACCACGAGATGAAGCCGCACACCACCGCCACCACGATCCCCGACCGGATGGAGGAAAAGACGAGGGTCAGCATGACCGCCGGAAAGAAGGTCAGGAAGGGAAAGCCGGGTGGCAATACCCCGTCCAGAGCCTGCCGCAGAAGCGTCGCCACGACGATGGCGCCGAGGGAGAAGAAGATCTCATGGCGCAGGCTGCGGCGGGTCAGCAGCGCGGCGCTGAGCGCGTTCATCAATCGGCTGAAATGCCTTGCGTTGTCAAAAACGGTTTGATTGGGAAACTGGGTCACGCGCTCCTCGTCCTTGATGGGGAACCGAATGCGCGGCTTGGGCAAAGCACCGTTTTCCCAGACTTGAGCAGTTTACTTACGGGAATTCCGAAGCAGCGCAATATCGGATCATCGCGCGATAACGCGACGGAAACAAGAAACCGACGACCGCGATTGCCCGGTTTGCCGGTCGGCGATCAGGGGCTTCATGCGACGTCGCGTTTGCTTGAACCGCGCCGCGGGGGCGGCCCCCGACCGGACCTGCGGGCAGAATGGCACGCGGCGGCAGGGTGCCCCTGCCGCCGCGAATGGTCCCGCGTCGCTTCAGCTACACCCACTCGTCCCGCCGCAGGTGTTGCACTTCATGCAGGTGCCGTTGCGCACCAGCGTGTAGTTGCCGCATTCGCCGCAGGGGTCGCCCTCGTAGCCCTGCATCCGGGCCTTGGCGCGGGGATCGAGCGTGGCGACGGACAGCGCCTCGGTCGAGGTCTCGGTGTGGAGCGCGACGGCGACGTTGCCGTCGGTCGACAGGGCCGAGACATCGAGCGCGCGGGTCGTGTTGCCGCCCTGGAGCACGACGAGTTCCTGCGGCAGGCGCTTGCGCAGATAGCCGGTGGAGCTGATCTGGCGCAGAACCTCGAGCCCGCGGCTGGTGGCATCCTCGCTCAGTTCGTTCAGGTTCCGCACGCCCTCGGATTCGCCGCCGCCGAGGTCGTCGAAAGCCGCGCCCTGCGGCTTCACATGCGCGAGATCCGTTCGGTCGAGGTAGCTGACCGCCAGTTCGCGGAAGATGTAGTCGAGGATCGAGGTCGCGTTCTTGATCGCCTCGTTGCCCTGGACCATGCCCGCCGGCTCGAACTTGGTGAAGGTGAAGGCATCGACGAATTCTTCAAGCGGAACACCGTATTGCAGGCCGACGCTGACAGCGATTGCGAAGTTGTTCATCATCGCCCGGAAGCCCGCGCCTTCCTTGTGCATGTCGATGAAGATCTCGCCCAGCTTGCCGTCGTGGTATTCGCCGGTGCGCAGGTAGACCTTGTGCCCGCCGACGATGGCCTTCTGGGTGTAGCCCTTGCGCCGTTCGGGAAGTTTCTCGCGGTGGCGGCGGACGACCTCCTTGACGATGATCTTCTCGACGATCTTCTCGGCCAGCACTTGCGCCTTTTCCTGGGCGCTGCCGGTGGCGAGGATCTCCTCGGCCTCGTCGTCATCCTCGACCAGCGCGGCGGCCAGCGGTTGCGACAGCTTGGAGCCGTCGCGGTAGAGGGCGTTGGCCTTGATGCCCAGCGACCAGCTGAGTTCGTAGGCGGCGAGCGTCTCCTCGATCGTGGCCGAGTTCGGCATGTTGATCGTCTTGGAGATGGCGCCCGAGATGAAGCTTTGCGCCGCGGCCATCATGCGGATGTGGCTTTCGACCGAGAGGTAGCGCTTGCCGGTCTTGCCGCAGGGATTGGCGCAGTCGAAGACCGAATAATGCTCGGGCTTCAGGTGGGGGGCGCCCTCCAGCGTCATGGTGCCGCAGACATGGTCGTTCGCCGCCTCGATCTGCGCCTTCGTGAAGCCCAGGTGACGCAGCAGGTCGAAGGTCGGATCGTTGAGTTTTTCGGCCGGTATGCCGAGGGCTTCACGGCAGAACTTCTCGCCCAGTGTCCACTGGTTGAAGACGAAGCGGATGTCGAAGGCCGAGGGCAGGGCGGCCTCGATCTTCCGGATCTCGGACTCGCCAAAGCCATGGCCGATCAGCGCGGTGTGGTTGATCCCCGGGGCCTGGCCGATGCTGCCGTGGCCGACGGCATGGGCGACGATCTCGGCGATCTGTACCTCGGTGTAGCCGAGCTTGCGCAGGGCGGCGGGGACCGACTGGTTGATGATCTTGAAATAGCCGCCGCCGGCGAGTTTCTTGAACTTGACCAGTGCGAAGTCGGGCTCGATGCCGGTCGTGTCGCAGTCCATGACCAGACCGATCGTGCCGGTGGGCGCGATGACGGTGGCTTGCGCGTTGCGGTAGCCGTGCGCCTCGCCCAGCGCCACCGCCTCGTCCCAGGCGGCGCGGGCCAGGTCGACCAGCCGGGCATCGGGGCAGTTGGCGGCATCGAGGGCGACCGGGTTGACGTTGATCGCCTCATACTCGCCCAGCCCATGCGCCGCGCGGCGATGGTTGCGCATCACCCGCAGCATGTGGTCGCGGTTCTTGTCGAAGCCCGGGAAGGCGCCGAGTTCGCGCGCCATCTCGGCCGAGGTGGCGTAGGAGATGCCGGTCATCATCGCCGTCAGCGCGCCGCAAAGGGCACGGCCTTCGTCGCTGTCGTAGCCCAGGCCCATGTTCATCAGGAGCCCGCCGATGTTGGCATAGCCAAGGCCCAGAGTGCGGAATTCATAGGACCGCTGCGCGATCTCCTTCGACGGGAACTGCGCCATCATCACGCTGATCTCCAGCGTAACGGTCCAGAGGCGCGTGGCGTGGATGTAGGCGTCGGCGTCGAACCGGCCGTTCTTGAAGAAGGTCAGCAGGTTCATCGACGCGAGGTTGCAGGCGGTATCGTCGAGGAACATGTATTCCGAGCAGGGGTTGGAGCCGCGGATCGCCCCATCTGCCGGGCAGGTATGCCAGGCGTTGACGGTGTCGTGGAACTGGATGCCGGGGTCGGCGCAGGCCCAGGCGGCGTGGCCCACCTGCTCCCAGAGGTCGCGGGCCTTGATGGTCTTGGCGACCTTGCCGTCGGTGCGGCGCAGAAGTTCCCAGTCGCTGTCGTCGCGCACGGCCTTAAGGAAGGCGTCGGTGACGCGGACGGAGTTGTTGGAGTTCTGGCCCGAGACGGTGACATAGGCCTCCGAATCCCAGTCGGTGTCGTAAGTGGGAAACTCGATGGAGGTATAGCCCTGCCGCGCATACTGCAGGATGCGGTTGGTGTAGGTGTCGGGGATCATCGCCTTCTTGGCCGACTTGATTGCGGCCTTCAGTGCGGGGTTCTTGCCCGGGTCCACGGCATCCTCGCTGGAGCCGTCCCACTGCCGGATGGCGGCGAAGATCTCGTTCAGTTTCAGCTCATGCGCTTTCGAGCCCGCCACCAGCGACGCGACCTTCTGCTCCTCGATCACCTTCCAGTTGATGAACTGCTCGATATCCGGGTGATCCATGTCGCAGATCACCATCTTGGCCGCGCGCCGGGTGGTGCCGCCCGACTTGATCGCGCCGGCGGCCCGGTCGCCGATCTTCAGAAACCCCATCAGGCCCGAGGACTTGCCGCCGCCCGAAAGCCGCTCGCCCTCGCCGCGCAGGCTGGAGAAGTTGGTGCCGGTGCCGGAACCGTACTTGAAAAGCCGCGCCTCGCGCACCCAGAGGTCCATGATGCCGCCGTCGTTGACCAGATCGTCGCTGACCGACTGGATGAAGCAGGCATGCGGCTGCGGATGCTCGTAGGCGGATTTCGACTTCACCAGCTTGTAGGTGAAGGGGTCGACGTAGAAATGCCCCTGGCTGGGACCGTCGATGCCGTAGGCCCAATGCAGGCCGGTGTTGAACCATTGCGGGCTGTTGGGGGCGCCCATCTGCGCGGCCAGCATGAAGCGCATTTCGTCGAAATAGGCGCGGGCGTCGGATTCGCTGCTGAAGTAGCCGCCCTTCCAGCCCCAATAGGCCCAGGCACCAGCCAGCCGGTCAAAGACCTGCCGCGCCGAGGTCTCGCCGACGTTGCGGTCTTCCTTGCGCAGTTCGGCCAGCGCCGGCTCATCGGGAACCGAGCGCCACAGGAACTCCGGCACGTCCTTCTCGGCCACGCGCTTCAGGCGGGCGGGAACCCCGGCCTTGCGAAAATACTTCTGCGCGATCACGTCCGAGGCGACCTGGCTCCAACCCTCGGGCACTTCGACCTGGTCGTTGCGGAACACGACCGTCCCGTCCGGGTTTCGGATCTCGGACACCGTGGTGGTGAAGTTCAGCGCCGCATAGGCATCCTGGCCTTCCGTCGTGAACTTGCGCTCGATCTTCATTGCCTGTCCCTTTCTTCTTCCACTCGATCTGCGTTCCGCCGGCCAGAGACAGGAACACCCAGGACGCTCGCGCCCTGACAGCCGCCGCCACCTGCGTGACGCCAGTGCTTCAATGATGCTTTGTTCTGCTCTGGAGAGCCTTACTATATCTAGTGGCCCTTTTGCCAGCCAACACAATCTGACGTAGGTGGAGGGGTGGGGTCAACGAAAATTTTGCGTCAGGCGGCGAATTTTTTTTCTTGACCGTTACACACGCATAGCGTGTGTCAGGCGACTCACCCGCCGTGCACGAGAACGCCGCGCGGGAGTCCCGCACGGCGTCACTAAACAGGCTGTTGGAGGTCCGGCTTCTACTGGTCGAGAAAGCTGCGGAGTTTCCGGGACCGACTGGGATGCTTCAGTTTCCGGAGCGCCTTGGCCTCGATCTGGCGGATGCGTTCGCGGGTGACGCTGAACTGCTGGCCCACTTCCTCGAGCGTGTGGTCGGTGTTCATGCCGATACCGAAGCGCATGCGCAACACCCGCTCTTCGCGCGGGGTGAGCGAGGCCAGCACGCGCGTCGTCGTTTCGCGCAGGTTTTCCTGAATCGCCGAATCGAGGGGCAGGATCGCGTTCTTGTCTTCGATGAAGTCGCCGAGTTGGCTGTCCTCCTCGTCCCCGATGGGGGTTTCGAGGCTGATCGGCTCCTTGGCGATCTTGAGGACCTTGCGCACCTTGTCGAGCGGCATCTGCAGCTTCTCGGCCAGTTCCTCGGGCGAGGGTTCGCGGCCGATCTCGTGGAGGATCTGGCGCGAGGTGCGCACCAGCTTGTTCATCGTCTCGATCATGTGCACCGGAATGCGGATGGTGCGCGCCTGATCGGCGATCGAGCGGGTGATCGCCTGCCGAATCCACCAGGTGGCATAGGTCGAGAACTTGTAGCCGCGGCGGTATTCGAACTTGTCCACCGCCTTCATCAGGCCGATGTTGCCTTCCTGGATCAGGTCCAGGAACTGCAGGCCGCGGTTGGTGTATTTCTTGGCGATCGAGATCACGAGCCGAAGGTTGGCCTCGACCATTTCCTTCTTCGCCTGCCGGGCTTCCTTCTCGCCCTTCTGCACCTGATTCACGATGCGGCGGAATTCGGAGATGTCGACGCCGACATACTGGCCGACCTGCGCCATGTCGTTGCGCAGCGTGTCGATCTGGTCCCGGTAGCGGGTCATCAGCACGTCCCAGCCACGACCCGAGGCCTGCGCCATGCGCTCGCACCAGGTCGGGTCCAGCTCGTAGCCGCGATACTCGTCGATGAACTCCCGCCGGTTGATGCGGGCCTGGTCGGCCAGCTTCACCGTCGCGCTGTCGACGGCCATGATCCGCTTGTTGATCCCGTAAAGCTGGTCGATCAGTGCTTCGATCCGGTTGTTGTGCAGGTGCAACGAATTGACCAACTCAACGATCTCGGCGCGCAGCTTCTGATAGGCGGACTCGTCCGAGGCGGAAAATCGCGCCTCCTCCTGCAGGGTGGCGTGCATACGCTTGGACTGCATATGCGCCAGTTGCTCGTAGTCCGAGGCGATCTGGTCGAGCGTTTCGAGCACGCGTGGCTTGAGCGACGCCTCCATCGCGGCGAGCGACATGCTCGACTGGTCGAACTCGTCATCGTCGTCATCGGCCGAGGCGATCGGGTTTCCGTCGGCGTCGAGTTCGGGTTCGGACTTGCGCGGCTTGTCCTCGCCCTCGCCCCCGGTATGGCCAATCTCGTCGACGATCGAGCCGCCCTCATCATCGTCGAGCGATGTTCCGAAGGTGGCGTCGAGGTCGATGACCTCGCGCAGGAGCACGTCTTCGGACAGCAGTTCGTCGCGCCAGACGATGATCGCCTTGAAGGTCAGCGGGCTTTCGCAAAGCCCGGCGATCATCGTGTTGCGCCCGGCCTCGATCCGCTTGGCGATGGCGATCTCGCCCTCGCGGCTCAGCAGTTCGACCGAGCCCATCTCGCGCAGGTACATGCGCACCGGATCGTCGGTGCGGTCCAGCGTTTCGCTTTGCGTGGTGGCGACGACCAGTTCGGTCGCACCGGTCGTCGCGGGTTGGCTGGTCGTGCCGTCGCCTTCCTCGGCTTCCTCTTCCTCGATCACGTTGATGCCCATCTCGGAGAGCATCGACATTACATCCTCGATCTGCTCGGACGAGACCTGGTCGGCGGGCATGACCTGGTTGAGCTGATCGTAGGTGATGAAGCCGCGTTCGCGGGCCTGCGAAATCATGCGCCGGACCGAAGCCTGGCTCATGTCGAGCGTGAATTCGGAATCGGGTTCGCTGGGTTTGGCGTCGTCGGTTTCTCGTGCGGCCATGTGGGCTCCGGCGGCGAAGTGATTCGACTGGGGTTATGATGTAGCGACTCGGAACCCCGAATCACAGGGGTCGGGAAGAAAAAACGGCGCTGTGCGGCGTTCAGGACGGCCCGGATCTTCGTTTCCGTACCCAGATTTGCGCGTCGATCAGGCTTTGGAGGTGATTCGACAACCCCTCGCGGTCTTCGCTCATTTCAGTCGGGGTGCTGGCACCGCGCCCGGCCTTTTCAACCGCGGCGGCAGCTTGCGACAGGCGCCAGGTCAGCCCTTCGTCGGGCAACGCATCGAGGTCGCGCATCGCCTCGACGATCTCCTGACGGGCGGCGCGGCGGGCGGCGAGCACCGCGAAATCTTCGGCCAGGCAAAGCGCGACACGGTCCGGGTCGGTATCGGAGGTCAGTTGCGGGGCGTGTGACAGATGCGGGCGCGCCAGCAATTCCTCCAGCGTCGCGCCGGCCTGCGCCTGCAACGTTTCGCGTGAAGGCGGTGATGCGTGGCGCGCGGCGTCCAGCAGGACACTGGCCAGCGACCGATGCGCCTGAGACTGCGGGTCAAGTCGCCAGAGATCGTTTTCGAAGCGCGCCAGAAGCTCGGGATGGGCGAAGAGAAGCGCGAGGATCATCGCTTCGCGAAGTTCCTCTTCGACGCTGTCGGGGCCGGCCGCCAGCAGCGATCCGCGGGTCGCGGGAAGCGCGGCGGTTCGTGGGCGCGCTTTGTTCCGCGGCCCGCCCCGAAACGGGCCGGCTTCGGACGCGAACAGGGAACGGCGCAGCTGGCGGAACTCTTCGGCGTAGTGATCGCGCAGGTTGCGGTCCTGGATGCGCCCAAGGATCGCGCGCAGGCGTTGATCCAGCGCGGAGCGACGTTCGGGACTGTCGAACACCTGGCCTGAGACCTCACGCTCCCAAAGCAGGCGCGCCATCGGCAGCGCGTTGTCGATCAGCTTCTGCATGGCCTGTGCGCCGCCGCGCTGCAGCACGTCGTCCGGGTCCTCGCCGGCCGGAAGCAGTGCAAAGCGCAGCCCCTTGCCGGCGGTCAGCGCCGGAAGTGCCAGTTCTGCCAGGCGCTGACCGGCGCGCAGCCCCGCCGTATCGCCGTCGAGCGCCACGACAGGCTCGTCCGAAAGGCGCCAGATCATCGCAAGCTGCTCTTCGGTGATGGCGGTGCCGAGGGGGGCGACCGCCCCTTCGAACCCGGCGGCGACCAGCGCGATCACGTCCATGTAGCCTTCAGCGACGATCAGCGGGGTGCCCTTGCCCATCGCAGCGCGCGCGGGCCCGAGGTTGTAGAGGGTCCGGCTCTTGTCGAAGAGATCCGTCTGCGGCGAATTGAGGTATTTCGGCTGTACGCCCTCGGCCACCGCGCGCGCACCGAAGGCGATGCACCGCCCGCGCGCGTCGCGGATCGGAAACATGATCCGGCCGCGAAAGCGGTCATAGGGCGCGCCGCCACCGTCGGGGGCCAGGCAAAGCCCGGCGGCCTCGATTGCCGCCGGAGCAATCCCGGCGTCGGTCAGATGCGTGAACAGCGCCTGCCGCGCGTCCGGGGCAAAACCGATGGAAAAACGTTCGCGGGTGGCGTCGGACATCCGGCGACGATCCAGATAGTCACGCGCGGCTGCGGCACCGGCGCCGTTCAACTGCCGACTGAAGAATCGCGCAGCGGCTTCGCAGACATCGGAGAGGTCGGACCGTCGCTCCGCGCGCGCCTTCGCCTCGGGATCGCGCGCCGGCATGGTCATGCCGGCTTCGCGTGCCAGCAGTTCAACCGCTTCCATGAATGACAGGTTTTCCGAATCGCGCAGAAAGGTCAGCGCATCGCCCTTCGCATGGCACCCGAAGCAGTAATAGAAGCCCTTGCGATCATCGACATGGAACGACGCGGTCTTTTCCTGATGAAACGGGCAGGGTGCCCAGAAATCACCCTTGCCCTGGTTCGACTTGCGCTGGTCCCACATGACCTTGCGCCCGATCACCTGCGCGATCGAGACACGGTTGCGCAAGTCGTCGAGGAAGCCGGCGGGCAGGCTCATGCGGGTGACGGAGTTGTGACGCGGCGGAAGGTTGCGGAGGTCATACCCTGATATAGGTCAACGCTGCGGGTATCGCAAAGAGGATCATCAGATGATTTCACGTCGATCTGCCATCGCCGGTCTGGGCGCACTGGGGCTGAGTCAACTGCCCGTTTCCGCCTTCGCCGTGGCCCCTGGCCCTTTCGAGGTCGCGCTGTCCGAGGCGGAATGGCGTGCGCGGCTTTCCCCGGCCCGCTTTGACATCCTGCGCGAACACGCAACAGAACGTGCCTACACCAACGAACATATGGGCGAACGCTCGCCCCTGCTGAACGAAAGCCGCGACGGGACCTACACCTGCGCGGGATGTGGCAACGCGCTTTACCGGTCCGAGACGAAATACGACAGCCGCACCGGCTGGCCCAGTTTCTGGGAGGCGATCGACGGCGCGGTCGGCACGCAGGACGATACCCGGCTGTTCTTCATACGCCGGACAGAAGTCCACTGCGCGCGCTGCGGGGGGCATCTGGGGCATATCTTTGACGACGGGCCACCGCCCACGGGCAAGCGGCACTGCATCAACGGCTTGGCGATGGAATTCGAACCGGACTGAGCGGACGCAGCCGGCGGCACCGCTGCCGGCTTCGGTCACCGATCATTCGGCCGCGGCAGCGCTTTCGCCATCCGAACCGGGCCCTGGATCGTCGGACTTCGGTTTGCGCGATGTGCGGCGCGCCCGCGGCTGTCGAGTGGGTTTTGCCGCGTCGCTTCCGTCTGACTGCACGCCCTGGGCGTCGCCGGCCTGCCCCGCGGTATCCGCGCCATGCGCCGCTTGACGCGAGCCGCGCGACCTCGATCTGGGCTGATCCGGCTGATCCTTGGGCTCGGTCGCGTTGCCGGGTTCATGCCCCGCGCGGGACTCAGGCGTTTCCACCAGCATCGAGTCGGTTTCATCACCCTCATCGACAGACGAGAGGGGGGCGTGTTCCCGGCCGCCGCGTCCCCGGCCATGGTCGCCGCGGTCCTCGGCACGTTGATCACCGCGAGGATGGTTTTGTCCATGCCTGTCGTCGCCGGTGCCTTCGCGGGAATCCTGGCCGGAGTCCTGATCATCGCGCCCCTGGCGATCCGCCGAGTCGCGGTTGTCGGTCCGGCGATTCTGCCCGTGCTGCGGCTGGTTCTGCTGGCTCTGGCCCTGCTCGCGACGGGCTTCCTGATCGCGCGCCATCTCACGCTGCGCTTCGCTGAGCATGCGCGTGTAGTGTTCGGCGTGTTGCAGAAAATTCTCGGCCGCGACACGATCGTTCGAGAGTTGCGCATCGCGCGCAAGCACCAGATATTTATCGATTATCTGTTGCGGTGTGCCGCGCACCTTGCCCTCGGGCCCGGAGCTGTCGAAGACGCGATTGACAATATTGCCCAGCGACTTGGGCCGGTTCGATTTCGAACGCGAGCGTTGCTTGGATGGTCTCATACGGTTTTGTTCCGGCCTTGCTGAGCCTTGCGACCCGCAGGGCACCGTTGGGTGCGCCAGCATCGGGTCTTTCTCGGGTAGTGGTGCGTCACAGGGGAGTCGGGCAGTACATCGATCGCCCCAGGCACATGTCAGGAGTAAACACGCCGCGGCCCGCGGTACAACCCCGAAACCGCAAAAAACCTTCGTGATCGGCAAAATTGGAACGATTTTGATGCCCGCTGCCGGGCGTTAGCGGTCACGATTCGCGGCAGACGGGGCCAACGCGCCAACGACGCGGTCGCGGCCGTCGAAATCGGGAAGGCAGATGAGCCCGGCAAAGCCGGCGGTCTCCAGCAGCGCCATCACCGGCGCGCCTTGGGTCGGTCCGATTTCCATGATTAACCGGCCACCCGGCGCCAGGTGCGTGGCAGCGCCCTCGACGATACGACGATAGGCATCGAGGCCGTCAGCGCCACCGAGCAGCGCCAGTTCGGGCTCCCACGTGCGGGTTTCGGGGGCCAGAGTCTCCAACTCCTCCGTCGACAGATAGGGTGGGTTGGCAACGATCAGATCGAATTCGCCCTCGACGGAGGCAAACCAGTCGGAGGGGACCAGTTCACAGCGATCCGCGACGCCCAGCGCCCTCGCATTCTCCGACGCAATCTTCAGCGCAGCATCCGAGATGTCGACGCCCATGCCGACGGCTTGCGGCCGCTCCGCCAGCAGGGTCAGCAGGATCGCCCCCGTGCCGGTTCCCAGGTCGAGAACGCGCGAGAAGGGGGACGCCAGCGCCGAGGCGATCAGGACCTCCGTCTCGGGCCGCGGGTCGAGTACATCCGGCGTGACAGCAAACGCGCGCCCCCAGAAAAGGCGCTGCCCAATGATCTGGCTGACCGGTTGGCGTGCGGCACGCGCCGCCAGCGCGGCGTCGAAACGGGCCTGCGCGGGCGCTGAAAGGGCATCGTCCAGATGCAGGGTCAGTCGGTCGGCGGGCAGACCCAGCGCATGCGCCAAGAGCCGCCGCGCGTCGCGTGCAGGATCGTCCACGCCGGCCGACCGCAATAGGGCGATCGCCGACGGCAGAAACGCGCGCGGTGTCATGTCTCCATCTCGGCCAGTTTCGCGGCCTCGTGATGCGCGCTCAGGGCGGCGATCACCGGTTCCAGATCGCCGGCCATGACCTGCGGCAGCGCATAGAGAGTCAGGTTGATGCGGTGGTCGGTCAGCCGCCCTTGCGGGAAGTTGTATGTCCGGATGCGCTCGGACCGGTCGCCGCTGCCGACCTGTGCGCGGCGGTCGGCGGCGCGGGCATCGGCCTGGCGCCGGCGTTCGGCATCGAAAAGCTTGGCGCGCAGCACCTGCATCGCCAGCCGCCGGTTCTGATGCTGCGATTTTTCCGAACTCGTCACCACGATGCCGGTTGGCAGATGGGTTATGCGCACCGCGGAATCCGTGGTGTTCACATGCTGCCCGCCGGCGCCCGAGGCGCGCATCGTGTCGATCCGCAACTCGCTGTCGGGGATCTGCACGTCGACCTCGCCCGCCTCGGGCAGGACGGCCACGGTCGCGGCCGATGTATGGATGCGACCGCCCGATTCGGTGACCGGCACCCGCTGCACGCGATGCACGCCGGATTCGAACTTGAGCCGTGCAAAGGCCCCGATGCCGTTCACGCGCACGACCGCCTCGCGCACGCCGCCCAGCTCCGTCTCGCTCAGGCTGATCACTTCGGTCCGCCAGCCCTGGGCCTCGGCGTAGCGTTGATACATGCGCATCAGGTCGCTTGCAAAAAGCGCGGCCTCTTCACCGCCGGTGCCCGGGCGGATCTCGATGATGGCGGGCCGGTCGTCCGCCGCGTCCCGCGGCACAAGCGACCGGCGGATCTGTGCCTCGAGTTCGGGGATCGAGGCCTCCAGCCGAGTGATCTCGTCCGCGGCGAGGGCGCGCATCTCGGGGTCGCCGAGCATCGCCTCGGCCTCGGCGCGCTGGACCTGCGCTTCGCGCCACGCACGGATGGCTTCTGCGACCGGCTTCAGTGCCTCGTATTCGCGCGCGATTTCAGCCAGTTCTTCCGGGGACGCGCCTTCCGCAAGGCGCGCCTCCAGGTAGCCGTGACGGCGCAGGATCTGATCCAGTTTCTCGGCGGGCAGCATGGCGCGGGTTTGGCGCCGCGCGGGCGCCCCGTCAAGGCCGGATCGCGGCGCGTCTACTGGAGGAAGGGCATCGGGTCGACGCTTTCGAAACCTTCGCGCACCTCGAAATGCAGGAAGGACGGATCGCCGGTCCTGACGGTGGCGATGGTCTGGCCGCGGCGAACGGTGGCGCCGCGCTCGACCCGGATGTCGTCGATATTGGCGTATACGGTCAGCAGGTTGCCGTCATGGCGGACAACCATGATCGGGACTTGGTCGGTGTCGCGGGTGATGGCGGCGACGGTCCCATTGGCCGCCGCGCGCACCGGCGTGCCGGCCGCAGCGCCGATGCCGATACCGTCATTCCGACCCCGGGCATAGGCGCGGATGATGCGTCCGTCCACCGGCATCGCCAGGCGGGCGCCTTCGGTGCGGTCGGCCTGCATGTCGGCCACTGGCGGTTGCGCCGGGGTCGCTGCGGTCTGGCCGGCCGGTGCCGGGTCGGAGGATGGCAGAGGCTGCGAAGCCGAGGGCGGCGGCGGTGTGGGCGAGCCGCGACCCGGGGCCGCCGCGGTCGGCTGCGCGTCGGTCTGCTGGGGCAGGGCGGCCATGCGATCGGAGGGTTCGTCGTTCGCGCCGGCGACCGGAATGACCAGTGTCTGGCCTTCCCGCACCTCCATATCGGCGCCAAGCCCGTTCCAGTCGGCCAGCGCGCGGCTGGAAACATTGTAGAGGCGGGCGATGGTGAAGGCGGTCTCGCCGCGCTGCACCTGGTGGCGGATGGGCGCGCCGCCGGTGGCGGGGGAATCGAGCGATGTCATCGCGATGCCCGTCTCGCCGGTACTGCCAGCGCCGGGCAACACGAGCGTTTCACCGCCGCGCAGCGCGGTTTCCAAATTCAGCGCGTTCTGTTGCGCAAGCGCCTGCGGATCGACCCCGACGCGCTGCGCGATGCCGCGGACCGTATCGCCGGGCCGCGCGACCGCGACCCGGTATCCCGGATAGGCAATCACGCCGCGGGCGTCGGGCTCGGGGCGGGTGACCGTGACGGTGCGCGCGGCATCGGCGGTGCTGAACGTGTCGGATCCGCGCAGATCCCAGTCGAGTTGCGAAGTGTCCTGGCAGGCCGAGAGGGTGAAACCGGTGGCGAGGAGGGCGCCGACGATGGGGCCGCGCCCGCACATCCGAAAACGCGTTCTGTTCATTTTGACCTGCTCCGTCTGTTCCGGCGAGCCCTTCGGGCCCCGTTCTGTCGCCTTATATCCCATGAATGCGCGGCTGACAGCCCTTCAACACAACGTGTAGACGCCAAATCCGGTTCCCTTGGGGCCGCGGGCCGGAATAGCGGGGAGGGGCGCGCCGTCATCGCAGGGGGCTATCCGAAGCGTCGGCAGGGTGCTGGAAAGTGTATGGCAAGCGGCTGGCAAGCGTATGGCAAACGTATGGCAGATCCGAACGGTGGGGCAGGGATTTGGCAAGGTCTGCGCCGGCTTGAGAGGCTTTGCGTGAGAAGCAAAAAGGGGGGCGCTGCCCCCCTCTTGGCTGCGCCAATTCACCCCCCGGGATATTTTCGGACAGATAATGCCGGAGGGGGTGGGGATTGCCCGCCCCTGGCGGCGGGGCCTCTTTTCGCCGCGCGCGAAGCGCGCGGCGCCCGGCCCAACGCGAGGAAGGTTCGTGCGCGGAGCGCACAGCCTGACGAGGGGCGGGAGCGCCTCCGGGGTCCGGTCCGCCGCGGACGGGGCGGGGAGAAGGGGGGCGGGTCAGCCGGTGCCGCGGCCGGCGGGGTCGAAGATGCCGCGTGCCATGGCCTGGCCTTTTTCGGTGAGCCACAAGAGAGGACCCTCGCGCCGCACCAGGTCGCGGTCGAGGCCGCTGAGGATCGCGGCGCGGGCGCGGGCTTCGGGCCAGCGCAGATGCTCGATCAGGGCGCGGGCGGTGTTCTCGGCGTCCATCGCCGCGGTGTGCTGGTGGGTGAAGAGATGCGCGACCAGCGTGCGGGCGTCGTTGGCGGCGCGTTCGGCGCGCAGGTGCAGGGCGCGGGCGATCAGGCCCTGATCGGGCGCCAGCAGCAGCGCCAGCGTGAAGAAGACGCCGGTCATCAGCGCCATCATCCCGGCGATCGACACGTCCCAGCGCACCGCCAGCGCGTAGCCCGCCCCGGCCGAGGCCGCGGCCAGCCCCACCGCCAGCCCCGCCATCCGCCCGACCCGGCGCGTCAGCAAAAAGCCCGTCGCCGGGGGCACGATCACGAAGGCGATGAAGAGGACCGCGCCCACCGCGTCGAAGGCCGCGACCGCAGTCACGCTGGTCAGCGCCAGAAGCGCGTGGAACATCAGCCCCGGCGCAAAACCGAGGGCTGCGGCCAGAACCGGGTCGAACGTGGCCAGCTTCAGTTCCTTCCAGAAGCCCAGCACGAAGGCGAGGTTCACCGCCAGCACCGCCGCCAGCGTCAGCACCGCCACCGGCACGCGCAGGCCCGCGACCGTCACGGTCTCCAGCCAGACGAAGCCGATCTCGCCCAAGAGCACGCTTTCGGTGTCGATATGGACGTTGCGGGCATTCAGCGCGATCAGGATCACCCCGGCCGAGAAGAGCGCCGGAAACACCAGCCCGATCGCCGCGTCGGTGCGCACCAGCCGCGTGCGCGCCAGCGCCTCGGACAGAAGCACGGTCAGCATGCCGGCGGCGGCCGCGCCGATCACCTGCACCGGCCCCGCCATCTGCCGGGTCAGCAGCCAGACCACGATGATGCCGAAGACGATGGCGTGGCTGATCGCGTCGGTCAGCATCGCCCGCCCGCCCAGCACCAGGAACGTGCCCAAGAGCGCGCCCGAGACTCCGACCAGCACCCCGGTCAGCACGATCATCGCCGCGGTGCTGTCGAGGAAGGCGGCGATCATGGCCGCCCCCCCTGGTCGCGCTTGGCGCGGTCGTGGCCGCGTTCGGTCAGTTCCCAGTGGCGGGTGGTTTCGGGCGGGTGGTCGACGCGGCGGATCATGCCGTCGCGTTCCAGCCGCTCCATCACGCCGGGGCCGGGCCGGCCGATGAGGGTGGTCAGCATCCCCTCCTCGGTCGGATAGGCGGGGTCGTCATGGGCCTCGGCCAGGCCGTGAAACGCCGCCAGCACGCGCCGTCCGGCGATGCCGCGCCGCGCCCGCGCCGCGCGGCCCCAGCGCCAGATCAGCCCGCGTTCTGGCGCGAGCAACATCGAGGCCAGCACCAGTGCGCTTGCCACCAGCACCACCACCGGCCCGGTCGACAGCCCGCGCCCGGTGGCCGAGATCAGCGCGCCGGTGATTCCCGCCGCGGCGCCCAGCCCGGCCGAGAGCCAGACCATCGCGCCCAGGCTGCGCACCCATTGCCGGGCGGCCGCGGCCGGCGCGATCAGCAGTGCGACCATCAGGATCACGCCGGCCAGTTGCAGCCCGACCACGATGGCGAGCGCGATGAGCAGCGTCACCACGCCCTCGATCAGCAAGACCGGCAGGCCCAGGGCGCGGGCATAGTCGGGGTCGAAGGTGACCAGCTTCACCTCTTTCCACAGCGCCGCCAGCGTGCCCGCGGCCAGCGCCGCCACGCCCGACATGATCCAGAGGTCGGTGCGCAGGATCGCCGCCGCCTGCCCGAAAAGGAAGGTCGAGAGCCCCGCCTGCGCCGCGCCCGGCTGCCCCTGCGCCACGGTCAGCAGCACCACCCCCGCCGCGAAGAAGACGCTGAGCACGATCCCCAGCGCCGCGTCGGTCTTCAGCCGCGTGGCCCGCGTGATCAGCATGATCGACAGCGCCGCCAGCCCGCCCGCCAGGAACGCGCCCAGCAGGATCGCGCCCAGATCGCGGCTGCCGGCGACCAGGAAGCCCAGGCAGACTCCGGGCAGGGTGGCGTGGCTCAGCGCGTCGCCCAGCAGGCTTTGCTGGCGCAGCACGGCAAACGCCCCCAGCGCGCCGGCCAGCCCGCCGAGGAGGGCGGCGCCAAGGACCACGGTCTGCACGATTCCGGGCTGGAACAGCAGACCCAGCGCCTCCAGCACAGCGGTCATGGGTGGGGATCGGCGGGGTCGACCGCGCCGCCCTCGATCAGCGCCAGTTGCCCGCCATAGGCGGCGCGCAGGTTCTCGGCGGTGAAGACCTGCGCCACCGGCCCTTGGCCGATGATACGGACGTTCAGCATCACCATCCAGTCGAAATAGCGCCGCACCGTGGTCAGGTCGTGGTGGACCACGACGATGGTGCGGCCCTGGTCGCGCAGCCGCTTGAGCAGGTCCATGATGATCCGCTCGGTCGTGGCGTCAACCGCGGCCAGCGGTTCGTCCAGCAGGTAGAGGTCGGCCTGCTGAACCAGCGCGCGGGCGATGAAGACGCGCTGCTGCTGGCCGCCCGAGAGCTGGCTGATCTGGCGGTCGGCGAAGTCCTGCATGCCCAGTTCCGCCAGCGCCGCCATCGCCTGATCGCGATGCGCGCGGCCCGGCCGGCGCAGCCAGCCGATCCGCGCGTAAAGGCCCATGGTGACGACATCCAGCACCGTCGTCGGAAAGTCCCAGTCGACGGCCGAGCGTTGCGGGACATAGCCCACCCGCCCGCGGCCCTGCGCGATGGGCCGGCCGAAGATCCGCACATGGCCGGCGACCGGCCGAATCAGCCCCAGCACCGATTTCAGCAGCGTCGACTTGCCCGACCCGTTCGGCCCCACCACCGCCGCCATGACCCCCGGCGGGATGTCGAGGTCGATGTCCCACAGCGCCGGCTGCGCGCCGTAGGTGACGGTCAGATCCTCGACATGGAGCGCGAATTGCGGCTCGTGCAGCGGCTGGTCCTGCATGGTCTCCCCGCGGGTTCAGTCCGACACTGACCACGCTTCGGCCCAGTCGACAAGGGCCTCGGGCCAGGACGGAAGCGTGCCGCCGAGCGCGTTGACGATGGTCACGGTATTGGCGCGGAGCATGCCGATATAGGTGCCCTCGGCCGTGCCCGCCGCGCCCATCCCGTCGGAATAGAGCGTGCCGCCGATGGCGACGTCGTGGCCGCGGGCGCGGACCTCCTGCACCATCGCCTCGATCGTGCGGGGATTGACGGTGGTTTCCACGAAGACCGCGGGCACCTGCCGCTCGGTCACGAAATCCGCGACGGCGCGGATATCGGCGATGCTGGCCTCGGTCGTGGTGCTGAGGCCCTCGATCGCCTCGCTGGCCTCGATCCCGTAGGCGGCCGAAAAATACTCGAAGGCGTCATGCGCGGTGACCAGCAGGCGCCGGCCCTCCGGGATCGTGGCGATGGCGTCCGCGACCCAGCCGTGCAGCGCGTCGAGTTGCGCAACGAAGGTGTCGGCATTGGCGCGGGCGTCGGCGGCGCAGGCGGGGCGCGCATCGGCCACCGCCTCGGCGATCACCGGGGCGAGGCGCGACCATTTGCGGGCGTCCATCCAGACATGCGGGTCGATGGCGTTGGGCGAGTCGGGGTCGGACAGAAGGTCCGCGCGATCGAAGGCGGCGGCAAGGACGCCGAGGGTCGGCACCCGTTCCGCGAAACGCTCGAGCGCGCTGGCCAGCTGCTCCTCCAGCGCGAAATCGACATAGAGGATCAGCTCGGCACTTTCGAGCCGCCCGATGTCCGAGGGGCGGGCGCTGTATTCGTGCGGGTCGACATCGGCGGCGATCAGCGACTCGACCTCGGTGCAGGGGCCGCCGACGGCGGCGGCGACATCGGCGAGCACGCCGACGGTCGCGAGCACGCGCAGCGGCGCGTCGGCGGATGCCGCGGCGGGGCTGGCGAGGCCGAGGGACAGGGCGATCAGCGGGGCGGCCAGGCGAGGGGACATCGGGAAACTCCGGTTGGGTCAATCCGCGCAAATGATAATCATTCGCAAAAACTGTCAACCCCCGTCATGGCGCGCTTGCCTTGCCGGAACTGCCCGCGGATACTCCACCCCAAGCACAGGGGGAGCCATGAAACGCAAGCTGGTCTCGGCCGAGGAGGCGGTGGCGCTGATCCGGCCCGGCGACACGATCACCACATCCGGCTTCGTCGGCAACGGCGTGCCCGAGCATCTGTTGGCGGCGCTGGAGGCGCGCTTCATCGAGACCGGCGCGCCGGGCGGGCTGAGCCTGATCTTCGCCGCCGGGCAGGGCGACGGGAAGGACCGCGGGCTCAACCGGCTGGGGCATGAAGGGCTGTTGAAGCGCGTCATCGGCGGGCATTGGGGGCTGATCCCGAAGGTGGCGAAACTGGCGCTGGAGGGGCGGATCGAGGGCTGGAACCTGCCGCAGGGCGTGATCAGCCACATGTTCCGCGACATCGCCGCCGGCCGCCCCGCGACGATCAGCCATGTCGGGCTGGAGACCTTCGTCGATCCGCGCCAGAGCGGCGGGCGCGTGCATCCCGACCCCGCCGAGGAGATGGTCGAGCTGCTGGAAATCGGCGGCTGGACCTGGCTGGCCTATCGCCTCTTTCCCATCGACGTGGCCCTGCTGCGGGGCACCACCGCCGATGAGGCCGGCAACATCACGATGGAGCACGAGGCGCTGGTCCTGGACAACCTGGCGCAGGCGATGGCGGCGCGCAATTCGGGCGGGATGGTGATCGTGCAGGTCGAACGAATCGCCGCGGCGCACAGCCTGAACCCGCGCGCCGTGGTGATCCCGGCGCCGCTGGTCGATGCCGTCGTGCTGGCCCCGCCCGGGCATCACATGCAGACCTACGCCACGCAGTATTCGCCGGCCTTCGCGCAGGTCATCCGCGCGCCGCAGGGGGCTTTACCGCCCATGGCCCTCGACGCGCGAAAGATCATCGCCCGGCGCGCCGCGTTCGAGTTGCCGGTCAACGGCATCGTCAACCTGGGCATCGGCATGCCCGAGGGCGTGGCGGCGGTGGCGGGCGAGGAGGGGTTGCTGGATCACCTGACCCTGACGACCGAGCCGGGCGTGGTCGGCGGCCAGCCGGCCAGCGGCCTCGATTTCGGCGCGGCGGTGAATGTCGAGGCGCTGATCCACCAGAACCAGCAGTTCGATTTCTACGATGGCGGCGGGCTGGACATGGCCTGCCTGGGCCTGGCCGAAGTCGATGCCGCGGGCAACGTCAACGTCTCGCGCTTCGGCCCGAAGCTGGCGGGGGCAGGGGGGTTCATCAACATCAGCCAGAACGCGCGCAGCCTGGTCTTTGCCGGCACCCTGACCGCCGGCGGGCTGGACGTGGAGGTCGCCGACGGCGTGCTGCGCATCCATGCCGAGGGGCGGTCGCGCAAGTTCATCCCGGCGGTCGAGCAGATCACCTTTTCCGGCGCGCGGGCCGGGCGGCAGGGGCGGCCGGTTCTCTATGTGACCGAACGCGCGGTCTTTGAGCTGACACCAGACGGCGTTGCTTTGCGCGAGGTGGCGCCAGGGCTGGAGGTCGAACGCGACGTGATCGCGCAAATGGATTTCCGCCCGATCGTCGAGGCCGTGACCGAGATGGATTTCCGCATCTTCCGGCCGGAGCCGATGGAGATCCGGCGCGACCTGCTGCATCTGGACCTGGACGACCGGATCACGCTGAACGCCGAGGAAAAGCGCCTCTACATCAATTTCGAGAAGATGCGAATTCGTAGCGCCGAGGATATCGCGCAGGTTCGCGCGCGGGTCGAGGCGCTGTGCGCGCCGCTGGGTGCGCCGGTCGACGTGATCGTCACCTATGACGGCTTCCGCGTCGAGGATGATCTGGCCGAGGCCTATGGCCGGATGGTCGCGGAACTGCAGGCGCGCTTCTACCGCAATGTCACGCGCTATTCCGGGTCGGCCTTCACGCGGATGAAGCTGGGGCGCATCCTGCCCGGGCCGCTGGAGCGCCCGCATCTTTTCCGCCAGGACGGCGCGGCATGAGGCGGATGAACCGACGACAACTCCGACATTGCCCGGATTATGGGCGAAACCGCCGCCACAGACGCCATTTTCACAGGCGCATGCCTGATCGCTGTGCAGTGCCCTTTCCGAAGGTGGCCGCTTGCACTACCCTTGGGCTCAGGATGACGGGGATGCCATGATCGATTTCTTCAACGAAATGTACGACGCCGGCGGCGTCCGGCCGCCCTATGCGAAGCTGCGCGACTGGATGGACACCATGCCGGCCGAACTGCGCAGCCTCAAGCAGGCCGAGGCCGAGGCGCTGTTCCGGCGTATCGGCATCACGTTCGCGGTCTATGGCGAAGGCGGCGACCCCGACCGCCTGATCCCCTTCGACATGTTCCCCCGCGTCTTCGCCCATGCCGAATGGCGCCGCCTGGAACGCGGCATCAAGCAGCGTGCCCGCGCGCTCAATGCCTTTCTCGCCGATGTCTACGACCGGGGCGAGATCGTGCGCGCCGGGCGCATTCCCAAGCGGCTGGTCTACCTGAACGAGGCCTACGAGAAGGCCGTCGCCGGCATCCGCCCGCCCAAGGGCGTCTACAGCCATATCGTCGGCATCGACCTGGTGCGCACCGGCCCGGATGAATTCTACGTGCTCGAGGACAACTGCCGAACGCCCTCGGGCGTCAGCTACATGCTGGAAAACCGCGAGATCATGATGCGGATGTTCCCGGATCTCTTCGGCGCCAACCGGATCGAGCCAGTGGACAGCTACCCCTCGCTGCTGCGCCGCACGCTGGCCTCGGTCGCGCCGGAAAAGTGCCCGGGCGACCCCACCGTGGTGATCCTGACGCCGGGGCATTTCAACTCGGCCTATTACGAGCATTCGTTCCTGGCCGACCTGATGGGCGTCGAACTGGTCGAGGGGCAGGATCTGTTCGTCGAGGGCGAGCATGTCTGGATGCGCACCACGCGGGGGCCCGAACGGGTCGACGTGATCTACCGCCGGATCGACGACCCGTTCCTCGACCCGCTGTGCTTTCGCCCGGATTCCATGCTGGGCGTTCCGGGGCTGATGGATGTCTACCGCGCCGGCGGCGTGGCGATCGCCTCGGCCCCCGGCGCGGGCGTGGCCGACGACAAGGCGATCTATTGCTACGTGCCCGAAATGGTGCGCTTCTACCTGGGCGAGGAGCCGATCCTGGAAAACGTGCCGACCTGGCAATGCGCGAAGCCCGACGAGTTGAAGCACGTTCTGGCAAACCTGCCGGAACTGGTGGTGAAGGAGGTACATGGCTCGGGCGGATACGGGATGCTGGTCGGTCCGAAGGCGTCGAAGGAACAGATCGAGGCATTTCGCGCCAAGCTGACCGAGCAGCCCCACAACTACATCGCCCAGCCGACGCTGGCGCTGTCGACGGTGCCGACCTTCGTCGAGGAAGGCGTGGCGCCCCGGCATGTCGACCTGCGCCCCTATTGCCTGGTCGGCGAACGGATCGAACTGGTGCCCGGCGGGCTGACCCGCGTGGCGTTGACCGAGGGGTCGCTGGTGGTGAACTCCAGCCAGGGCGGCGGCGTGAAGGATACATGGGTGATGGCGGAATGAGCGGGGCAGGCGGAGCATATGCCGGGGACCGGGCGGCGGCGCTTGCGTCGGCTCGGCAAAAGGTTTCGTTGTGGTTAACGGGGTCACTTTTTCCGTTCGGGTTCAGTGACTTGCGAAAGCGCACAAAATTGTGCAATTCCACGCCTGCCGGCCTGCCCCGGCTGCCCGAGGCCGCGCCATGCTGAGCCGCACCGCTTCGAACCTCTACTGGCTCGCGCGCTACATGGAGCGCGCCGAGACCGCCGCGCGCTTTCTGGAGGTCGGCGCGCGCATCGCGCTGGTGCCCAACGTCGGGCACGGCTACCGCAACGAATGGGACGCCCTGCTGCGCGCGGCCGGCACCTCGATCCAGTTCGCGCAGAAGTACGGCGAGCCGATCCAGCGCAACATCGAAAGCCACTTCTTCTTCGATCAGGAGAACGAGTCCTCGGTCGCGGCCTGCCTGACGCGGGCGCGCGAAAACGGCCGGATCGTGCGGACCGCGCTGACCGCGCAGGTCTGGGACGCGCTGAACACCGCCTACCAAGAGCTGCGCGAACTGGAACGCACGCCGCGCAGCGAGCTCTCGCTGAGCCAGCTCACCGACTGGACGATGCGCACCACGGCGCTGATCCGCGGGACGATCGACTCGACGCAGTTGCGCAACGACAACTACGACTTTCTTCATGTCGGCTACCATCTGGAACGCGCCGACAACACCGCCCGCCTGCTCGACGTGAAATACTACGTCCTGCTGCCGCAGGTGGAGTTCGTGGGTTCCGGGCTGGACAACTACCAGTGGATGACGCTCCTGCGCGCGATGTCGGCGCACCGCGCGTTTCACTGGGCTTACGGCGGCGAGGTGACGGCGGCGCGGATCGCGCATTTCCTGATCCTCAACCCGCAATGCCCGCGCGCGCTGATCACCTGCGTCGATGGCTTGAACACCCATCTGGAGCGGCTGGGCCGGGGATACGGCCGGCGCACGCCGGCGCAATCGGCGGCGCGGCAGATGCTGGCCCGGCTGGCCGAAACCGAAGTCGCCGAGATTTTCGACGTCGGGCTGCACGAGTTCCTGTCGCGCTTCATCGACGAGGTCGGCGCGGTCGGCCAGAAGGTCCATGACAGCTACCTCAGCGGGGATGTGCGATGAAGATCCAGGTCGACCACCTCACGCGCTATCATTACGACCAGCCGGTGCGCGGCGTCGTGCAAAGCCACCGGCTGACCCCGTCGCGCTGTACCGGGCAGCGCGTCGTGCGCTGGGATGTCAGCGTCTCCGGGGGCATCAAGGGCGGCGGCTTTCGCGATGGCGCGGGCGACTGGGTGCAGGCCTGGACGGTGACCGGCCCGGTCTCCGAGATCGCGGTGCAGGTGCGGGGCGAGGTGTCGACCACGGATCAGTCGGGCGTCCTGCGCGGCCATCGTGAGACGATCCCCTCGGTGGCCTGGCTGCGCGCCACCTCGCCGACCCGCGCCGATGCCGCGCTGACCGAACTGGCGCAGTCGGCGACAGGCGATGCGCTGACACTGGCGCATGCGCTGGCCGATGCGGTGGCCGATGCCATCGCCTACCGCCCCGGCGCGACCCATGCGCACACCACGGCCGCCGAGGCGCTGGCACTGGGCGAGGGCGTCTGCCAGGACCACGCGCATGCCCTGATCGCCTGCGCCCGCGTGCGCGACATGCCGGCCCGCTACGTTTCGGGCTATCTCTTTGCCGATGCGCAGGGCAACGATCACGAGGCCGCGCATGCCTGGGCCGAGGTCTGGGTCGACGGGCTGGGCTGGATCGGTTTTGACCCGGCCAACCGATGCTGCCCCGACGACCGCTACATTCGCCTGGGCGCCGGCTCCGATGCCCGCGCGGCCGCCCCGATCCGGGGTATCGCGCGCGGCTCGGGCGTGGAAAGCCTTGAAGTCACCGTTGCGGTCGAGGCGGTGCAGCAATAGACAGACAGCCGACTCGCGCGGGGACAGAGACCGGAAATGACGTATTGTGTGGGGCTTCGGCTGGATGCGGGCCTGGTGCTTTTGTCCGATACCCGAACCAATGCGGGCCTCGACAACATCGCCGTCTATCGAAAGATGTATCTGTTCGAGGAGCCGGGAGAGCGCGTGATCGCGATCCTGTCGGCCGGCAACCTGTCGGTCACGCAAACCACGATCGCCCGCCTGCAGGAGGCCATCGACGACCCGGACGCGTCCGAGCACACCTCGATCATGAAGGCGGAGACGATGCTCGACGTGGCCGAGATCGTCGGCTCCATGCTGGCCGAGGTCCGCCAAGGCATCGACGAGAAGTTCGCGGCAAGCGGCGACGATCAGGGCGCCTCCGCCAGCGTGCTGCTCGCCGGGCAGCGACGCGGCGGCGACATGCGCCTGTTCCTGATCTACCGCGAGGGCAACTTCATCGAGGCGACCGAGGACACGCCCTTCCTGCAGATCGGCGAGCACAAGTACGGAAAGCCGATTCTCGACCGGGTGGTGTACCGCGAAACCTCGCTCTTGGACGCGAAGAAGGCCGTGCTTCTGTCGATGGATTCGACCCTGCGCTCGAACCTCTCGGTCGGGATGCCGCTCGATCTGTGCGTCATCGAGCGCGACACCTGCCGGGTCAGCGAATACCGCCGGATCGAGGCGCGCGACGCCCAGTTCCGCGCGATGTCCGAGGCCTGGTCGAACGCGCTGCGAGAGGCGTTCCAGAAGATCGAACTGTGACCCGAGTCACTGCGATGCTGCGGTGACTCGGGCCGGCGCCGGAGGGGTGATCCGGCGGCGAAAACACTTCCGCGCGCATCTCAGGGTCCGTGTGTCGCCTTTTGCGTGCATCTACAGGCCAAACACAACACCTAGATGTGAAACCGCTTCAAGACGCGATTATCTGCGTGACAATCCCGATATGCTGCGCTAAGAGCCGCGCCAAGGGGGCCCGGATGACAGCTGAGAAGCAACCCGTTGATTCACATGCCGTCACCCGCCAGAGTAATGGGGATGTGCTGATGAAACCCGAGACTTTCCTTCCAGATGACTACCGACCTGCGGAGGACGAGCCGTTCATGAACGAACGCCAGCTCGAATACTTTCGCCGAAAGCTTCTGGCCTGGAAGGAGGATATCCTGAACGGCTCGAAAGAGACCCTCGCCGGTCTTGCCAACGGCACCCGCAACCTTCCCGACATCGCCGACCGCGCGTCCGAGGAAACCGACCGCGCGCTGGAACTGCGAACCCGCGACCGGCAACGCAAGCTGGTGTCGAAGATCGATGCGGCGCTGCGGCGGATCGAGAACGGCGAGTTCGGCTACTGCGAGCGGACCGGCGAGCCGATCTCGCTGCGCCGGCTGGATGCGCGGCCGATCGCGACCATGACGCTGGAAGCTCAGGAAAAGCACGAGCGGCGGGAGCGCGTTCACCGCGACGCCTGACCCCGCGCGCAGATCGCCGGAAGGATTGCGCCGCGCCCACCCGGGTGCGGCGCCCTGCATTTGATCGCAGCGATGACCGCAGAAGGCCCTGGATGAACCAACCGCGACCGATCCCCGAGCCTGCCGCTATATCTGCGGTCCTGTCCGGGCTGGACGCGACCGTGATCGGCGCCGGCGTTGCGGGTCTGGGCGCGGCGCTGGCGCTGCGGCGATACGGGGCGGATGTTGCGGTGCTCGAACAGTCGGCCGAGATTGCCGAGGTCGGCGCCGGGTTGCAGATCAGCCCCAACGGCGCGCGGGTGCTGGCCGCTCTGGGGATCGACCCCGCTGGTCTGGGCGACCGGGCCGAGGCGGTGGAGTTGCGCGATCATCGCGGTCGTCTGGTCACCCGCATGGACCTGCCCCCGGAGCCAGGCTTCTTTCTCTGCCACCGCGCCGATCTGATCGCCGGGCTGGAAGGCGCGGCGCGGACGGCGGGGATCAGGGTGCAATTGCTGCAGCGCGTTTCCTCCGTCGACCTGGCCGAGCGCGCGAATGCGGTTATGAACACCGGCGCGCGCCTGCCGGCCGGATTGCTGATCGGCGCGGATGGGGTCCGCTCGGTGCTGCGCGCGGCGCTTGCCGGGCCGTCGCGCCCCTTTTTCACCGGTCAGGTTGCCTGGCGCGCCGTTTTCCCCGGTGATCCCGGGCGCAGTGTGGTGCAGGTCTTCATGGGACCGGGTCGGCACCTGGTCAGCTATCCGCTGCGCGGCGGCGCGCTGCGCAACCTCGTCGCGGTCGAGGAGCGGCAGCAATGGGCTGCCGAAGGCTGGACGCACAGCGACGATCCCGAGGCGCTGCGCGCGGCCTTTGCCGGGTTTGGTGGACCGGTGCCTGACTGGCTTTCGCAGGTCGAGCACGCCTGGCTCTGGGGGCTGTTCCGGCATCCTGTCGCCCGCCGCTGGCATGACGGGCGCGGTCGCGCGGTGATCCTGGGCGATGCGGCGCATTCGACGCTGCCGTTCCTGGCGCAGGGGGCGAACATGGCGCTGGAGGATGCCTGGGTGCTCGCTGCCGAACTGGCTGCCCGGCCGGACGACCCGGCTGCCGCCCTGGCCAGATTCGAGGGCAACCGCCTGCCGCGGTGCCGCGCAATCGTTGCCGCCGCCGACCGCAATGCCCGCGCCTACCACCTGCGCGCGCCGGTTGCGCCGCTGGGACATGCGTTGCTGCGCCTCGCCGGGCGGGTGGCGCCGGGCCTGGCACTCGGCCGTTTTGCCTGGGTTCATGGCCACGACGTGACCCGCGCCGAGTGATCGGTGCATGCTTGCAGGGGCAAGGCAGATGAGGCGGTCGCCGGGACAGAACGAGACGCCCTCGGTCCGGCCTAAAGATCGAGCGTGATCCAGACCGGTGTATGGTCGGAGGGCTTTTCCCAGTCACGGGGTTCGGTTTCGATCCATGAATTGGACAGCCGGTCGGCGGCCTGCGGCGAAAGCAGCAGGTGGTCGATGCGAATCCCGTCGTTGCGATGCCGTGCGCCGGCCTGATAGTCCCAGAACGTGTATTGACCGGGTCTGGGGTGGCGCAATCGCAGCGCATCGTAGAATCCCAGCGCCTCGATCCGGCGAAAGGCTGCGCGGCTTTCCGGCAGAAAGAGCGCGTCATCGCGCCAGGCCTGCGGGCGGGCTGCGTCGATCGGTTGCGGGATCACGTTCCAGTCGCCGGCCAGAACCAGCGGCGCCTCCTCGGTCAGCAGGACGCGGGCACGCGCCAGCAAGCGCTTCAGCCAGGCGAGCTTGTAGTCGAACTTCGGCCCCGGTGCGGGATTGCCATTGGGCAGATAGAGCCCGCAAAGGCGCAGGCCGCTTTCGCTGTCGCGCGCTTCGATCCAGCGCGCCTGTGCGTCCTCGTCGTCGCCGGGCAGGCCCAGACGCACATCCGAGAGCGGCCGTTTCGACAAGATCGCGACACCGTTGAAGCCCTTCTGGCCGTGCAGAGCCAGATGATAGCCGCGGCTTTCGATCAACTCGCGCGGGAATGTCGCGTCGGTCGACTTGATCTCTTGCAGCACCGCCATGTCCGGCGCGCTTTCGTCGAGCCAGCGCGCCAGAACCGATGCCCGGGCCTTGATTCCGTTGATGTTGAAGGTCGCGATCTTCATGCATTGGCCCCGATTGCGCCCGCGACATTGCCAGTTGCGTACGGGGACGGCAAGGACCGGGGTTGCCAACTTGCCGCCACCTCTCCGGCAGTCAGCATCGATCAGAAATCAACCCATCTGTGAATCCCAAAGATCCAATCTGATCGTGGTCGACCCTAGTTCCCGCGTCCGAAGCGGCCGGCATCCTCGGCGGCGCGACGCAGGGCGCGGGCCTTGTTGACGGTTTCCTGCCATTCGGCCTCGGGATCGGAATCGTAGACCACGCCGCCCCCGGCCTGAATGTAGAGCACCTCGTCCTTCAGCACCGCCGTGCGCAGCGCGATGCACATGTCCATCTCGCCATTGGCGGCAAAATAGCCGACGCCGCCGCCGTAGACGCCGCGCTTTTCGGGTTCCAGTTCGTCGATGATCTCCATGGCGCGGACCTTGGGGGCACCGGACACCGTACCGGCGGGCAGGCCGGCCAGCAGGGCCGAAAGCGCGTCCTCGCCCTCGGCCAGTTCGCCGACCACGTTCGAGACGATGTGCATGACGTGGCTATAGCGCTCGATCACGAATTCCTCGGTCGGGCGCACGGTACCGATCCTTGCCACGCGGCCGACGTCGTTTCGCCCTAGGTCCAGAAGCATCAGGTGCTCGGCGCGCTCTTTCTCGTCGGCCAGCAGATCGGCCTCCAGCGCGCGATCCGCCTCGGGCGTGTCGCCGCGGGGACGGGTGCCGGCGATGGGGCGGATCGTCACCTCGTTGCCCCGCAGGCGGACCAGGATTTCGGGGCTGGCACCAATGACGTGAAAGCCGCCGAGATCGAAGAAGAACATGAAGGGCGAGGGATTAGTGCGCCGCAGGCTGCGATAGAGCGCGAAGGGCGGCAGCGGAAAGTCCTGCGCCCAGCGTTGCGAGGGGACGACCTGAAAGATGTCCCCGGCGCGGATGTAATCCTTGGCCTTTTCCACCGCGGCAAGGTAGTCGGCCTTGGCGATGTTGGACCGCGCCTCGCCTACCTGTGTCGTGGCACCCAATGCGCGGCCCACGCCTGCCGCCTCGCGTTCAAGGTCGCGCACCGCTTCCATGACCCGTTCCGCCGCCTGCGCATAGGCGGCGCGCGCGGACAGGCCCGATCCGGTCCAGGCGGGCGCGACGACCGTCACCTCGCCCTTCACGCCGTCCAGCACCGCGACGACCGAGGGGCGCATCAGCACCGCATCGGGCAAGCCCAGCGGGTCGGGATTGACCTGCGGCAGGTGTTCGACCAACCGGATCATGTCATAGCCCAGATAGCCGTAGAGCCCCGCCGCGATGGGAGGAAGGTCAGCGGGCATCGTGATCCGGCTTTCCGCCAGCAGCGCGCGCAGCGCGTCCAGCGGCGGGGCGTCCTGATCCTGCCAGGCGGTGTCGTCGAAGCGCGCGTCACGGTTGATCCGGGCGCGGTCGCCGTGGCATTGCCAGATCAGGTCGGGCTTCATGCCGACGACGGAATAGCGCCCGCGCACCTCGCCGCCGGTCACCGATTCCAGCATGAAGCTGTCGCGCCGCGTGCCGACAAGCTTCAGGTAAAGCGAGACGGGCGTGTCGAGATCCGCCGCCAAGCGCGCCCAGACAAGCTGGTTCTCTCCGCGCTGCCAGCCGGCATCGAAGGTGGCGAAGTCGGGCAGGAGGGGGGCGTCGGACACCTGGGACCTGCGGTCAGCGGAAGTTGGCGTGCACCGCTTCGATGGCGGCCTGGTTGAGCGAGATGCCAGCCTCGCGTTCCAGCGCGTGCGCGAAATAGCTGAAGACGTCCTGCGCCAGCGCGGCGCCGATCTGGCTGTCGATCGAGGCGATCAGACGATCGGTCTGCGGGTCCTGCAGATCGGGCGGCTGCCGGTCGGTCAGCATCGCCAGCAGAACGGTGTCGCCCTGCGCCGCGATCACCGGGGCGCCGGGTTCGGCGGCAAAGAGGGTCTCGATCAACTCGTCCGGCAGGTCGGGAAGACGGTCAAGCCGGGTGATCTGCGCTATCCGGTCAGGCTCAAGACCGCTGGCTTCGGCGAACGCGTCGACGCCCTGGTTGGCCAGCGCGGATTGCATGTCCTCCGCCTGCGTCATCAATTGCGCGGCGACGCGTTCGGCGCGTGCGCCCTGCAAGGCTTCGTCGCGGACTTCGGCCAGCGGGCGCGGCGCGGGGGCGGTGATCCCGTCCAGCCGCAACGCGAACAACCCGCCATCGGACAGCGTGACCATCGCCGGAAAGTCGTCCTCATCCGCCGCGCGGACCGCGGCGCGGAATTCGGCATAGGCCGCGATCCCCTCGGAATTGTCCTCGAACCAGTCGATCGTGCCGAGTTCCAGCGCAGTCTCCTGCGAAAGGTCTTCCAACGTTGCGCCGCCGGCGAGCAGATCTTCGTAGATGTCGTAGTCATCGGCGATGATGCGCCGGGCGCGGTCCGCGGCCAGTTCGTCCTCCAGATCCGGGCGCGCCTCCTCGAAGGTGACTTCCTGCGCGCTGAGGATGGCGTTCATGCGAAACAGCGCCGGCCCCACCGAGGTCTGATGCGGCCCCGTCACCTGGCCCGGTTCCGTCAAGGCGAAAACCGGGTCGCCGGCGGCGCCCAGATCGGCGCGGGCGACATCGCCCATGTCGGTGTCGTCCAGGTCCAGACCGCGTTCGGCCACGAGATCCTCGAACTCGACCTCACCTTCCTGCAGCCGCGCAAAGGCGTCGGTGGCGGCATCCTCGTCGGGATAGACCAGGCGTTCGACCAGGCGCCGCTCGGGCTGGACAAACTCCGCCAGGCCCGAGTCGTAGAGCGTGCGCAGCGCCTCCTCCTCGACGTCGATCGTGTCGAACAGCGTCGGCGGCGTGATCCAGGCATAGGTGACATGGCGGATCTCGGGCGCCATGAAGCGTTCGGTATTGGCGTCGTAGAACGCCTCGATCTCGGCCGCGGTCGGGTCTTCGACCGGGGTGTCCAGCATGGCTTCGGTCAGCCGGAAGATCGCCAGCGAATGGCGCGTGGCGTAGTGATCCAGCAGCGCGCTGCGCAGGTTCGCGGGGGTGTCGACGGCGCCGGCGGTCGCCGCCTGCAGAATGCCGCGCGCGGTTTCGCGGCGCAGTTCATCCTCGAATTCGCGGGGGGTCATCCCGACGTTCTGCAGCGCGAAACGGTAGCTGTCGCGATCGAACTCGCCACTCGGCCCGCGAAACGCGCCGATCTCGGCAAGCGCGCGGCTGACGTTCTCGTCGCCCAGCGACAACCCGATCCGTTCCGCCTCGGCATCCAGCGCGGCCTGCGTCACCAACTGCGCCCGCACCCGCTGGTCCAGTCCCATGGCCTGCATCTGCGCAAAGCTCATCGCCTGGCCGGTCTGCCCCTCGATCCCGCGCATCTGCTGTTGCAGCGACCGGGCGTACTGGTCGACCGTGATCTCCTGCCCGCCGACAGAGCCGATGGCGCGCACCCGCTGGCCCAGAAACCCGTCGATCCCGAAGCCCGCAAGGCCCAGGATCAGAAGGCCCATCAGGACCCATACCAGGATGTTCTGGCTGCTCTTCTTCTTGGCCATGCGGCGCGCCCTTCCGGCAATGCGAATTCGGACCCCTGTGTAAGGGCACCGTCGCCGGGGAGCAAGCGGATTGCCCCTTGCTGGTCAGCCTGAGAAGGCGCGGCGCCGCGGCTGCCGCGGTCAGGCCAACGCCGCCAGACGCGCCTTGCTGATCGCGTCGGCTTCGCGGCCGTAGACCTCCTCGAAATGGTCGAAACTGGCTTCAAGCCAGGCGGTCCCCTGGGTGACCCCCGCCAGTTGTCCCAGCAGGTCGTCGCGCGCCGTCGCCGGCAGGGTGGCGCGGAACAGGTCCCAGCCGCGTTGGTCGGGGTCGCGGTCGAAGCCCAGCACCTGACCCTTGAGGCCCGAGATCAGCGATACAAGCGCCCCCGAACAGGCCGAGGGCACATGGATGTCGATCCGTTCGATCGCCTGCAGCAGCAGCGGGCCGGCCTGCGTCAGCCCCTCGCGCGTGCCCATCCGCCCGGCGGTGCGGAAGGCGTGGTCGGAACTGTCCACGGCGTGGTGCTTGCCGTCGGTCAGCGTCACCGAAATGTCGATCACCGGAAACCCCAGCGGCCCGCGGTCCATCGCATCCTCGGCCCCTTCGGCGACCGAGGGGATGTAGTTGCGCGGCACCGCCCCGCCCTTGACGGTTTCGCTGAAGCGGAAACCCTCGCCGCGTGGCAGGGGTTCGATGATCAGCGCGACATCGGCGAACTGCCCGGCGCCCCCGGTCTGTTTCCGATGACGATAGCGCACCTCGGCGCGCCCCGAGATCGTCTCGCGCCACGGCACCTGCGGCTCGCGCGTCGTCACCGTGAGGCCGAAACCGGTCTCCAGCACCGCCAGAACGCGGCGCAGGTGCTGCGGCCCCTGCGTGCGCAGGACCGGCTGCCCGGTCTCATCCTCGGTCTCGTGCCGAAGGAACGGGTCGCACTCGGCCAACCGGGACAGCGCCGCGGACAGCCGCACCTCGTCGCGCTCGCTGCCGGGGATCAGAACGCGCGTCAGCATCGGCGTGTGTCCCGCCGCCCAGTCCGGCCGGGGCAGGGCGGTGTCGGGTCGCAGCGGCAGGCCCGCCCCCAGGTGGTCGGACTTCACGGCCAGCGCCACTTCGCCCGCGGCCATCGGCCCGCCGGCGCCACCGCCCGGCTTTTGCAATCCGCCGAGGTTACCGCCCGCCAGCGTCTGGCCGATGGCCATGCCGTCCTCCAGCGCCCGGATCGCGACGACCTTGCCCAGATGCTTGCGGATCTCGGCCTGGAAGGCCACCGCGCGCGCGCCGCCCAGGCGTTCGCGCAGTCGGCCGGCATCAGGCGCCTCGTGGCGCAGCGCCTTCATCAGCCGGTTCACGCCGTTCGATCGCTCTGCCGCGCCCAGGAACGCCGGGATCAGGACGTTCTCGCTCAGCTCGCGCCGGGCGATGGCATAAAGCGCGCCGGTCGCCGGTTCGCGGTCCTCGATCAGTTCCTCCAGCAGCGCGTCGTCGTATTCCGACATCTGCTCCAGCAACTCGCCGCGCGCCTCGGCCTCGCGCTCGGCCACCGGGCCCGCCGGCATCCGCACCAGCGCCGATTGCTGCCCGTCGCGATAGCGCCACGCGCGTTCCGAAATCAGGTCGACCGCGCCCACCACTGTCTCGCCCTCGCGGATCGGGATCTGGCGCAGCACGATCGAGTGGTTGGAATAGCCCTGCAGTTCGGACACGATGTCGCGCACCCGGGCTGTCGTTGCGTCCATCTTGTTGACGAAGAGAAAGCACGGCGTGCCCGACGCCTCGATCACCCGCAGCCAGGGTGCGGCCAGCATCGCCGCCTCGGGATCGGCCGGCGCCACCAGCACCGCCGCGTCCGAGGCCATCAGCGCGCCCTGTGCCAGCGCCGCGTATTCCGATCCGCCGGGCAGATCCAGCGCGCACCACGGCTCGCCCAGGTATTCGAAGGTGGTCATCGTCAGCGGCTCCATCGTCTCGCTGGTTCCCCGGCCACCGTCGAGCGCGGCCAGGTGCTGCACGAGTGTCGACTTGCCCGACTGCGACGGCCCCAGAACCGTGATGCACCGCATGGCCCCTCCCCCCTGATGCTGCGCCGGTGGACCGACGCTCCCTTCGGCCGCCCGCAGCTTTGGATGCGCGGGCAGAACCGCCTCCGGGGGCGATGATCGCCTGTCGCAGGGTCATGCGTCAATCACCGAGTCGGGCCGGGTCCATGCCATCGGGTCGATACAACCGGCGCGCGCGTCGGGGCCGGTGTCGGGCTGCCATCCTGTCCAGGCGATCACCGGCACCGGAAACGGCTTGACCGGAGCAGGGCGCGCGATTTCGGATTCGCCACCCCCATCGACCCGGAGCCAAAGCTTTCAATGAGATTAACATCACGGCTTATATATAATAATATCAATGGGTAGATCGATGGTCCGCTAGCGGACGCCCCTCCATTTCGGCGCGATCCGGCGCCAAAGCAAGCCGTTTTGCCTCACTTCAGCGCCCCCAGCCGGCGGGTCAGTTCCGCGATCTGCCCGACGTCGGCGTTCGCGAAAGCGATGCGCAATTCGCGCGCGCCCTCGGTCGCGCCCGCGGGGCGGAACATCGTGCCGGGCAGCATCAGCACCCCCGCCTCGGCCAGCAGCCGCCGGGCGACATCGGGGGCGGGGGCGTCGAACGGGTGGCGCACATAGGCGAAGTAGGCGCCGCAACCCAACATCTCCCAACCCGGCAGATCCTCAAAACCGGCCCTGATCGCCGTGCGACGCAGCAGCACCTCGGTGCGCTCGCCCGCCAGCCAGTCCTCCAGGTTCTCGATCCCCCAGCGCGCCCCCATCTGCCCGGGACCCGACGGACAGATGGTCACCGTATCCAGCACCTTCTCCACCTGCGCCAGCCGCGCGGCCGAGGCGATGATCGCCCCGACCCGGTGCCCCGTCAGCCGGTACGCCTTCGAGAAGGAGTAGAGATGGATCAGCACCTCCGCCCAGCCCGGGTCGGCGAACAGCCCATGCGGCGGGCCGTCCTTGGCATCGAAGTCGCGGTAGGTCTCATCGAGGATCAGCGCGATCCCGTGGCGCGCGGCCAGGTCCGCGAACGCCCCGATCAGCTCGGCCGGGTATTCGACGCCGCCGGGGTTGTTGGGCGAGACTAGCGCGATGGCCTTCGTCCGCGGCGTGATCAGCGTCGCGCAATGGTCGGGGTCGGGCAGAAGGACTGCGTCGGTCGGCAGTGGGACGCAGTCGATCCCCTGCAGGCTCAGCCACATCGCATGGTTGAAGTACCACGGCATCGGCAGGATCACGGCGTCCCCCGGCCCGGCCAGGGTCGCGACGCTGGCGCAGAACGCCTGATTGCAGCCCGAGGTTATGGCGACCTGTTCGGGTTCGACCGCGCCACCGTAGATCGCCGCCGTCCGGTGGGCGAGCGCCGCGCGCAGGTCCGCATTTCCCAGCACAGGACCATAAAGGTGGACGGCCGGATCCTGCTCGACCGCGCGCGCCATCGCGGCCCGCAATGCCGCCGGTGGCGGGTCGACCGGTGCCGCCTGGCTGAGGTTGAGGAGCGCCAGCCCCTCCGGCAGGGTCGTTTCCGCCAGCCAGCGTCGAGCCTCCATCACCGGCGGGTCGAGCGTGGCGGCAACGGCAGGATTGAGGGGCAGCATAGGCAACTCCGGTCGTCTGATCTGCCGCACGTTGCCCGACCGACGCATCGGGCACAAGCACCCGGCAGCGACTTGCCAAGCGCGCATCCCTGTCGCACTGAGGCAGCCATGACACCTGCTGCCCGCCAATCCGCCGCCATCGAGATCTTGGACCGTATTCTTGCAGGCGAGCCCGCCGAAGTCGCGCTCACTCGCTGGGCACGTGGCGCGCGTTACGCCGGATCGGGCGACCGCGAAGCCGTTCGGGACTGGGCCTTCCGCGCCTTGCGCCAGCGCCGTTCGTCCCTGGCGTGGTCGGGGGCGGCCGCAGAAACCGGGCGCGCGCTGATGCTCGGCATGCTGCGCATGGACGGTCAGGCCCCCGAGGGCTGGACGGGTTCCAACCACAGCCCCGCCCCGCCGTCGGCAGAGGAGTCCGCTGCGCTTTCCGCATCGCCGCCCGCCTTGTCGCGCGCGGTCTCCGGCGATTGCCCCAACTGGCTTCTGCCGCATTTTGACGCTTCTTTGGGCGCCCGCGCCGACGCCGTCCTGGCCGCGATGCGCGAGCGGGCGCCGGTTTTCGTACGTGTCCATGCAGGGCGCGCCAACCCATCGGCGGTGATGGTGGATCTCGAAGGATTGGGCATTTCGGCCCGCCCGCATCCCCTTGCCCGGCAGGCACTGGAATTGACGGGCGCTGTACGACGGCTGAGGCAGAGCGACAGTTTTGCCTCTGGCGCGATCGAGCTGCAGGATGCCGCGTCACAGGCGGTCGTCGAGACCCTGGGCGAGCATCTTCCTGAAGGCGCGCGGATCCTCGATTACTGTGCGGGTGGGGGCGGGAAGGCGCTGGCGTTGGCCGCTCTTGGATTCGAGGTAAGCGCGCACGACATTGACCCTCGCCGAATGCAAGACCTGCCGGCCCGCGCGGCCCGCGCGGGCGATAACATTAGCTTGGTGTCATCACCCCGTGGCCACTGGTCCGGCGTGCTGGTAGATGCGCCCTGTTCCGGCTCCGGCAGCTGGCGGCGCACACCCGAAGCCAAGTGGCGCCTAACGCCAGATCGTCTCATCGAGCTTCAGCAAACCCAAGACACAATCCTTGCCCAATGCGCCGATCTGGTGACGCCCGGCGGCCTTCTTGCTTACGTGACTTGTTCGCTGTTCGATGACGAGAACGGTGTCCGCGTTGCAAATTTTCTGGATGATTACTCCGATTGGGCCGAAGTCGCCCGTCATGTTTGGGCGCCAATCGAGGGAGGCGACGGATTCTTTCTCTCAATACTTCGGAAGCTCTAGCCAAGCTTCGCATCGATTCCCCATCCGCGCCGACTTTCTTAACCCAATATTATCCATTAATCTGCCAGGTCAGTCCGAAGGGTGAACCGAAAGGTGGCGCGCGTGTCTTCCGCGAGCTCGATCATTTCAGATGCACGAAACCTAGAGGGGAAGAGTGCGAAACAACCGGCGCCATCAGCTTGGCGTCCGGTTTTTCTGTTGCTGGCTCGGCTCGCCGCGGTGCGCTGGATCTTGGGTTCCTTCGGAGTGCTGGCGCTGGCCGCGGCGTTATTGTTCGGTGGCGGAGTCGAAGTCATAGCGCTGCTTTCGGTCGGCTGTACGTTCATTCTTCTTGCAGTGAGCGCGGTCATTGCTCGCGAACGTCAACGGGCCGATCTGGCGGGACTTGTGAACCGGATCGCGACAATGACCCGAAACGATCCAGATCCCGTGCTGATCACGGGATTGGATGGTCGCTTGCTTGAGTGCAATTCTGCGGCACAGACCTATCCGAGTTGCACTCCAGCGGCCATGCTCGCCACATGGACCGCAGACCCCGAGGCGATGGTCGATTTACTGACTGCTGATGCTCTCCTGCAAGGTCATGCCCTGCGAGACTTCGGGCGGCCGGGCGCCTCGTTGCGCCTGTCGGTTGTTCGACTCGACAGTGCGCGTGATCTGGCAGAGCAGGGCGAGCTTCTGGTATGGCGCATTGTTCGCGGGGCGCAGGATCGTCCTCGTGCCGTGGATGCGCTTGGTTTGCCGGTTCTGACGCTCGGCGCCGAAGGAGCGCCGGTTGCCGCAAACAGTACGATGCGGCACTATCTGGACTGGTCGCCCAGTGCCGGAGTTCCCGCGCCGGAACCCGTACAGCGGTTTCTGGACGAAGGCATTGCAGGGATTGCCGCAGGCAGCTGTCGTACTGTGTGCTTGCCAGTCTCGGGCGAAAGTGTCACCTGCCTTGCCTTCGCTGTCTCAGGTCACGACGGCCAGCTTGACGTCGTGTTCCTGCCTCTCTGGCTGAGTGCTCAGGCGAATGTACCAAATACACGCCCGGATTTTGATGATCTGCCGGTAGCACTGATGCAACTTGCGCCTGACGGTCGGATCGAGGCGACCAACCGTCAGGCGCGCGCGCTCCTCGGTCTTGCGCCGGGCGAGGCGCCTTTCTTCTGGGAGGTGGTCGAGGGGCTTGGCCGTCCAGTTACCGACTGGTTCGAGGACGCACGTACGGGTCGCGCGCTCAACCGCCCAGAGGTACTGAGCGCCACATTGCCCGCGCAGGAAACCTTCGTGCAGATTACGCTGCGGCGCGCCACCGGACCGGGTTCCGAGCAGCGTCTTGTCGCAGTGCTGACGGACGCGACCGAGATGAAATCACTCGAAGCGCGTTTCGTGCAAAGCCAGAAGATGCAGGCGATCGGACAGCTCGCTGGCGGCGTCGCGCATGACTTCAACAATCTTTTGACCGCAATTTCGGGCCATTGCGATCTGTTGTTGCTCAATCGTGACCATTTCGATCCCGATTTTTCCGACCTCACGCAGATTCAGCAGAATACCAACCGCGCCGCATCTCTTGTGCGGCAGCTTCTGGCCTTCTCACGCAAGCAAACGCTCAAGCCCGAACTTCTGTCCCTCGAAAGCCTGCTGGAGGAACTGACCCACCTTCTGACACGGCTGGTCGGCGAACGGATTACGCTGACGTTGGACCATGACGCGTCGCTGGGTACGATTCGCGCTGATCGGCGGCAACTTGAACAGGTGATCATGAACCTTGTCGTGAATGCCCGCGACGCAATGCCAATGGGCGGAGAGATCCGCATCGAGACGCGCGGCGCCAGGTTCAAGACAGAAACCGAACTCGGCCGTGTCCGGCTGCCCGCCGGCGAATACGCCGTTATTCGCGTCATCGACGAAGGTGTAGGAATCCCTGTCGACATGATCGAGAAGGTGTTCGAACCCTTCTTTACCACCAAGCGTACGGGCGAAGGTACGGGCTTGGGCCTGTCCACAGCCTACGGGATCGTGAAACAGATGGGCGGATACATCTTCGCTGACTCAATCGAAGGAGCGGGTACCACCTTTTCACTCTACTTTTCGATGGAGGCAGCGACCCGAACCGCTGACGTAGCAGCGTCGCGCCGCGACACCGTATTCGTCGCCGCTTCTGAATCTGCTGCGGATGAACCAGATTCAGGGATGGCGCAGAACTCAGGCGCGCAGAAAACCGAAAAAGCGCCCAAGCCGAAAAGAGCGAACGCGCAGACCGAACCCGAAGGCAAGGCGGAGCCATCACGGGTCAACGCCATAATTCTGCTGGTCGAAGACGAGGCGCCGGTGCGCGCTTTTGCGGCCCGGGCGCTCAGGATCCAGGGCTACCAGGTGATCGAGGCTGATAGCGGAGAGCAGGCGCTGGAGTTTCTGGCCGATTCCGATTTGCGTGTCGACATCTTCGTTACCGACGTGATCATGCCCGGGCTCGACGGGCCGGGCTGGGTGGCGCGTGCGATCAAGTCGCGCCCCGGCGTCCCCGTGGTCTTTATCTCGGGGTATACCGAAGATACGGTGAGTGCCGGCTTGGCGCGCACGCCGCGTTCCGTCTTTCTGGGCAAGCCTTTCTCGTTGGAACAACTCACGTCGGCGATCAGCGACCTGCTCGCCGAGTATCCTCCCGACGCGCGACGACTTAAGGTCGTCGGCACGGATCGAGCAGACTGATCCAGCCAATCTGTAGGTGTACCGTTGCGTCGGTCTCGCGCGCTGCCTAGATCCCGGTAGCGAGAAGGAACAACGCGATGCAGAGCGCCGCCAGCCTCGAAGATCTGATCAGGCAAACAATCGATTCGCGAACCAAACCGCTAGGATCGCTGGGACGTATTGAAGCGCTTGCCGCGCAGATTGCCGCCGTGCAACGCACCCCCTCGCCGCGGATGAAATGTTGTACGCTCACGATCTTTGCCGCAGACCACGGAATCGCCTCTGCTGGCATTTCTGCGTTTCCGCAAGCAGTCACCGCGCAGATGGTACAGAATTTTCTGGCGGGTGGCGCGGCGGCGAATGTATTCGCGCGAGTAGTTGGGGTTGAATTACTAGTGGTCGACGCTGGCGTTGTCGGACCGCCCATATCACACCCACTTCTTCTTGACCGGCGAATGGGCCCGGGAACCTCGAGTTTCCTCGATGAGGCGGCGATGACTGATGCGCAGGTCTCTCGCGCGCTGGTCGCGGGCGCGACGATAGCGCGCAATTGCCCTGGAGACGCGCTCGCGTTTGGAGAGATGGGTATCGGAAACACAGCCAGCGCTGCGGTGTTGGCGCACAAGCTGACGGGGTTGCCTCTGGAGCGCCTGGTCGGTCGCGGCACTGGACTGGATGACGCCGGGCTGAAACGCAAGCTTGCCGTATTGGAGCGTGCCTGCGCGAGGACGCCCGGGCAACTTACGGCGGATCGTGCCATGGCCGAGTATGGTGGATTCGAAATCGTCATGATGGCGGGCGCGATGTGTGAAGCGGCGAAAACGAGGCGGTTGGTATTGGTCGATGGCTTTATTGCAACGGCCGCGGCAATGTTGGCACTGGCACTGACCACAGAAATCCGGGAGGCCCTCGTCTTCGCTCACCGCTCGGCTGAGGCGGGTCATGGAGTGCTCTTGGATTGGCTGAAAGCGCGGCCGCTTCTGGAGCTGGAAATGCGATTGGGCGAGGGCACAGGGGCGCTGCTGGCCTGGCCCCTGGTTCAGGCGGCGGCGCAAATCATGACCGACATGGCCAGCTTCGCTGAAGCCGGTGTGAGCGACGGATCAAGCTGATGCGGGGCGCGCGCGCGGCCTTGAACTTCCTGACCCGGTTGCCGGCAGGCCGGCTGAACGCAGCCGATTTTGCGGCAGCACCCGGTTGGTTTGCGACAGTCGGACTTTTGGTCGGCGCGGCACAGGCTGGGATTTATTTGGCCACAGTTTCGTCGTGGGGCGTTCATCTTGCGGCGCTGTCCGCGTTGGTCGCCGGGATCATCTTGACCGGCGCTTTGCATGAGGATGGACTCGCTGATACCTGCGACGCGCTCGGGTCGAGCGCCGGATCCGAGAAGTCACTGGAAATCATGCGCGATCCGCGGATCGGCAGCTTCGGAGCGCTAGCTCTGGGGCTGACGCTTGGTGCCAGTTTGTTGGCGCTTGCTGAACTGGGCCCTGCGGCGCCGGGCGCCCTGGTTTCAGGTCAGGCGCTAAGCCGTGGGGCAATGACCTTGGTCCTGATTCGCGGTCCCTATCTAAGGGCGCAAGGCGCTGGAACAGGTATGACGGGGCCCTTGATGCCGAACGGCTGGATCGCGCTACTGGGTGCCGTCGCGGTGGCATTGGCACTTTCGGGTTGGATTCACGGCGCTGCGCTAGTGACTGGCTTGGCAGGACTTGCCCTTGGCGCGAGCGGCATCTGGTGGCTTGCGCTGCGGCGTTGGGGTGGAATCACCGGGGATGTCTTGGGTGCCTGTCAGCAGGTGGGACTCCTTGGTTTCTGGCTGGGGCTACTGGCATGGCTCTGATCCTGTTGCGCCATACCCGACCTGAAGGGTCCGAGGGCTTGTGCTACGGGCGTTCCGAGTTGGCGTTGGGAGAAGATTTTGAAGATCAAGTCAACCGGATCGCGCGCGATCTACCTGCTTTCCGGCGTGTGCTTTCGTCGCCACTGACTCGGTGCCTGCGCCTCGCTCGGGTTCTGGCTTCAACGCGCGCTGTGCCACTGACCGTCGACGAAAGGCTGATCGAGATGGACTTCGGCAAGTGGGAGCGACGACCCTGGTCAACGTTGCCGCGCGATGAACTGGACGCCTGGGCTGGCGATCTGCTGAATGCGCGTCCCCATGGCGGCGAAACGGTTGCGGAGCTTTCAGCGCGTACCTGTGCTGCGTTGACTGACGCAGGGCAGGGCGCGGTACCGGCCCTTCTGGTCACTCACGCCGGCGTCATCAAGGCTGCCATCGCACGGTACGAAGGCAGCGTCGGCTGGGATGCGAAAATTGCCTTCGGCTCCTGGCGTGTCTTTGACGCGAAGGTGGAACCATGACCGAATTCACATTGGTCCTCGGCGGTGCGCGCTCGGGGAAAAGCGCGATTGCAGAAGGCCTGATCCTGGCTGAGAACCAAACTCACAGCCCATATTACCTGGCTACTGCCGAGGCGTGCGACGCAGAGATGGCGGAGCGCATCGCGCATCATCTTGCACAGCGCTCCGGGGCATGGTGGGTTACGGTCGAGGCGCCGCGCGACTTGGCCGCAGCGTTGAATCGGATCCCCGATCAGGCACCCGTGCTGATCGACTGCCTGACGCTCTGGCTGAGCAATCATCTGCTGGCGGGAAGTGATCTGAAGAACGCGATCGCTTTGCTGGAAGCGGCGCTGGAGGCCAGGCGCGCACCTGTCGTGGCGGTCGCCAACGAGGTCGGGCTGAGCATCGTCCCGGACAACGCGCTTGCGCGTCGCTTTCGGGATGAGGCAGGGCGCCTGAACCAGAGGTTCGCTGCCCGCGCAAATCGGGTAATCTTCGTTGTCGCCGGCCTGAAAATCGTCCTGAAAGGTACGTAAGAAAGCCCAGTCACCTGCTTCTGCGGCTTCAGTAGCGTACCACCGCTTCGAAGGTCGCCGGGATCGCGTCTGGCTGATCGATCAACTCGGTCAGTGCGAATTTCATCATCGCGCTGGTTCGGTCGGAGGACACGATACCATTGGACGAGACAATCTCGGCGCCCGAGATACGCAACACGATGCTGTGCCCTTCCATCATTGGACGGAACATCGCGATCATGTTCGGATCTTGCGCGACCTCATCCAATTCACCCGACATTTCTCCCAGCGGGAAGACGACGCGAACGGTGCCGTCACCGAGATCGATAGCTTCGGGTGTCGGCCCTTCACCGTTACCGCTTTCGAATATCTCGGCGAAGGTGCCGGTCTGCTGGACGACGCAGCGGGCATGAGTGTCGGTCAGTTCGATCACGCCCCCGTCTTCGGCCGAGCAGAAATCGCCCGACGACCCCATCATCTCGTACATCTGACGCTGAACCTGCATGTGGCCCGTCACTCGCGCCTGATCCGCGCCCAGAACGGCGGTCTCCATGTCGACATCGATACATGCAGCAAGCGAAAGCACCATCCCCGCGACCGCCGCACTTATCAAACGCATGCTATTCCCCCTTCTGCGCGGTTGTTTGTGACAGAGTAGTCCAGCATGGTCGACGGGGCTAGAGATTTTCATGGTCAATCCGACCGAAGTCGGCCAAGGAATGAGTCACTGATGGCGCGGAACCGGACGAAAGCAACAGGTGTAGGTATCCGGAACGGATTGGGGATCCGGCGAGATCACGCAACGGGTGCCTCAATGCCTGAAACCTCACCACTCGACGCAGCGCTCAGGCGAATGCGGGTTCGCCCAGATGATTCAGCGTTCAGGCTTGCGTTCCATTCAGAATTGATAAGTTCCGAACTGTTCGTCTTGCTGACCGAGGAGGCGCAGGGTGACCGTCTCAGCCCGCGTGTCTTCGATGTCGACGATGGACGCGCCGTCCTGGTTTTCGACAGCGAGTCGCGCTTGGCGTCTTTCGCGGGTCACGCGACCGCCTACGCCGCGTTGCCGGGGCGGGTCCTGGTGGCGATGTTGGCGCAAGAAGACAGCGGGCTTTCGATGATCGTCAATGCAGATAGTACGTATGCCGAATTGCTCCCGCCAGAAGTTGTCAACTGGTTGGCGGAAACCTTGTCTCTTCCCGCGCCCGAGGAATTGGAAGCCTTGCCAGAGGCTTTCCAACCGATTGCTCTATCTGACGCAGCCTTGTCGCACTTGATTCCTGCATTGGAACGGAGGCTCTCAAGGTTGCCGGGGCTGAAGATCGCGGTGCTAGCAGGTGTGATTTGGCAAGGCGGCATGCGCGGACATCTGTTGGCACTCGATGGTGTGGCCGCTCCGGTACGTGCGGCACTGGCACGCGCGGTAGCTGAGGCACTGGAGTTGTCGGGATTGGAGAGAGGGTCGCTTGATGTCGTGTTCCCTTCTTCTTCCATGATGAGGCAGATCCAAAAGGTCGGCCGGACGCTGGCGCCCAGATCATATGTCGTGCCCGAACCGGCAGATGGCGTGAACGTGGGGTTGGAACCGGGGCGCCCACCTCGGTTGAAGTAGGTGATCGCGGAGCTTGGTGCGGACACCGGGGATCGAACCCGGACTCCCGTTTGGGAAACGGATTTTCGCACCACTTCGGCTTCCGCCGCCGCACCGCCCTTTTGCACCGGGCAACGCGTTCGTGGTCCGGACTATCCCTTCAGCATGGTCGCCCGAAGGTGACTTTAGCTGCGGCCCGTCTAGTCTCTACACCTTCCCCGGCCGTTTCCGGCACGGGGCTTGGCTCGGGATCGCCACCGGCACCATCCGTGAGGGTTCCCCGAATTTGAGCCGTTCTGCTCCCGCCGTTTCCGGAGGGGCACTCCTGTTCGTGCTCGCGCACTGGTCGAAGTCCGTCGCGTCTGCCAGTTCCGCCATGTCCGCCCGCGAGCTGCATAGCGACTCGTCCCGAACCGCACAAGCTGGAAGAAGAGCGAATATTCGAACTCCAAAATGGGGTATTTTAATACCGAATACGTAATATACTGATATAGAAAGATTTATTGTGAACGATCTCTGTTGACCTGCGCGCGCTGTGCTGTAGAAGGGCAACCATTCGTGGGGGGCAAGCCCTCCACCTCCATTCACTCGACTGGGTTCGGACATGAAGACCTATACCGCGAAACCGGCGGATATCGAGAAGAAGTGGATCCTGATCGATGCCGAGGGTATCGTTCTGGGTCGCCTCGCCTCGATCGTCGCCAATCGCCTGCGCGGCAAGCACAAGGCGACCTTCACCCCTCACATGGACATGGGCGACAATGTCATCATCGTCAATGCCGACAAGGTGCAGATGACGGGCAAGAAACGCGACGACAAGACCTACTTCTGGCATACCGGTCATCCTGGCGGCATCAAGAGCCGTACGGCCCGCCAAATCCTGGAGGGCAAACACCCCGAGCGCGTCGTGATGAAGGCTGTGCAGCGGATGTTGCCGGGCAACAAGCTGGCGCGTCAGCAGATGACGAATCTGCGGGTTTACGTCGGCGCAGAGCACCCGCATGAGGCCCAGCAGCCTGAAGTGCTGGACTTGCGGGTGATGAACAAGAAGAACACGCGGAGCGCCTGATCATGGCCGAAGAGATCAAGACCCTTGATGCGTTGAAAGATGCCGTTGCCGGCACAGCCGCAACAGATCAGACGCAAACCGAAACACCGCGCGAGCCTATGCGCGACGACCTTGGCCGCGCGTATGCGACGGGCAAGCGCAAGGACGCCGTTGCCCGCGTCTGGATCAAGCCGGGAAACGGCAAGGTGATCGTGAATGGCAAGGAACTGGCACAATACTTCGCCCGTCCCGTCCTGCAGATGATTCTGCGCCAACCGTTCCAAGTGGCTGGTGTTTCCGATCAGTTCGATGTCATGGCAACGGTTGCCGGTGGCGGGCTCTCGGGTCAGGCCGGCGCGGTGAAGCATGGCATATCAAAGGCGCTGCAACTTTACGACCCGGCACTGCGCCCGGCGCTGAAGGCTGCTGGCTTCCTGACCCGCGATTCGCGCGTGGTCGAACGGAAGAAATACGGTCGGCGGAAGGCGCGCCGCAGCTTCCAGTTCTCGAAGCGCTGATCGCTAAGAATTGCACGAATCAAGGGCCCGCTTTGGCGGGCCTTTTTCTTCGTAGGCCATTCCGAACCGATGTTCGCTCTCCGCTCGGATCGGTCGGGAAGGTTCGAGGGGCAGGATGTATGTACTTCAGCGGGCGAAAATGTTGAAGGGTAGTCGGTGAAACGCCGATGGCTTGCTTCAAGGCCAGTTCCTGTACTTGCTAATACTGCCGATTCAGAGTGCCCATCGAGATCACTGACATTCGGGAGAAGTTGCACGTTCGGCCTTTTCCTGCCGGGCGCCTCAGGTTAGACGCGACCGGTCGATTGAGAGGAGGCGCGAATGAAGGCAGCGGTCATCACCTTTCCCGGGTCGAACTGCGACCGCGACATGGCCGTTGCTTTCGAGGCTGCCGGGGCAGAGGTCGTGCGCGTCTGGCACAAGGATGCAGAGCTGCCAGTCGGGGTCGACGTGGTCGGCCTGCCGGGGGGGTTCTCCTTCGGCGACTATTTGCGCTGCGGTGCCATAGCCGCGAGATCTCCTGTCGCTCGCGCGGTGGCAGAGTTTGCGGAGCGCGACGGGTATGTCCTCGGTGTATGCAACGGTTTTCAAGTGTTGCTGGAGACCGGCCTTCTTCCGGGTGCGCTCATGCGCAACGCGGCGCTCAAATTTGTTTGCAAGCCGGTCAGCCTGGAAGTCACCGGAAGCAACAGTGCCTATCTCGACGGCTACACACCCGGTCAGCAGATCATTTTTCCCGTTGCCCATCATGACGGTAATTTCTGCGCGGATGAAGCCACGCTCGACCGGCTGGAGGGTGAAGGGCGCGTGGCCTTCAGGTATCTGGACAACCCGAATGGCGCAATGCGTGGCATTGCCGGTATCCTGTCGAGCAATCGCCGGGTCCTGGGACTGATGCCGCACCCGGAACGTGCCATCGATCCGCATCATGGCGGTACCGACGGGCGCGCGCTTTTCTCCGGGCTGATCCGCGCATTGGCGCCGGCCTGATTTGTCTGCCATCCGGGCCAGCTTGAGTGCTGCTTCGCGCGGGCGTAGAATGCGGCGATGAGCCGGGAGATATCCAACGAGCCGACCGCCGAAACGGTGGCGCAAGCGGGAATGCCCCTTTGGGGCAAGCTCGTCGTTGGGTTGTTGACACTTGTCGCCGGGATTACAGTCTGGCTCCTGAACGATTTCCTGACCGAAAATTTCACCGTCGATACGCGCAACCGCGCGGAACTGCGGCTGGTGCTCTATTCCGGCAATATCCAGTCCGAGATGCAGCGCACGCAGGTTGTGCCGATCTTGCTGGCCCGCGACCCGGCGCTGCGCGATGCGCTGCAATCGGGCAATTATGCCATGATCTCTCAACTGCTGATGGCGGTCCAGGCCGAGGTCGGAGCCGGAGCGATCGAACTTATGGACGCTACCGGTCGGGTGGTCGGAGCGACCGACCGGAACCGGCTGGGCGTGATGCGCCAGCAGGATGTCCATTTCGTGGATGCGCGTCGTGCCAACGACACGATCTTTGCCGTCCACGAGCGAGATTCTGGCGGATACGGCTTCGGCTTCGCTCGAGCGATGCGCGCCGGAGGTCAGTTGCTGGGTGTCGTCGCGGTCGAGGTCGACCTAGTGAAATTCGAACGCGCCTGGACCGGTTTCGCCGACGTCGTGACGATGACCGACAGCGCAGGCAAGATCATACTTTCGACCGAACCGCGCTGGCGTGGCAGGTCCGAGATTGAAGCGCTTGCTTTGTTCGATGCACCCTCGGCGCTAGCGCGGGCGCTGCGCGCTACGGCCGATTGGGCGGGCATCGGCCCTGACACGTTTCTGAGCGATCACGGCGTGCTTCGTTCGGAGATCCGCGTGCCGTTCCGCGGCTGGCGAATGGTCTCCTACACACGGTACGATGGCGTGCGCGAAAGCGTGAACGGGGTGCTGGCGTTGGTCATCACCGGTTTCGCGCTGCTCTTGGCATTGGTTTTCTACCTGCTGTCGCGTCGCGCTTGGTCGCAAACCGCAGCTTTCGAACGCGAGTCGGTTCAGCTTCGCCAACTCAACCAGCGCCTCCAACGCGAGATTGCCGCGCGAGAGAAAGCGCAGAAGGACCTTGACGTCGCCGAACAGACGCTGGCGCAGAGTTCCAAACTGGCCGTGCTGGGTGAAATGTCGGCGGCGGTGAGTCACGAATTGAATCAGCCGCTGGCGGCGATGAAAACCTACCTGGCCGGTGCCCGTCTCCTGCTCAATCGACGGCGCAGCGAAGAGGCGCTCGTCTCGCTTCAGCGAATCGACGATCTGATTGACCGGATGGGTGCGATCACTCGGCAGCTCAAGTCCTTTGCCCGAAAAGGTGGCGATGCGTTCGAGCCCCTGGATCTGCGCGATTGCGTGGCCGAGGCGCTGACAATGATGGAACCCAGCCTGCGCGAGCGCCGTATCCTTGTCGTGCGCACGTTGCCCGATCATCCCGCGATGGTGATGGGAGACCGATTGCGCTTGGAGCAGGTTATCATCAATCTGATGCGAAACGCGGTCGATGCAACTTCCGGCGTCAACGCCCCGCAGATCGACCTGCTTCTGACCGAGGGCGACACGGTAACTTTAACGGTGCGCGACAATGGAACCGGAATAGCCGACATTCATTCGGTATTCGAGCCTTTCTACACCTCGAAGAAATCGGGCGAAGGCGTCGGGCTGGGATTGGCGATATCTTCCGGGATCGTCGCGGACCACGGAGGGCGGATCACGGCACGCAACATGCCCGAAGGGGGCGCGGCCTTCGATGTGGCGCTGCCTGTCCTGCGCGGCGGCGTCCGTGCCGCGGCCGAATGAACTCCGCAAGCCTCTGGAGGGCTGCGCAAGACCTCAGGTGACAGCAGATGACGATGGACATTCACGACGACATGATCAGGGCAGAGCCGATGACCGATACCGACCGACCCCGCAGCGCCCGGATCCTCGTGATCGATGACGAGAAGGACATGCGGCAGTCGATCAGCCAGTGGCTGTCGCTGTCGGGCTTCCAGCCCGAGGCGCACGCGAGCGCCGAGGAGGCTTTGCGCGCGATCACGCCAGACTTTCCAGGCGCGGTGATCACCGATATCCGAATGCCTGGAATGGACGGCATGGCGCTGCTGAAACGCCTGATGGGGATCGACGCAAGCCTGCCGGTGATCCTGATTACCGGCCACGGTGACGTGCCGATGGCGGTCGAGGCAATGCGGCTGGGGGCGTTCGACTTTCTGGAAAAGCCCTTCGATCCTGAGAAGATGACCGACCTTGCCCGTCGCGCGGTCAAGGCGCGCGCGATGGCGTTGGAAAACCGCGCGCTCCGCCAGGAGCTGGCCGATGGCAAGACGATCATGCGTCGACTTGTCGGGGCCTCGCCGGTGATGACGCGGCTGCGCGAGGATATCCTGGATTACGGGCAGGCGGACGGGCATGTGCTGATCGATGGCGAGACCGGCACCGGCAAGACGATGGTTGCGCATGCGCTGCACGCGGTGGGGCCGCGTGCGGGCAAGCGCTTCGTGTCGGTCTCCTGCCAGGGCGAGGACGAGGGGAGGCTGGCTGCGCGCCTGTTCGGGCCGGTCAAGGAAACCGGGGGCCTGCCGCTGATCGAGGAAGCGCGCGGTGGCACGCTTTGTCTGGAGGATGTCGAGGCGCTGAGCCCGGCGCTTCAGGCGCGACTTCTGACCTTCATCAACGAACAAGGTGCGCCCGCGGCGACGCGGATCGTGGCGATCTGCAACAACCACGCCCCTGACCGCACCGTGGAGGACGCGCTGCGACCGGACCTGTATTTTCGTTTGGCCTCGATGAAGCTGACCTTGCCGCCGCTGCGTGCCCGCGGGGAGGACATCATGGCGCTGTTCCAGTCCTACGCCGAGACCTTCGCCGAGGAATACGGCTGCCCCGCGCCGGATCTTTCGGCGCAGGATGCCGCGCATCTGTTGCAGGCGCCTTGGCCGGGGAACATCCGTCAGTTGATTTCGATCGCCGAGCAGGTGGTGCTGCAGAGCCGGCGCGGGTCGGGGTCGGTCATTTCGCTGGTGATGGCGGACAACGAGACCGCCGGCAGCGCGATGACGACCGAGGGCAAGCCGCTGAAGGAGTATGTCGAGGCCTTCGAGCGGACGTTGATCGATACCACGATGAAGCGTCACAAGGGCTCCATCGTGGCCGTGATGGAGGAGCTGTGCCTTCCGCGTCGCACATTGAACGAGAAGATGGCGAAGTATGGGCTTAGCCGGTCCGACTACGTCTGATCGCTGCGGCAGGAACCGGGAAACCTTGTCAAAGCCCTGAAGGCGTGGCTTTGAGCGCGGTTGCTCAAGCTTGAGCAATCGCGCAAGATATTGATTTTGATATGAAACGGTTTTTTTGTTAACCTGAATGAAAGGCTTTGCCAGCGGTTCAGGGCATGGCCAGCGGGAAAGAGAATCGCCTTTCCACCCGCCCAACGAAGCTTGCCGGGCCTGGCACCCGACTGGAGAAGATCGAGGCAGTGGCGCCAGGGCGATGCCGCGGCGTCACGCACAACCGCGCGGCGAGTGCCTGAATCTTGGGCATCGGCCAATGGCGCGGGAAGCGCCTGCATTTTCGGCATTGAAGTTTCCATACATTCCCCCTTATGGTTGCGTGTCGGCTCGCGCCCGTTGGCGTGGGCCGCATGGAATTCACCGTCAGTGCCCCGTCACAAGGATTGCCCTGGCGTAAAGGCCCGGTTGCGGGCCCTTGAATTGCTCGGCACCCGTTGGGAAGGCCGGGCACGAAACCGGCGCCCGACGGGCGTCAAGGACAGAACCGCGATGAAGGTTGGCGAAAGCAACAGACAGAGACCGAGGACGCGGCAACGCTGTTCCGGTTCGTCCGTGCCGCCGATCATCGCTTCACACACATTCCCTGCCACGACCCTGCCTGGTGCTTCGCCGCCGGGACAGGGGGCTGTCGGGGCAAGCGAGTATCTATGGCCAAGAAAATGCTTATCGATGCCACCCATGCGGAGGAAACCCGCGTGGTCGTGGTCGACGGAAACAAGGTCGAGGAATTTGATTTCGAAACGGCGCATCGTCGCCAGTTAGCCGGCAACATCTATCTGGCGAAGGTCACGCGGGTCGAGCCCTCGTTGCAGGCGGCCTTTGTGGATTATGGCGGCAATCGGCACGGCTTCCTCGCCTTCGCCGAAATCCATCCGGATTACTATCAGATCCCGGTCGCCGACCGGAAGGCGCTTCTGGAAGAAGAGCGCGCCTATGCCCGCAGCCAGAACGACGACAATGGCAACGGTCGGCGCAAGCGGTCGGATCGGCGCAAGTCCGATGAAGCCGCGGGCGCGACCGACGCGGAGCAGCAGAGTGGAGAGGCCGAAACGCCGGTGTCGGCGGATGCGCCGGCCGTGGCGGAAGCCGTGCTCGACACCGCGTCGGTGAGTCAGCGCGACATCGGCGGCATGGACATCGTCGATCTGGATGCGGACGACGAGATCGAGGCCGCGCCGATCGCGCCCAACACGAACGGCGCGCGCGACGAGGAAGACGACGCCGAGCCCTACCGCGCCGCCGACCACGCCACGGAAATCGACGATCAGATCGAGTCCGTCGCCGACGAAGACGTCTCGGACGAGGTGCGCCCGGCCCGCCGGCAACGTCCGCGCCGCTACAAGATCCAGGAAGTGGTCAAGGTGCGCCAGATCATGCTGGTGCAGGTCGTCAAGGAGGAGCGCGGCAACAAGGGCGCGGCGCTGACCACCTACTTGAGCCTGGCCGGCCGCTACTGCGTGCTGATGCCCAACACCGCCCGTGGCGGTGGCATCAGCCGCAAGATCACCAACGCCGTCGACCGCAAGAAACTCAAGGACATCGCCGGCGAGATGGAGGTGCCCGAGGGCGCCGGGCTGATCATCCGCACCGCCGGGGCGAACCGCACCAGGGCCGAGATCAAGCGCGACTACGAATATCTGTTCCGGCTGTGGGAGCAAATCCGCGACCTGACGCTGAAATCCGTGGCGCCAGCGCCGATCTACGAGGAGGGCGACCTGATCAAGCGGTCGATTCGTGACCTCTATTCGCGCGAGATCGACGAGGTGCTGGTCGAGGGCGAGGCCGGCTACCGCGTGGCCAAGGACTTCATGAAGATGATCATGCCGTCCCACGCCAAGAACGTGAAGCTCTACGGTGAGACGCTGCCGCTCTTCGCGCGCTTTCAGGTCGAAAGCTACCTGGGCGCTATGTTCAACCCGACGGTGCAGCTGAAATCCGGTGGCTATATCGTCATCGGGGTGACCGAGGCGCTGGTGGCGATCGACATCAACTCGGGCAAGTCGACGCGCGAGGGGTCGATCGAGGACACGGCGCTGAAGACGAACCTGGAAGCCGCCGACGAGATCGCGCGGCAGTTGCGCTTGCGCGACCTGGCTGGGCTGATCGTCATCGACTTCATCGACATGGAGGAGCGCAAGAACAACGCCGCCGTCGAGAAGCGCCTGAAGGAAAAGCTGAAGAACGATCGCGCGCGCATCCAGGTCGGACGCATCTCGGGCTTCGGGCTGCTGGAGATGTCGCGCCAGCGGTTGCGCCCCGGCATGCTGGAGGCCACGACCCAACCCTGCCCGCATTGCCACGGCACCGGGCTGATCCGGTCGGACAACAGCCTGGCGCTGTCGATCCTGCGGGCGCTGGAGGAAGAGGGTACGCGGGCCAAGACGCGCGAAGCGCTGGTGCGTGCGCCGGTGGGCATCGTCAACTACCTGTTCAACGTCAAGCGCGAGCATCTGGCCCAGATCGAGGCGCGCTACGGCATGGCGATCCGGATCGAGGCCGATCCGTCGCTGGTCAGCCCGGATTTCGCGATCGAGAAGTTCAAGACCGCGACGCGCGTTGTGCAGGTGCCGGTAGCGCCGGTGGTCTCGCTCGACGCGCGAACCATGTCGGAAGTGGACGATATCGTCGACGACACGGATGTCGAGGAGGACGAAGCCGCGGCGACCGTCGAGCGCGCCGAGCCGGTGGGTGACACTGCCGGACAGTCGGACGAGGCAGGTGCGGCCGATGGCGGCCAGTCTGATGGCGGGCAGGCCGATGGTGGGCCGGGCGACGGAAGCCGGCGCAAGCGCCGCCGTCGCCGTCGGCGCCGCGGCGGCCAGGGCAACGAGGCTGCGGACGTGCAGTCAGGAGCCGGCGAGGCCGAACGCACGGACGGCAAGGATGTTGTGGCCGAGACCGAGGTCGAGCCGTCGCAGGCACCCGCTGCCGCCGTAGAGGCCGGGCGATCCGGCGCCGACCAGATCGCGGGCGAGGAACCCGCCGCGGTGGCCGAAGCGCCCGCCAAGCCTGTGCGCAAACGTCGTTCGCGCCGCAAGGTCGCCGAGGATGCCCCGGAGGCGTCGGAGGCGACCGCGCCGGAGGCCCCCGAAGACGTCGTGGCGACGACCGAGGCCGAAAAGCCCGCCCCGAAGCCGCGGACGCGGCGGAAGCGGACTCCCAAGCCGGCCCCGGTTGAAGCGGATACCGCTGTCGAGGCGGCAGGCGCAGCGTCCGAGGGAGTTATGCCGGCTACCGCGGAGTCCGCTTCGGCAGAGGATGGCCAGGCCGCGGTCGAACAGAAGCCGGAGGACCCAACACCGGCTGCCGATACTGACCAACCGGAGCCCGTTCAGTCCGAGCCGGAGGCAGACTCCGTGGCTCCTCCGTCCCCTGAGGCTGCGGAGGACGAGGAGAAGGCGCGGCAACCCGAACCCGTTGGTGCCGATGCGGGGTCCGAGCCGGCCAAGCCGAGGCGTCGCGGCTGGTGGTCGCTGGGGCGCTGACGCTGCAATCGCGACCCCGGCCCGACAGCCTGGGTCGTCATCTGCCGGGGATGTGACTCGCGCCCCCCGTGACCTTTCCCGTGCCGCAGGCTAACAGCCCTGAAGGCGGGCCAGGCGGAGCGATCCATGTTCGGCATAGACCTATTCGACGCGGCATTGCTGCCGGCGATGACAGTGGCGTTGGTCGCCGGCGTTCTGTCGTTCCTCAGCCCCTGCGTGCTGCCGATCGTGCCGCCCTACCTGGCCTACATGTCCGGCATCTCGATGCGCGAGTTGACCGACGAGGGGCAGGGGGCGCGCAAGGCGGTGGTCCCGGCGCTGTTCTTCGTCATGGGGTTGAGCACGGTCTTCATCTTCCTGGGGTTTACCGCCTCCTCGCTTGGCCGGCTGTTTCTGGAATACCGCGAGACCTTTGCGCAGATCGCCGGTTTCGTCGTGATCGTCCTGGGCCTGCATTTTCTGGGTCTTTTCCGGATCGGCCTTCTGCAGCGCGAGGCGCGGATCGATCCGGGCGACCAGGGGGGGTCGGCTTTTGGCGCCTATGTGCTGGGGCTGGCCTTCGCCTTTGGCTGGACGCCCTGCATCGGCCCGATCCTGGGCATGATCATCACCCTGGCCGCGACCGAGGATTCGGTCGCGCGCGGGACCGGACTGCTGGCGGTCTATGCGCTGGGACTGGGCCTGCCTTTCCTGCTGGCGGCGGTTTTCATCGGCCGCTCGATGGCGCTGATGGCGCGGATGCGTCCCTGGCTGGGCGTGATCGAAAAGACGATGGGCGCTCTTCTGGTCCTGGTCGGCGTGGCGTTGATTACCGGGGCGATGGCGGATTTCTCTTTCTGGCTTCTGGAGGCCTTTCCCGTGCTCGAGAGGCTGGGGTAGGGTCGACCCGGCTGCAGATGTCCTTTCCCCGGCGCTAGGGGCGTTTCAAGTTGAGCCGCCTCTGGCGGCACGACACGAGCCGTCGCCACGCGCCCAGCGCGCGGCGACGGCGGCGGGTCCCTTGCGTTTTCGTTTGACCGGGGAAGGCGAGGGCGGTATTTTATTGAACGGGTGTTCAAATAGAGGGAGGGGCGCGTGTTCACCGCATCTATGCGTTTCGAACTGGGCGACGATGTCCAGGCGCTTCAGGAAATGGTGCATCGCTGGGCGCAGGAGCGCGTCCGGCCGATGGCCGAGAAGATCGACCGGGACAACGTCTTTCCCGCCGAGCTTTGGCGAGAGATGGGCGAATTGGGCCTTCTGGGCATCACCGTCGAGGAGGAATACGGCGGCGCCGGCATGGGTTACCTGGCGCATGTCATCGCGGTCGAGGAAATCGCGCGGGCCTCGGCCTCGGTCAGCTTGTCCTATGGGGCGCATTCCAACCTCTGCGTCAATCAGATCCGGCTGAATGGCACGCCTGAGCAGCGCGCGAAATACCTGCCGAAACTGGTCACCGGCGAACATGTCGGCGCGCTGGCGATGTCGGAGGCGGGCGCGGGATCGGATGTCGTGGGCATGAAGCTGCGCGCCGAGAAGAAGAACGACCGCTATGTGCTGAACGGCACGAAATACTGGATCACCAACGGACCCGAAGCCGACACGCTGGTCGTCTATGCCAAGACCGATCCTGCAGCGGGATCGAAGGGGATCACCGCGTTCCTGATCGAGAAGGAGATGACGGGCTTCTCGACCAGTCCGCATTTCGACAAGCTGGGCATGCGCGGCTCCAACACCGGCGAGTTGATATTCGAGGATTGCGAGGTCCCCTTCGAGAATGTCCTGGGCGAGGAGGGACGCGGCGTTTCGGTGCTGATGTCGGGTCTCGACTACGAGCGCGTGGTGCTTTCGGGCATCGGGACCGGGATCATGGCGGCCTGCCTGGATGAAGTCATGCCCTACATGGTCGAGCGCAAGCAGTTCGGCCAGCCGATCGGGAATTTCCAGCTGATGCAGGGCAAGATCGCCGACATGTACACGGCGATGAACTCGGCCCGGGCCTATGTCTACACGGTGGCGCGGGCCTGCGATCGGGGCCAGGTCACGCGCCAGGATGCGGCGGCCTGCGTGCTCTATGCCAGCGAGGAGGGCATGAAGCAGGCGCATCAGGCCGTGCAGGCCCTCGGCGGTGCGGGCTTCCTGAACGACAGCGCCGTCAGCCGGATCTTCCGCGACGCGAAGCTGATGGAAATCGGCGCCGGCACGTCCGAGATCCGGCGTATGCTGGTCGGGCGCGAGTTGATGGCGTCGATGGGCTGAGAAGATGCGCGCGCTGGCCCTTCTCGTGCTGATGCTGGCCGGGCCGGCGAGCGCGGAGATACGCGACTTCGATCCCGCGCCGCTGGCAGCCTGTGTCGAGCGCGGCAATGCGGCGGGTTGTGCCGGAAGCGCAGCGCGGGCCTGCATGGACGCCAGCCCGGCCGGTCATACCACGCTCGGCATCAACGGCTGCCTGGATGCGGAACTGGGCTGGTGGGATGATCTGCTCAACACGCGCTACGGGCAGGCGATTGCCGCTGCGCGACGGCAGGACGCCGCGGCGCGGCAAGCGGGCCTGGACCAGCCGTCGGTCGAGGCTGCGTTGCGCGCGATGCAGCGGACGTGGATCGTCTTTCACGACGCGAGTTGCGACTACGCGGCGTTGCAGTGGTGGGGCGGGACCGGCGCCTCGGGCGCGTATCTGGGGTGCCGGCTGAACCTGACCGCAGAGCAGGCGTTGCGGTTGGGCGGGGCCGAGTGATGAGGCGATGCGCGGCGCGGGAAGCGCGCGGTGCGGCAGGCAGGAGGAGACGGAGCGATGAAGCTTGTATCGGCGGCGCTGACCGGTTCTGAGGAGTTTCGCGCCAATCGCGCCGCGCAGATCGAGGCGCTGGAGGTGGTCGCCGAAGCTGCCGTGCAGGCGGCCGCGGGTGGCGGCGAACGGGCGCGCGCGCGGCATCTGGAGCGGGGCAAGATGTTGCCGAGGGACCGGGTCGCGAACCTGCTGGACACCGGCTCGCCTTTCTTGGAAATTGGCGCGACGGCGGCACATGGGCTCTACGGCGGCGATGCGCCGGGCGCGGGGATCATCGCCGGGATCGGGCGGGTGCAGGGGCACGATGTGATGGTCCTGTGCAACGACGCCACGGTGAAGGGCGGGACCTATTACCCGCTGACGGTGAAAAAGCACCTGCGTGCACAGGAGATTGCCGAGCAAAACCATCTGCCCTGCGTCTATCTGGTCGATTCGGGTGGGGCGAACCTGCCCAACCAGGACGAGGTCTTTCCCGACCGCGACCATTTCGGGCGGATCTTCTACAACCAGGCGCAGATGAGCGCGAAGGGCATTCCGCAAATCGCCGTGGTGATGGGGTCGTGCACGGCCGGGGGCGCCTATGTGCCGGCGATGGCGGATGTTTCCATCATCGTGCGCGATCAGGGCACGATCTTCCTGGCGGGGCCGCCGCTGGTCAAGGCGGCGACCGGCGAGGTGGTCACCGCCGAGGATCTGGGCGGGGGCGACGTGCACACGCGGCTGTCGGGCGTGTCGGACTATCTGGCCGAGGACGACGCGCATGCGCTGGCGCTGGCGCGCCGCGCGGTGGGGCAGTTGAACCGCCGCAAGCCCGAGACCGTCGTCTGGCAAGCGCCCGAGCCGCCGGCCTATGACCCCGAGGAGATTCTGGGCGTTGTGCCCACCGATCTGCGCCGGCCCTACGATATCCGCGAGTTGATCGCCCGGGTCGTCGACGGGTCCTATTTCGACGAGTTCAAGCCGCGCTTCGGCGAAACGCTGGTCACCGGGTTCGCGCATGTGATGGGCTGCCCGGTGGGGATCGTGGCGAACAACGGGGTGCTCTTCTCGGAAAGCGCGATCAAGGGCGCGCATTTCGTGGAACTGTGCAGTCAGCGGCGTATCCCGCTGATATTCCTTCAGAACATCACCGGATTCATGGTCGGCAGGAAGTACGAGAACGAGGGCATCGCGCGCCATGGCGCGAAGATGGTGACTGCCGTCGCCTCGACCTCGGTGCCGAAGATCACGATGATCGTGGGGGGCTCGTTCGGGGCGGGGAACTACGGGATGGCGGGACGGGCCTACAGCCCGCGGTTCCTGTGGACTTGGCCCGCGTCGCGCGTGGCGGTGATGGGGGGCGAGCAGGCGGCCGGGGTGCTGGCGACGGTCCGGCGCGATGCGATGGAGCGCGCCGGGGAGAGCTGGTCGGTCGAGGACGAGGCGGAGTTCAAGCGGCCGACGCTGGAGAAGTTCGAGCGGCAGAGCCATCCGCTCTACGGGTCGGCCCGGCTGTGGGACGACGGGATCGTGGATCCGCGGCGGACGCGCGAAGTGCTGTTTCTGTCGCTGTCGGCGGCACTCAATACGCCCATCCCCGAGACGCGCTTCGGCGTCTTCAGGATGTAAGAATGTCCGTATGTGTCATGCATGGATCACGCCCATACCGCGTCCCTGCGTCGCGACGGCTTGCCGGTCGGTGCGCGCAACGGTCGGTGGGTGCGGGTGGGGTTCACCCTCTGACCATCTTTTGCCGAGAGGGTCGGGGAGATGAAGCATCTTGCCGCCTATCTGACCCGCGCGGGCCGTGGCTGGTCAAGGCCGCATGCGGTCTGGCGGCGCCGCAAACCGCGTCGCTGGCCGCGACGGACGCGCCCGGGGCGCTATGGCCGGCGCGGGCGGTTCGGGCTGTGGAGCAAGGTGGCGACGGTGGCGCTGCTGGCGCTTGCCGGGTTGCCGCAGGTGGCGGATGCGATTTCGGGCTGGCGAACGGCGCCGAGCGCGGGGTGCCGGGTGGTGTCGGTCATCGATGGCGACACGGTGAGCCTGTGGTGCCCCGGTACGGGGACCGAGCGCGCGCGGCTGGTCGGGTTCGATGCGCCCGAGCTGTTCAGCCCGCAATGCCCGACCGAAGCGGCGAAGGCGCTGGCCGCGACCTGGGCGTTGCGCAAGGCGCTGTGGACCGCGGACGAGGTCACGGTTCGCCGGCTGGGGACCGACCGCTACGGGCGGGCGCTGGTCGATCTGCGCGCCGATGCCGTGCCGGTCGGGCGGGGCCTGATCGCTGCGGGGCTGGCGCGGCCCTACGACGGGGGACGGCGCGCCGGTTGGTGCGGCTGAGCAGCCGCGTGTGGCCGGAGGCGCGCCTTGGCGCGGGCGAGACGTGGTGACGCTGGCGGAGGCCATGGCGCGCTATCCTGGCGCGCGCAGCTTCACTTTCGCCGAGCCGGCCGAGTTGAACGCGCGCCTGCTGGCGCTGGTGCGATCGGGTCGCAAACGCGCGACCTGCATGCCGGTGGCGGATCTTGCGATGGGTGAGGCCGAACCCCTGGTCGGCCAACGCGACATCGCCCTCGAAGCGAATGGCGATGCAGCGCTGGTCATCGAGACGCTGGCGGTGGTGCGGGTGCGGTTCGACGAGGTGACCGAGGAGATGGCGCTGCGCGAGGGCGAGAACGCGGACCTGGCGGGCTGGCGGGCCGATCACCAGTGGTATTTCGAGCGGCGCGGCACCTTCAGCCCGACGATGGAACTGATCTTCGAGGATTTTCGCGTCGTCGAGGATTTCGCGGCGAAGGGGGGCTGAGATGACAGGTTCAGAACCGCGACGCGCGCGTTTGCCAGTCCGCCCAGGTTTCGTCGCGCCCCGGAAAGGCGCAGGACAGCGGCAGGGCGGCGATCAGGGCGCGGAAGGCCGCGCCGAGCGGCGTGTCGAGCGCCTCGTGCCCTGTACGCGCCCACCAGAAGGCCATCGCGTCGGCCCCCACGCGGTCGGCGGGGTAGAGATAGGCGCAGCCCAGGGTCAGCCGGTCGCCGGGGTCGCGCACCGTCCAGGCAAAGCTGTGCCCGGCGGTGTGTTCGCGTTCGTGCCAGCCAAGGTCGACACGATTTTCGCGCAGCGTCAGCCCGTCGGGCCAGGGATCGTGCGGGTCCATCGCGCCGCGCAGCCGGTCGGTCGAGGCGACGACGGCGGCGAAGTCATCCTCGGCATCGGTCAGGCGCAGGGGGCGGGCGATGAAGCCGGGCCCCGCGAAGCTGTCGGGCGGCCGGGTGCCATGGGGCAGGAGGGGGCGTTTGTACATCGCCCTGATCTGCTACGATGGGGCGGCCGGGGCAAGCCCGGTGTCGAACCAGGGGAGGAGGACATGGATCTGCCGATGAAGGTCGTCACCGCCGACATCACCACGCTGAAGGTCGATGCCATCGTCAACGCCGCCAACGAGTCGCTGCTGGGCGGCGGCGGGGTCGACGGGGCGATCCACCGCGCCGCGGGACCGGGGCTGCTGGAGGAATGCCGCGCGCTGGGCGGCTGTCCGACGGGCAAGGTGCGCGTCACGGGCGGGCACGACCTGCCGGCGCGCTGGGTGATCCATACCGTCGGGCCGGTCTGGAAGGGCGGCGATGCCGGCGAGGCGGAGTTGCTGGCGTCCTGCTACCGCCGCAGCGTCGGGGTGGCGCGCGAACTGGGCGCCGGGTCGATGGCGTTCCCGGCGATCTCGACCGGGGTCTACGGCTATCCGCCCGAGGATGCCGCGCGGGTCGCGGTGACCACCGTCGCCGGGATGCTGAAGGACGATCCGCGCCCCGAGGTCATCTTCTGCTGTTTTTCCGAGGAAAGTGCCGCAAATCACCGCGCGGCGATGGAGGGCTGATGTTCGCGAAGATCCTGATCGCCAACCGGGGCGAGATCGCCTGCCGGGTCATCCGAACCGCGCGCGCGATGGGCGTGGGCACCGTCGCCGTCTATTCCGAGGCCGACGCAAGTGCGCTGCATGTCGAGATGGCCGATGCGGCGGTCGCCATCGGCGGGCCGGCGCCGAAGGACAGCTACCTGAAGGGCGCGGCGATCATCGATGCGGCGCTGGCCACGGGCGCGCAGGCGATCCATCCGGGCTACGGGTTCCTTTCCGAGAACCCCGATTTCGTCGAGGCGGTGGAGGCCGCGGGGTTGACCTTCATCGGCCCCTCGGCCAGCGCCATCCGGGCAATGGGGCTGAAGGACGCCGCCAAGAAGCTGATGGAGGAGGCCGGCGTGCCGGTGGTGCCGGGCTATCACGGCACCAACCAGGACCCCGAGCATCTGGCCGGCGCGGCCGATGCCATCGGCTATCCGGTGCTGATCAAGGCCGTCGCCGGCGGTGGCGGCAAGGGGATGCGGCGCGTGGAACGCCCGGCCGACTTCCTGGAGGCGCTGGAAAGCGCCAGGGGCGAGGCGGCGACGGCGTTCGGCAACGATGCCGTGCTGATCGAGAAATGGATCGAGAAGCCGCGCCATATCGAGGTGCAGGTCTTCGGTGACGGCGCGCGCGCGCTGCATCTGTTCGAGCGCGACTGCTCGCTCCAGCGGCGTCACCAGAAGGTGATCGAGGAGGCGCCGGCACCGGGCATGACCGAGGAGGTGCGCGCCGCGATGGGCGCGGCCGCCGTGCGCGCGGCCGAGGCGATCGGCTATCGCGGGGCGGGGACCGTGGAGTTCATCGTCGACGGCTCGCGCGGGCTGAGGACCGACGGGTTCTGGTTCATGGAGATGAACACGCGGCTGCAGGTCGAGCATCCGGTGACCGAGGCGATTACCGGCGTCGACCTGGTCGAATGGCAGCTGCGCGTTGCCGCCGGCGAGGCGCTGCCCTGCAGCCAGGCCGACCTGGCGATCCGGGGCCATGCCTTCGAGGCGCGGCTTTACGCCGAGGATGTGCCAGCGGGCTTCCTGCCGGCGACCGGGCGGCTGGATCAACTGGCCTTTCCCGAGGGGGCGCGCGTCGATACCGGCGTGCGGCCGGGCGACGCGATCAGCCCCTGGTACGACCCGATGATTGCCAAGGTGGTGACGCAGGGGCCGACGCGGGCGGTGGCACTGGCGCGGCTGCGCGCGGCGCTGGCCGGGACCGAGGTGGCGGGATCGGTCACCAACCTCGATTTCCTGAGCGCGCTGGCGGCGCACGAAGGGTTCAACGCGGGCGAAGTGGATACCGGGCTGATCGGTCGCGACCTGGAAACGCTGGTCGCCGAGCCCGAGGTCGGCGCGCAGGTGCTGGCGCTGGCCGCGCTGGCGGCGCAGGGGTTCGACGCGGCGCCGGGGCCGCTGAGCGGCTTCGCGCTCTGGTCGCCGCTGTGGCAGACGGTGGTGTTGCAGCGCGGCGAGGAGGTTCACCCGGTGGCCGTGGCGCGGCGGACCGACGGCGCGTTCGGCATCCGGCTGGCGGGGCAGGAGATGCGGGCCGAGTGGCGTGGCGGGCGCTGGTGGATCGACGGGCAGGCCGCGCCGGGGCGCGCGGTGCGGCGGGCGGGGCGCGTGACGGTTTTCGGCGCGCCGACGGTCGGGTTCACCCTGCCCGATCCGCTGGCGGTGGAGGCCTCGGCGGGCGCCGGGGCGGGCGTCGTCACGGCGCCGATGCCGGGGCTGGTCAAGGCCGTCTTCGTGAAACCGGGCGCGGCGGTGGAAAAGGGCGCGCGACTGGCGGTGCTGGAGGCGATGAAGATGGAACACACGCTGGCCGCGGGCCGCGCTGGCGTGGTGGCCGAGATCCTGGCCGCGGCGGGAAGCCAGGTCGAGGCCGGCGCACCGCTGATCCGGCTGGAGGAGGAGCATTGAGCGCGCCGGTGATCCTCTATCACGCCCCACAATCGCGGTCCTTCCGGATCCTCTGGTTTTTGCACGAAGCCGGGATCGCCCACGAGGTCCGCTACCGCAGTTTCGGCGGCAAGGCGCTGCGCGATCCGGGCTTCCTGGCGATCTCGCCCGCGGGGCGGGTGCCGGCGGTCGAGCTTGACGGAACGACGTTGGTCGAGTCGGGTGCGATCCTGGAATACCTGGCCGAAACGCGCGCACCGGAGCTGGCCCGCGCGCCGGGGCACCCCGAACGGGCGGCGTATCTGGAAGCGCTGCACCACGGCGAGACGATCGCGCAGCACCTGGCGGTGCTGACCTTCCAGCACATCGTCCTGCGCCCCGCGGCGCGCAGCCCGGCACTGGCGCGGCTGGAAGCCCTGCGCTTGCAGCGCGTGTTGGAAGGGGTGGCCGGCCGGCTGGGGACGCGCGACTGGCTGCTGGCGGGGGGCTTCACCGCCGCCGACGTGATGATCGGCGCATCGCTGGAGATCGCGCGGCGTTTCGTGCGGCTGGACGGCATCCCGGCGCTGGCGGACTATCACGCGCGGCTGGTGGCGCGGCCGGGCTTTGTCGCGGCGCAGGCAGCGGACGGGGCGGCGGAGCTCTATCTGCAGGACTTCTACGAGGTGCCCGATGGGTGACAAGGTCGAGATTTTCGAGGTCGGACCCCGCGACGGTTTGCAGAACGAGAAGCGGATGATCCCGACGGCGGAGAAGGTCGCGCTGGTCGACCTGTTGTCGCGCGCGGGGTTCCGGCGGATCGAGGTGGCGAGTTTCGTCAGCCCGAAGTGGGTTCCGCAGATGGCGGATTCGGCGAAGGTTCTGGCAGGTATCGTCCGGGCGCCGGGCGTGCGCTACGCGGCGTTGACCCCCAACATGCGCGGCTACGAGGGCGCGCGGGCGGCGCGGGCGGATGAGGTTGCGGTCTTCGCCTCGGCCTCGGAAGGGTTTTCGAGGGCCAACCTGAATTGCACCGTCGCCGAGTCGATTGACCGTTTCCGCCCGATCCTGGAGGCCGCGAAGGCCGACGGGATGCCGGTGCGCGGTTATATTTCCTGCGTGACGGATTGCCCCTTCGACGGGCCGACGCCGCCCGCCGCCGTCGCCCGGCTGGCCGAAACGCTGCTGGAACTGGGCTGCTACGAGATCAGCCTGGGCGACACCGTCGGCCGCGGCGTGCCGGAGAGCATCATCAGGATGCTGCGCGCGGTGCTGGCGGTGGCGCCGGCCGACCGGCTGGCGGGGCACTACCACGACACCGGCGGGCGGGCCTGCGACAATATCGAGGCGTCGCTGGACCTGGGCCTGCGGGTCTTCGACGCCGCGGTAGGCGGGCTTGGCGGTTGCCCCTTTGCGCCCGGCGCGCAGGGTAATGTCGCCACCGAGGCCGCGGTCGACCGGATCGAGCGTCTGGGATATGACACGGGTCTGGATCGCGCGGTCATCGAGGCGGCCGCGGCACGGGCACGGGAAATGAGGCGGATCGAATGAGCTACGAGACCATCCTGATCGAGCGCGATGACCGCGGCGTGGCGCGCATGGTGCTGAACCGGCCCGAAAAGCACAACGCGATGTCGGCCCGCATGATCGTCGAGTTGCGCGAGGCGGCGGCGGAACTGGCGGCCGACGACCGCGTGCGTGCAGTGGTGCTGACCGGCGCCGGCGAAAGCTTCTGCGCGGGCGGCGATCTGGCCTGGATGCAGGCGCAGATGGCCGCGGATGCGGCGACGCGCGGCGATGAGGCCGGCAAGCTGGCCGCGGCGCTTGGCGCGCTCAATCGACTTCCGAAGCCGCTGATCGGTCGCGTGCAGGGCCAGGCCTTTGGCGGTGGCATGGGGCTGATTTCGGTCTGCGATGTCGCGATCGGCGTGACCGGCGCGAAGCTGGGGTTCACCGAGACACGGCTGGGGCTGATTCCGGCGACGATCGGACCCTATGTGCTGGCGCGCATGGGCGAGGCGATGGCGCGGCGAGTGTTCATGTCGGCGCGTCTTTTCGACGCGGAAGAAGGCGTGCGGCTGGGCCTTCTGGCCCGCGCGGTGGGGCCGGACGAACTGGACGCGGCGATCGAGGCCGAGGTCAGGCCGTATCTGTCCTGCGCGCCCGGCGCGGTGGCGTCGGCCAAGGCGCTGGCGCAGCGGCTTGGGGGGCGGATCGGGGCGGATGACGTGGATCATTCCATCGCGCAACTGGTCGAGCGCTGGGAAAGCGACGAGGCGCACGAAGGGATTGAAGCCTTCTTCGCGCGACGCAAACCGTCCTGGCAGCACTGAGGCGCGACTGGCCGGGATTTTTCCGCGGCCCGATGAATCGTTGCGGGCAGGGGTGGTGAGCGCCCTCTGCAGGTTCTGCTGCATTGCGGCGCCGAGGGCTGCCGCGGGCGCACGCGCGCCTGCAATGTGATGAATTTCCGCATTTCTGCCGCAGCGCTCTGCCGCGCCTTCGGTTGACCCGCCCCGACCGCGAGAGTAAGTGAAGGACAGCCCGAGACGCGCACGACACGAGCGCGACGATTGCCAGAGGAGCCAGCGGTGGACGACCTTCTGCGAAACTACCTGCCGATCATCATCTTCCTCTTCATAGCGCTTGGACTGGGGCTGGTGTTGCTGCTGTCGGCCATCATCATCGCCGTGCGCAACCCGGACCCCGAGAAGGTTTCGATCTACGAATGCGGGTTCAACGCCTTTGACGACTCCAGAATGAAGTTCGATGTGCGTTTCTATCTGGTCGCGATCCTGTTCATCATCTTCGACCTTGAGATCGCCTTCCTGTTCCCCTGGGCTGTGGCGTTCGGCGAGATGAGCATGACGGCCTTCTGGTCGATGATGGTGTTCCTGGTGGTGCTGACCGTGGGCTTTGCCTACGAGTGGAAGAAGGGAGCCCTGGAATGGGAGTGATGACGGGTGCGAACACGGCCGGGGCGGACCACGAACACGCCGCCGTTGCGCTGAATTCCGAGCTGCAGGACAAGGGTTTCCTGCTGACGACCACGGCCGACATCATCAACTGGGCGCGCAACGGGTCGCTGCACTGGATGACCTTCGGCCTGGCCTGCTGCGCGGTCGAGATGATGCACACATCTATGCCGCGCTACGATCTGGAGCGTTTCGGCACCGCGCCGCGCGCCAGCCCGCGCCAGTCGGACCTGATGATCGTGGCCGGGACGCTGACCAACAAGATGGCCCCGGCGCTGCGCAAGGTCTACGACCAGATGCCCGAGCCGCGCTACGTCATCTCCATGGGCAGTTGTGCCAACGGCGGCGGATACTACCATTATAGCTATTCGGTGGTGCGCGGTTGCGACCGCATCGTGCCCGTGGACATCTACGTGCCGGGCTGCCCGCCGACGGCCGAGGCGCTGCTGTACGGGATACTGCAGCTGCAGCGCAAGATCCGCCGCACCGGCACCCTGATCCGCTGAGAGGTTCCATGTCCGACGCTTTGCACGAACTCGGGGACTACATCCGCAACCGACAGTCCGACGCGGTCAGTGGCGCGACCATCGCGAATGGCGAGTTGACGCTGGAAGTGGCGGTGAACGCGCTGCCGGGGCTGGTCCAGTTCCTGAAGATGGACGAGACCTGCCGTTTCTCGACGCTGATCGACATCACCGCCATCGACTGGACGGCGCGCAAAGCGCGGTTCGACGTGGTATACCATTTCCTGTCGATGTACCGGAACCAGCGCATCCGCCTGAAGGCCGCCGTGCGCGAAGAGACGATGGTGCCGTCGATCACTGGCGTGCATCCTTCGGCCAACTGGTTCGAGCGCGAGGTGTTCGACATGTTCGGTATCCTGTTCAGCGGCCATCCGGATCTGCGGCGCCTGTTGACCGACTACGGGTTCCGGGGCCATCCGCTGCGCAAGGATTTTCCGACCACCGGCTACACCGAAGTGCGGTATGACGAGGCGCTGAAGCGCGTGGTCTACGAGCCCGTGAAGCTGACGCAGGAATACCGGCAGTTCGATTTCATGTCGCCCTGGGAAGGTGCGGACTACATCCTGCCGGGTGACGAGAAGCAGGAGGCGCGCTGATGGAGTTCCTGGTTTTCATCGTCATGGCGGCGCTGGTGATCCTGCCGCTCTTCCGGTTGCTGCCGGCTTTCGGGATCAATCCCTACTGGGCGCTGGTCGCGGTCTTCCCGCTGGCGATCGTCGTGCTTCTGTGGGTCATGGCCGGGCGTCTGGATCACCTGCGCGGAGGAGCTTCGTGATGGACGGCAAGTTCGGCGACGCCCAGACGGGCGAGCAGAAGATCCGCAACTTCAACATCAACTTCGGCCCGCAACATCCTGCGGCGCATGGAGTCCTTCGCCTTGTGCTCGAGCTGGACGGCGAGATCGTGGAGCGTTGCGACCCGCATATCGGGCTGCTGCATCGCGGCACCGAAAAGCTGATGGAAAGCCGCACCTACCTGCAGAACCTGCCCTATTTCGACCGGCTCGACTACGTCGCGCCGATGAACCAGGAGCATGCCTGGTGCCTGGCGATCGAGAAGCTAACGGGAACGCCGGTGCCGCGTCGGGCGAGCCTGATACGCGTCCTTTTCTCAGAGATCGGGCGCGTGCTGAACCATCTGCTGAACGTCACAACCCAGGCGATGGACGTGGGCGCGCTGACGCCGCCGCTCTGGGGGTTTGAAGAGCGCGAGAAACTGATGGTCTTCTACGAGCGCGCCTGTGGGGCGCGGCTGCATGCGGCGTATTTTCGCCCCGGCGGCGTGCATCAGGATCTGCCGCCGGCGCTGATCGACGATATCGAGGAATGGGCGCACGAATTCCCCAAGGTCCTCGACGACATCGACGGGTTGCTGACCGAGAATCGCATCTTCAAGCAGCGCAACGCCGATATCGGCATCGTCTCCGAGCAGGAGATTCTGGACTGGGCGTATTCCGGCGTGATGGTCCGCGGCTCGGGCCTGGCCTGGGATCTGCGCCGCGCGCAGCCCTACGAGTGCTACGACGAGTTCGACTTCAAGATCCCCATCGGCAAGAACGGCGATTGCTACGACCGGTACCTGTGCCGGATGGGTGAAATGCGCGAGTCGACCTCGATCATTCTGCAGGCGATCGGCAAGTTGCGCGCGCCGGACGGGCAGGGCGACATCCTGGCCCGCGGCAAGATCACGCCGCCCAGTCGCCGCGAAATGAAGACCTCGATGGAAGCGCTGATCCATCACTTCAAGCTTTACACCGAGGGTTTTCATGTGCCCGCCGGCGAGGTCTATGCCGCGGTCGAGGCCCCGAAGGGCGAGTTCGGCGTCTACCTTGTGGCCGACGGGACCAACCGTCCGTATCGCGCCAAGATCCGCGCGCCAGGGTATCTGCACCTGCAGTCGATGGACCATGTCGCCAAGGGCCACATGCTGGCCGACGTGGCCGCGATCATCGGCACCATGGACGTCGTCTTCGGAGAGATCGACCGGTGAGACAGGCGGCGCCCCTTCTTCTGGCGATGGGTCTGTCCGCGCCCGCCGCGGCGGACACGCCCGAGAAGGCCGCGGCCTTTCTGGGCGCGATGCGCGACGCGGGGTGCGACCTGTCGCTTGAGGGCGCCGACAATGCGGCCGAAGCGCTGGGGATCGAGATCGCCGAGTTGGACGACATCCTGGATTTGCTCTACCTCGGCGGGCAGCTGACAATCGACGAAGAGGACCACCTGACCCTGATGCCGTCCCTTTGCGCGACTGACGGATCGGGCGACGCGGCACTATTCGCCCGGCTTCAGGAGGAGATCGATCTCGACGCGCACGCGGCGGAATGGCTGGGCATGGATGCGCTGTCAGCGGGCATATTGCCGCCGGCGCGCGCGGCTAGGGTTGTCGCGGCGATCCGCGCAAACGATTGCGCAGTCACGCGAGAAGAGGCCGAAGTGGTGATGACCGCGGCAGAGATCGCGCCGGCCGAGTCCTATGCGGCGACGGCGGCATTCTTCGAGGCTGGGCACCTCTACCTCGATGCGGGACCCGATGCCTTTCGCCTGACCGATGCGGTCTGCGCGGCGGACCCTGCGGGCGATGCCGCGCTTTACGATGCGGCGATCGCACAACTGACCGACGACGATGCGCCCGCCGATGCCGATGCGATGCTCGCCGAACGTTTCGGGCCGGATGGCGTGCGCGCGGTGCTGGAATTTCTGGCCGATACCAGCGACTGCGTTCTGGACACCTCGGACCGGGTGGACACGGTAGACTCCGTCGTGGCCTTCATGTCGCTGAACATGACCGGCGTCTACAACCTGCCGCCCGACTTCTCGCCTGCGGGCGAGGCCGATCTGCGCGCCACGATCGCGCAGATGCTCGACGCCCCCGGTCCGGCCTTCGTGACCGCGCCCGGACAACTGACCCTGATCGACTGTACCCCCTGACCGGAAGATGTGATGCTGCGCCGCCTGCACCCCGACCAACCCGAAAGCTTCGCCTTCACGCCCGCCAATCAGGAATGGGCGCAGGGGCAGATCAGCAAGTATCCCGAAGGCCGTCAGGCCAGCGCCATCATTCCGTTGCTCTGGCGCGCGCAGGAACAGGAAGGCTGGCTGTCGCGCCCGGCGATCGAGCAGGTCGCCGACATGCTGGCGATGCCCTACATCCGCGCGCTCGAGGTGGCGACCTTTTATTTCATGTTCCAGTTGCAGCCGGTGGGCAGTCTGGCCCATGTGCAGGTCTGCGGCACAACGAGTTGCATGATCTGCGGGGCCGAGGATCTGATCGCCGTCTGCCGCGAGAAGATCGCGCCCAAGGCGCACCAGTTGTCCGACGATGGCCGCTTCAGCTGGGAAGAGGTCGAGTGCCTGGGCGCTTGCGCCAATGCCCCGATGGTGCAGATCGGAAAGGATTACTACGAGGATCTGACGTCCGAGAAATTCGCCGAAATCCTGGATGAGCTGGCCGCCGGCCGGGTGCCCATGCCAGGTCCGCAGAACGGGCGCTTTTCCTCCGAACCGGCGGAGGAGCAGACCAGCCTTGCGGGCAAGAAGACCGAGAAGCATAACGCGTCAATCGCCCTCGCACTGGATCTGGGCGATACGATCAAGCGGATCGACGGCACCGAAGTCCCCATCCTGACCCCCTGGCTGGGCGAGAAGGCAAAGGGGCGCGCGAGGGACACCGAGCCGTCGAAGAAGAAGGAACCTAAGCCCGCCAACGGCCTGCCCGTCGACGAGACCGGCACCACGGTGCAGGAAGCGCCGGCGAAGGAGCGCGGCAAGCCGAAGACGGAACCCGCCGCCCCGCCGGTCGAGGCCCCCGGCACGCCGCCTCCCACGCTGGAAGGGCCGCGCAAGGGCAAGGCGGACGATCTGAAGCAGATCAAGGGCATCGGGCCGAAGCTGGAAGAACTGCTGAACGGCATGGGATTCTTCCACCACGACCAGATCGCCGCCTGGAGCGAGGACGAGATCGCCTGGGTCGATGTGCAACTCGAAGGTTTCAAGGGACGTCCCACCCGTGATGACTGGGTGGGACAGGCAAGCAAGCTCGCCGAGCAGAGCGGGTCGGGAAAGGGAAAGGCTGCGAAGGACTGACTCCATCACAATTCGCCCGAAGGCCGGGCCTGACCGAAAGGGAGACGACCGATGACTGAACGCGAGCCGATCAATTCGCCGCTGCTGGCGGGCTGGACCATAGCCACCGGCATGGCGGTAGTGGCCTTTGGTGTTTCCTTTGTGGTCATCGGCCTGGGTGCGAACGGGTCTGTGGCGGTGGCCGCCGTGCTGTGGCTGGTCGTGGGCCTGATCCTGGGGCTGCCCCGCCGGGATCTGCCGCCGCCCGTGTCAGGTGCCAGCGTCGCGAAGCGCTCGCCGGCGCAGGCTACCCCTGTGACCGCGCCGGCGCCCTCGGCCACCGCGCCCGCACGCGCGAGCGTCGCGGATGCACCGGCGTCCTCGGCCATGACCGGAACGCGGCCCGCCCCGCTGCCCGGCCCGCGCGGCGATGCCGCGGATGACCTGCAGAAGATCAAGGGCATCGGTCCGGCGCTGGAGACCTTGCTGCACGAAAAGGGGATCTATCATTTCGACCAGATCGCCGCCTGGACCGAGGCCGAGATCGCCTGGGTCGACGAGTCGCTTGAGGGGTTCAAGGGCCGCGCCACCCGCGATGCCTGGGTGGCGCAGGCGCGTGTTCTGGCCGCCGGGGGCGACCCCGAAACCGTGACCGGCTGAAGGCGACGCGCGTGAGCCAGCGAAGCGATCAGGAACGGCAACATGCCCGGCAGGTCCGTCAGGTGGCCGCGGTCCTTGTGGTGACGATGCTTGTCTGGATGGGGCTGAGTTGGGCCGGGGGGTTCTACGGCTGGGAACCCCGGTTCGCCTTTCTGATCGATTTCCTGGCGCTCGCGGCCTTTGCCTGGGCGCTGATTGTAACCTTCCGTCTCTGGCGGGAACGTCGGAACAACTGAGGACAGCACATGCTGAAGGACCAGGACCGCATCTTTACCAACCTATACGGGATGCAGGACCGTTCGCTGAAGGGCGCGAGGGCCCGCGGGGCCTGGGACGGTACCGCCGATCTCATCGCCAAGGGCCGCGATTGGATCGTGAGCGAGATGAAGACCTCGGGCCTGCGCGGGCGTGGGGGGGCCGGCTTCCCGACCGGGTTGAAATGGTCCTTCATGCCGAAGGAAAGCGACGGACGGCCCGCCTATCTGGTGGTCAATGCCGACGAGTCCGAGCCGGGCACCTGCAAGGACCGTGAAATCATGCGCCACGATCCGCACACGCTGATCGAGGGGTGCCTGATCGCCAGTTTTGCGATGAACGCGCATGCCTGCTACATCTATATCCGCGGCGAATACATCCGCGAGCGTGAAGCGCTGCAGGCCGCCATCGACGAGGCCTATGATGCGGGGCTTCTGGGCAAGAACGCGGCGAAGTCCGGCTGGGATTTCTACCTTTACCTGCACCACGGGGCGGGCGCCTATATCTGCGGCGAGGAAACCGCGCTTCTGGAAAGCCTGGAGGGCCGCAAGGGCATGCCCCGGATGAAGCCGCCGTTCCCGGCGGGCGCGGGGCTTTACGGTTGCCCGACGACGGTCAACAACGTCGAGTCCATCGCCGTGGTGCCGACCATCCTGCGCCGGGGCGGCGCATGGTTCGCGGGATTCGGGCGGCCGAACAACGCCGGCACGAAGATCTTCGCGATTTCCGGGCATGTAAATCGCCCCTGCGTGGTCGAAGAAGCCATGTCGATCACCTTCGAGGAGTTGATCGACACGCATTGCGGCGGCATTCGCGGCGGCTGGGACAACCTGAAGGCGGTGATCCCGGGCGGATCCTCGGTTCCCTGCATCCGCGGCGAGCATATGCGCGAGGCGATCATGGATTTCGACTACCTGCGCGATCAGAAATCGGGGCTGGGAACGGCCGCGGTGATCGTGATGGACAAGTCGACCGACATCATCAAGGCGATCTGGCGGCTCTCGAAGTTCTACAAGCACGAAAGCTGCGGACAGTGCACGCCCTGCCGTGAAGGCACCGGCTGGATGATGCGGGTCATGGACAGACTGGTGCGCGGCGAGGCCGGGCTGGAAGAGATCGACATGCTGTGGGATGTGTCCAAGCAGGTCGAAGGACACACGATCTGCGCCCTCGGCGATGCTGCGGCCTGGCCGATCCAGGGCCTGATCCGCAACTTCCGCGACGAGATCGAGGACCGGATCCGCGCGCAGATGAAAGGCCGGACACCGGCCATGGCGGCAGAATGAGGCGGAGCATGCAGTTTCTAGCACACACACGGGTTGCGGTCCTGGCGCTTGCGCTGGCGGTTCCCGCCGGCGCGATGGCCGCGGCGGAGCCGCGCCAGATGGGCCAGGCCGAGGTCAACGAGACCCTGCGCAACGATCCCCAGATCTATAACGGCCTCTATCTGGCCGCCACCGTGGCCGAGATCGTCAGACGCTGCGAAAGCCTGGCGGGCCCGGGACGACTGGCACGGACCACTTACTTCCTCGGGCTCTACAATCAGGCCCGGCGTCTGGGCTTCACCCGCGCACAGATCGAGGGGTTCGTCGAGGACGAGGACGAGCGGGAGCGCCTGAGCACGCGAGTGCGGGCCTATGTGGAATCGAAGGGCGCACGGATGGACGATCCGGCATCGATCTGCGCACTGGGCCGGGCCGAAATGGCGGCGGGCACGCCGGTTGGCCGGCGACTGAGCGAAAGGTAAATCATGAGCGAGCTTCGCAAGATCATCATCGATGACCGCGAGATCGAGGTCCCGCCGGCGATGACGCTGATTCAGGCCTGCGAACAGGCCGGCATCGAGATCCCGCGCTTCTGCTACCACGAGCGGCTGTCCATCGCCGGGAACTGCCGGATGTGCCTGGTCGAGGTTGTCGGCGGCCCGCCGAAGCCCGCGGCAAGCTGCGCGATGCAGGTAAAGGACCTGCGTCCGGGGCCCGAGGGGCAACCGCCGGTCGTCAGGACCAACTCTGCGATGGTCAAGAAGGCGCGCGAGGGGGTGATGGAGTTCCTGCTCATCAATCATCCGCTGGACTGCCCGATCTGCGACCAGGGCGGCGAATGCGACCTGCAGGACCAGGCGATGGCCTATGGCGTCGATTTCAGCCGCTACCGCGAGCCGAAGCGCGCCAACCTTGACCTTGACCTCGGCCCGCTGGTCGAGACCCACATGACGCGCTGCATCAGTTGCACCCGCTGCGTGCGTTTCACCAGCGAAGTGGCCGGCGTGTTCGACATGGGGCAGACCGGCCGCGGCGAGGATGCCGAGATCACGACCTATCTGGGCAAGCTGATCGACTCGAACATGCAGGGTAACATTATCGACCTTTGCCCGGTCGGGGCACTGGTGTCGAAACCCTATGCGTTCACCGCGCGGCCATGGGAATTGACCAAGTCCGAGTCGATCGACGTCATGGATGCGCTGGGGTCCTCCATTCGCGTCGATACCAAGGGCCGCGAGGTCATGCGCATCCTGCCGCGCAACCATGATGGCGTGAACGAGGAATGGATTTCCGACAAGACGCGGTTCGTCTGGGACGGGTTGCGGCGGCAACGGCTGGACCGGCCCTATATCCGCCGCGACGGCAAGCTCAAACCCGCGACATGGCCAGAGGCGCTGAAGGCGGCAGCCGAGGCGATGAAGGGCCGCAAGCTGGCCGGTCTGATCGGCGATCTGGCGCCGGTGGAAGCTGCCTTTGCGCTCAAGCAACTGATCGAGGGGCAGGATGGCCGTGTCGAATGCCGCGTCGACGGATCGAAACTGCCCGCCGGGAACCGGTCCGCCTATGTCGGCACCGCGGCGATCGAGGATATCGACCATGCGCGCACGATTTGGCTGATCGGGACCAACCCGCGGGACGAGGCGCCGGTGCTGAATGCCCGCATCCGAAAGGCCTGGCTTGCCGGCGCGCAGGTCAACCGCCTCGGGCGCGAGGCGGATCTGACCTACGACGTGACCGAATGCGGCACCGACCGCGCGGCGCTGCTGAAGGCGGTCAAGGGCGCAAAGCCGGCGGAAGAAGCCGTGGTGATCGTGGGGCAGGGCGCGCTGATGGGGCAGGACGGCGACGCGGTCCTGGCCCAGGCCATGGCGTTGACCGAGGCACTTGGCGGGCGCATGCTGGTCTTGCACACCGCCGCCAGCCGTGTCGGGGCGATGGATGCCGGCTGCGTGACCGAGGGCGGCATGAACGCCGCGCTGAACGAGGCCGAGGTGGTCTTCAACCTCGGCATGGACGAAGCCGACATTCCCGATGGTCCCTTCGTGATCTATCAGGGCAGCCATGGCGATCGCGGCGCGCACCGTGCCGATATCATCCTGCCGGCCGCCGCCTATACCGAGGAGAACGCGATCTTCGTCAACACCGAGGGACGGCCGCAACTGGCCCTGCGCGGCAATGCGCCCCCGGGGCAGGCGAAAGAGAACTGGGCGATCCTGCGCGCGCTTTCCGCGGAACTGGACGCGGTGCTGCCCTTCGACAATCTGCCCGCACTTCGCGCGAAACTCGTCGAAGCGGTGCCGCATCTTGAGGCCATCGACGAGGTGGCCGAGAATGACTGGCAGCCACTGAAGGCCGGCGCGCCCGGCAAGGGTGATTTCACCTATGCCATCGCGGACCACTATCTGACCAATCCGATTGCGCGGGCGTCGATCCTGATGGCGCAGTTGTCGGCGATGGCACAGGGCCGGGGCGGTACACAGCTGGCGGCGGAATAGGCGATGATGGGGAACGACGGCATCGGCGCGGCAAAACTTTCCGCACGGGGTAGAAACCGCTGCCGGGATACGGTTAAGAGCGGGGGCGCGTCAGGCGGCCCGGCTATCGGGCGGAGCAAGCCGCGCCCCGGACGGTCTGAGGATTGAGGCAGATGGCAGATTTTCTTGATACCGGTCTGGGCATCACGATGCTGATCGTGGCGCAGTCGATGCTGCTGCTCGGCTTCGTCATGATCAGCCTGCTGTTCCTGGTCTATGGCGACCGCAAGGTCTGGGCGGCGGTGCAGATGCGGCGCGGGCCCAATGTCGTCGGTCCCTGGGGATTGCTGCAATCGGTGGCCGACGCGCTGAAATATGTCGTCAAGGAAGTCGTGATCCCGGCCGGCGTCGACCGCCCGGTCTATTTCCTGGCGCCGATGCTCAGCTTCGTCCTGGCCGTCCTTGCCTGGTCGGTGATCCCGTTCAACGACGGCTGGGTGCTGGCGGATATCAACGTGGCCATCCTGTTCGTTCTCGCCATCGCCTCGCTGGAGGTCTACGGCGTGATCATGGGCGGATGGGCGTCGAATTCGAAATACGCCTTCCTCGGCAGCCTGCGCAGCGCGGCGCAGATGATCAGCTACGAGGTCTCGCTGGGCCTGATCATCATCGGCGTCATCATCTCGACCGGGTCGATGAATTTTGGCGCCATCGTCGCGGCGCAGCAGGGCGATTGGGGGCTTTTCAACTGGTACTGGCTGCCGCATCTGCCGATGGTGGTGCTGTTCTTCGTGTCGTGCCTGGCCGAGACCAACCGCCCCCCCTTCGACCTGCCGGAAGCGGAATCCGAACTGGTTGCGGGTTTCATGGTCGAATACTCCTCGACCGCCTACCTTCTGTTCATGGCCGGGGAATACATCGCCATCTTCCTGATGTGCGCCCTGATCAGCCTCCTGTTCTTCGGTGGCTGGCTGTCCCCTGTGCCGTTCCTGCCGGACGGGCCGTGGTGGATGGTCGCGAAGATGGCCTTCTTCTTCTTCATGTTCGCGATGGTGAAGGCCGTGGTGCCGCGCTACCGCTACGATCAGCTGATGCGGATCGGCTGGAAGGTCTTTCTGCCGCTGTCGCTGGCATGGGTGGTGATCGTGGCGTTCTTCGCGAAGTTCGAACTGTTCGGCGGGGCCTATGCTCGCTGGGTGATTGGAGGCTGACATGACCACGATGGACTGGACGCGCGCCACCAAATATTTCCTAATGATGGATTTCATCAAGGGTTTCGGGTTGGGCTTTCGCTACTTCTTCGCCCCTAAGGCGACATTGAACTACCCGCACGAGAAGGGACCGCTTTCGCCGCGATTCCGGGGCGAACACGCGCTGCGTCGCTATCCCAACGGCGAGGAGCGCTGCATCGCCTGCAAGCTTTGCGAGGCGATCTGCCCGGCGCAGGCGATCACCATCGATGCCGAACCGCGGGAGGACGGCAGCCGCCGGACCACGCGCTACGACATCGACATGACGAAATGCATCTACTGCGGCTTTTGCCAGGAGGCCTGCCCGGTCGATGCCATCGTCGAGGGGCCGAACTTCGAATTCGCCACCGAAACGCGCGAGGAACTGTTCTACGACAAGGACCGCCTTCTGGCCAACGGCGACCGCTGGGAGGCCGAGATCGCGCGCAACCTCGAAATCGACGCGCCCTACAGGTAGAACCCCATGAACGAACCCTTCGCGCAGATGTTCCGGCAGATGATGGAAAGCAGCCAGCAGATGCTGCGCGCGTTCAATCCGGCAATGGAAAAGCAGACCTTCGCCTCCTTCGACAAGGGCTTTCCGACGATGCCTGCGGACATGATGGAGATGTGGTTCGGCCGCACCTTCAACCGCGAGGGGCTGGACGCGAAGACCCGTTTGCTGGTCACCCTGGGCGCGCTGACCGTTCTGGGCGCGCAGGCCGAGCCGCAATTGCGCCTGACCGTGCGCCACGCCCGCGAGGCCGGGGCGACCGAGCGCGAGATTGCCGAGGTGATCTGGCAGATGAGCATGTTCGGAGGACTGCCCGCCATGCAGAAGGCACTTGAGATCGCGCAAAGCGTCTTTGCCGAGATGAAGGAGACAGACGAATGAGCGTCGCCGACTTTGCCTTCTACGCCTTCGCGATCGTGGTCATCGGCGCAGGCTTCCTGGTGGTGATCGCGCGCAACCCGGTGCATTCGGTGCTCTGGCTGATCCTCGCCTTCCTGTCCTCGGCCGGGCTCTTCGTGCTCCTTGGCGCCGAGTTCATTGCGATGCTGCTGATCATCGTCTACGTGGGCGCCGTTGCGGTGTTGTTCCTGTTCGTCGTGATGATGCTCGACGTCGACTTCGCGGCGCTGAAGGCGGGGATGGCGCGCTATTTCCCGCTCGCGTCGCTGATCGGGCTGGTCATCCTGATGCAGCTGGCGCTCCTCTTCGGGTCGTGGGTCGAGGCGGACGGCGCGCTGGGTCTGCGCCAGGCGGTCACCCCCGACATACGCGAGGTGCATAACACGAAGGCGCTGGGGATGATCATCTACGACCAGTATTTTCTGGCGTTCCAGCTGTCCGGTCTGATCCTGCTGGTCGCCATGATCGGCGCCATCGTCCTGACGCTGCGCAAGCGCGTCAACGTCAAGCGCCAGGACGTTCTGGCGCAGATGTACCGTGACCCGGCGAAGGCGATGGAACTGAAGGACGTGAAGCCGGGGCAGGGGCTGTGACCGATACCCTCGGCTGGCTGGTCACTAGGGGGGCGGCAAGGCTCGGTTGATCGCGCGCTGGTCGAACAAGAATAACTAGGGCCTGAAGGCCCGGAGGGACGCGAATGGTGGGATTGGAACATTACCTGACGGTAGCGGCGACGCTGTTCGTCATCGGGATCTTCGGCATCTTCCTGAACCGGAAGAACGTGATCGTCATCCTGATGTCGATCGAGCTGATCCTGCTTTCGGTCAACATCAACCTCGTGGCGTTCTCCAGTCACCTGGGGGATTTGGTGGGTCAGGTCTTCACCATGTTCGTCCTGACCGTCGCCGCCGCCGAGGCCGCGATCGGCCTTGCGATCCTTGTCTGCTTCTTCCGCAACCGCGGCACGATTGATGTCGAAGACGTCAACGTCATGAAAGGCTGAGTTATGGCGACGACGCTTCTCCTGGCCCCTCTGATCGGCGCCCTCATCTGCGGCTTCGCCTGGCGCATCATCGGCGAGAAGGCGGCGATGGTCACGGCGACCGCGCTGCTGTTCCTGTCCGCGCTTCTGTCCTGGGTCATATTCCTGACCTATGACGGCACGCCGCAGTCGATCCAGATCCTGCGTTTCATCGATTCCGGCACGCTGGTCGGCGACTGGGCGTTCCGGCTGGACCGGCTGACGACCGTGATGCTGATCGTGGTCACGACCGTCTCGGCACTGGTCCATCTCTACAGCTTCGGCTACATGGCGCATGACGACAACTTCGAGGAGAGCGAGCACTACAAGGCGCGCTTCTTCGCCTATCTGTCCTTCTTCACCTTCGCCATGCTGGCGCTGGTCACCGCCGACAACCTCGTGCAGATGTTCTTCGGCTGGGAGGGGGTGGGCCTCGCGTCCTACCTGCTGGTCGGTTTTTACTACAAGAAGGCGAGTGCGAACGCCGCGGCGATCAAGGCCTTCGTCGTCAACCGTGTCGGCGACTTCGGCTTCATCATCGGGATCATGGCAATCTACCTGCTGACCGACTCGATCCGCTTCGACGACATCTTCGCGCAGGCCGACCAGCTGGCCGAGGCGAGCGTGCGGTTCCTCTGGACCGACTGGAACGCGATCAACATGATCTGCTTCTTCCTGTTCATCGGCGCGATGGGCAAATCGGCGCAGCTGTTCCTGCACACCTGGCTGCCCGACGCGATGGAGGGCCCGACCCCGGTTTCGGCGTTGATCCACGCCGCGACCATGGTCACCGCCGGCGTCTTCCTGGTGGCGCGCTTTTCGCCGCTGATGGAATACGCCGACGCGGCGACCGCCTTCATCGTCATGATCGGCGCCTTCACCGCGTTCTTCGCGGCCACCGTGGGCCTGGTGCAGAACGACATCAAGCGGGTGATCGCCTATTCGACCTGTTCGCAACTGGGCTACATGTTCGTTGCCGCCGGCGTCGGCGTCTATTCGGTCGCCATGTTCCACCTGCTGACGCACGCCTTCTTCAAGGCGATGCTGTTTCTGGGGGCCGGTTCGGTCATCCACGGGATGCATCATGAACAGGACATGCGGAACTATGGCGGGCTACGCCACAAGATGCCGCGGACCTTCTGGGCGATGATGATCGGCACGCTGGCCATCACCGGCGTCGGGATTCCGCTGACCTCGATCGGGCTCGCGGGGTTCGTGTCGAAGGACGCGATCATCGAAAGCACCTTCGCGTCGGGCACGACTTACGCCTTCTGGCTGCTGGTCGCAGGCGCGGCGATGACCTCGTTCTATTCCTGGCGGCTGATGTTCCTGACCTTCTTCGGGACGCCGCGCGGTGACCGGCACACGCATGAGCACGCGCATGAAAGCCCGACGATCATGCTGATCCCGCTGGCGGTTCTGGCCGTGGGTGCGGTCTTTGCCGGCGTCGTGTGGTACGGGCCGTTCTTCGGCTCGACCGGCGAGGTGCGCGATTGGTTCGGTGCCTCCATCCACATGGCCGAGGGCAACAACCTTGTCAGCGAGGCGCACTACGTACCCGCCTGGGTCAAGGTCTCGCCCTTCGTCGCGATGCTGCTGGGGCTGGGCCTCTCGTGGCTCTTCTACATCCGGCGCACGGACCTGCCGCGCAAACTGGCCGCGAACCAGCCGATTCTCTACAACTTCCTGCTCAACAAGTGGTATTTCGACGAGGTTTATGACGCGGTCTTCGTCCGTCCCGCGGGCTGGCTTGGCCGCATGCTGTGGAAGAAGGGTGACGGCGCCACCATCGACGGCGGGCTCAATGGCCTCGCGCTGGGGATCCTGCCCTTCGTCAACCGCCTCTATGCCCGCGTGCAGTCAGGCTATGTCTACCACTACGCCTTCGCGATGGTCATCGGCATCGCGTTGCTGGTGACCTGGGTCACGCTCACCGGGGGGGCGTACTGATGCTGAACCTGCTTTCGATCATCACCTTCACCCCGGCGATCGCGGCGGTGATCCTGGCGCTTTTCCTGCGCGGCGACGATGCGGCGTCCCAGCAGAATGCGAAATGGCTGGCGCTGGTTGCGACCGCGGCGACCTTCGTGATCTCGCTGATCCTGCTGTTCACCTTCGACCCCGCCAATACCGGCTTCCAGCATGTCGAGGAACGGGAATGGATCCTCGGCCTCACCTACAAGCTTGGCGTCGACGGCATCTCGATCCTCTTCGTGATGCTGACCACGTTCCTCATGCCGATCACCATCGCGGCCTGCTGGAACGTGACGCACCGGGTGAAGGAATACATGATCGCCTTCCTCGTGCTCGAGACGCTGATGATCGGCGTCTTCGTGGCGCTCGACCTCGTGCTTTTCTACCTCTTCTTCGAGGCCGGCCTGATCCCGATGTTCCTGATCATCGGCATCTGGGGGGGGAAGGAGCGGATCTACGCGACCTTCAAGTTCTTCCTCTACACCTTCTTCGGCTCGGTCCTGATGCTGGTGGCGATGATCGCCATGTATGTCGACGCCGGCACCACCGACATTCCGACGCTGCTGACGCACGAGTTCAGCGCGGGCCCGGTCAATCTGCTCGGCTGGCAGGTCGTGGGGGGGATGCAGTCGCTCATGTGGCTCGCCTTCTTCGCGTCCTTCGCGGTGAAGATGCCGATGTGGCCGGTCCACACCTGGCTGCCTGACGCCCACGTGCAGGCGCCGACGGCGGGGTCGGTCATCCTGGCCGCGGTGCTGCTGAAGATGGGCGGCTACGGCTTCCTGCGCTTCTCGCTGCCGATGTTCCCGGTCGCGTCCGACATCTTCGCGCCGATGGTCCTCTGGCTCTCGGCGATCGCCATCGTCTACGCCTCGCTGGTAGCGCTGGTGCAGGAGGACATGAAGAAGCTGGTCGCCTATTCCTCGGTCGCGCACATGGGGTTCGTGACCATGGGGATCTTCGCCGCGACCCGGCAGGGCGTCGATGGCGCGATCTTCCAGATGATCAGCCACGGCTTCATCTCGGGCGCCCTCTTCCTTGCGGTCGGCGTCATCTACGACCGGATGCACACCCGGGAGATTTCGGCCTACGGTGGCCTCGTGCATCGAATGCCGGCCTATGCGCTGGTCTTCATGCTGTTCACCATGGCCAATGTCGGGCTGCCCGGCACCAGCGGCTTCGTCGGTGAATTCCTGACCTTCATGGCGGTCTTCCAGGTCAATACCTGGGTGGCGCTGTTCGCGGCCTCGGGCGTGATCTTCGCGGCCTGCTACGGCCTCTGGCTCTATCGCCGCGTGGTCTTCGGACCGCTGATCAAGGCCAGCCTGAAGTCGATCCCGGACCTGGATCGGCGCGAGAAGGCGATGTTCGCGCCGCTGGTGGCGATGACGCTGATCCTCGGGGTCTATCCCTCGCTGGTGACCGACATCATCGGTCCCTCGGTTTCGGCGCTGGTGGGCCAGTACGACGCCGCGCTGGCCGCGCACGAGGCTGCCTCGGCGCTGGTCCAAAACTGAAAGGCTGACCGACAATGACTTCGCTCGATCTGACGATTGCCCTGCCGGAGATCCTGCTGGCGATCTATGCCATGGCAGCGCTGCTGTTCGGGGCCTTCTTCGGCAAGGACCAGGTCGCGGGCATCGTGCTCTGGATGACGGTCGCGATCCTGCTGCTGCTGGCGGTGCTGGTCGGCACGCTGGCGCCCGAAGCCCGCCCGGTCTTCGGCGGGATGATGGTGGACGACGCCTTCGCGCGCTTCGCGAAGGTCGCGATCCTCGTCTCCGGCGCTGCGGTGCTTGCCATGGGCTACGAGTACCTGGCGCGTCAGAACCTGCTGAAGTTCGAATATCCGGTGCTGGTCGCGCTGGCGACGGTGGGCATGATGGTCATGGTGTCGGCCGGCGACCTGATCACGCTCTACATGGGGCTGGAGCTTCAGTCGCTCTCGCTCTACGTCATGGCCGCCTTCCGCCGCGACAGCGCCCGCTCGACCGAGGCGGGGCTGAAATACTTCATGCTGGGCGCGCTGGCCTCGGGCCTGCTGCTCTATGGCGCGTCGCTGGTCTACGGCTACGCGGGCACCACGCGGTTCGACGGCATCGCCTCGACCGTTCAGGACGGGGATCTGTCGATCGGCCTGCTGATGGGCCTGGCGTTCATGCTTGCCGGGCTTGCCTTCAAGGTCTCGGCCGTGCCCTTCCACATGTGGACGCCGGACGTCTACGAGGGGGCGCCGACCCCGGTCACCGCCTTTTTCGCCACCGCCCCGAAGATCGCGGCGATGGCTTTGCTGGCCCGGCTTCTGCACGATGCCTTCGGCGCGGCGCCCGGCGACTGGTCGCAGATCCTGGCCTTCCTCGCCGTGGCGTCGATGTTCGTGGGCGCCATCGCCGCGATCCTGCAGCGCAACATCAAGCGGCTGATGGCCTATTCGTCGATCACCCACATGGGCTTCGCGCTTGTCGGGCTTTCCGCCGGCACTGTCGCGGGTGTGCAGGCGACGTTGCTCTACATGGCAATCTACCTGACGATGAACGTCGGCGTCTTCGCCTTCATCCTCGCCATGCGCCGCGACGGTCGCCCGGTCACGCAGATCGAGGATCTGCACATGCTTCCGAAGACGCAGCCGATCCCCGCCCTGGCGCTTCTGGTGCTGATGTTCTCGCTGGCCGGGGTGCCGCCGCTGGTCGGTTTCTGGGCGAAATTCTCGGTCCTCGCCGCCGCGGTGCAGGCGGGCCTTGTCTGGCTGGCCGTCGCGGGCGTGATCGCCTCGGTGATCGGCGCGTTCTACTACCTGCGCATCGTCTACTACATGTACTTCGGTGAGGAGCGCGAGGCGCTCGACGCCGACGTCGGCATGGTCCAGCGGGTGCTGCTGGCGGTGTCCGCCGGGGCGATGGTGCTCGGTGTCTTCAACCTTTTCGGCGTTGACGGGGCGGCCGCCTTGGCGGCGCAGGCGCTTGTCCAGTAGACCGGTCTGGCCCACGGGCTACGACCGCGTGGTGCTGGAGACGGTCGACAGCACCAATGCCGAGACCCTGCGTCGCGGCCCGACCCTGGGCGGGCCCTGCTGGATCCTGTCGCGCCGCCAGACGGCGGGACGCGGCCGGCGCGGCCGCGACTGGCGCGATCCCCCCGGCAATTTCGCGGCGACCCTGGCGATGCGCCTGGACGAGCCGCCGGCGCGCATGGCGCTGCGCAGCTTCGTCGCGGCGCTCGCCCTTCACGAAGCGCTTGAATCCCTGACCGGGCTCAGCGGCGCGTTCCGGCTGAAATGGCCCAACGATCTGCTCCTCAACGGCGGCAAGCTCTCGGGCATCCTTCTTGAAACCGGCCCATCGGGGCTTCTGGCGATCGGGATCGGCGTGAACCTGCGCCACGCCCCGCCGCCGGACGCCGAATCGCGCTTTCCCCCGGTCGCCCTGCGCACCGAGGCCGGGATCGACCTCGGCGCCGAGGCGTTGCTCGATCATCTGGCCGCCGCCTTCGCCCGCTGGGAAGACCGCTTGCGCGAACAGGGTTTCGCCCCCCTGCGCGCGGCCTTCCTGGCCCGCGCCGCACGCCTGGGCGAGCGGATCGAGGCCCGCACGCCGACCGCCGTGCACGAGGGCATATTCGAGACGATCGACCCCCGCGGCACGCTGGTTCTCAAGACCGCGCAGGGCCGCGTCACGGTGCCGGCGGCGGATGTCTTCTTTCCCTGACGGAGGGTCGCCCATGCTGCTCTGCATCGACTGCGGCAACACCAACACGGTTTTCTCGATCTGGAACGGCGAGCGCTTCGTCGCCACATGGCGCGCCTCGACCGAGCATCAGCGCACCGCGGACCAGTATTATGTGTGGCTCTCGACGCTGATGAACCTGCAGAAGATCGAGGCGAAGATCACCGAAGTCATCATCTCCACGACCGTGCCGCGGGTGGTTTTCAATCTGCGCGTGCTCTGTTCCCGGTATTTCGACTGTCGGCCCCTGGTCGTGGGCAAGCCCGAATGCCGCTTGCCGGTGGCGCCGCGCGTCGATCCCGGAACCCGGGTCGGCCCCGACCGACTGGTGAACGCCGCCGCCGCGTTCGACCTGCACGGCGGCGATCTGATCGTCGTGGATTTCGGAACCGCCACCACCTTCGACGTGGTCGATACCGACGGCGCCTATATCGGCGGCGTCATCGCGCCGGGGGTGAACTTGTCGCTGGAGGCGCTGCACATGGCCGCGGCCGCCCTGCCGCATGTCGATGTCGCGCGCCCCGACCGCGTGATCGGCAAGAACACGGTCGAATGCATGCAGGCGGGCGTTTTCTGGGGTTACGTCGGGCTTGTGAACGGGATATGCGAGCGCATAAAGGCCGAACACGAACGCCCGATGCGGGTGATCGGCACGGGCGGGCTTGCGCCCTTGTTCGCCTCGGGCGAGGCCCTATTTGACGACATTCAAGATGATCTGACCATGCATGGCCTCAGAATCATCCACGATTTGAACGGGAAAACTGCATGAAACCGGAAAGACTGATCTATCTGCCCCTGGGCGGGGCCGGCGAAGTCGGCATGAACGCCTATGTCTATGGATACGGACCGAAGGGCAAGGAACGGTTGATCCTGGTCGATCTGGGCGTGACCTTTCCGGACATGGACGGCTCACCTGGCGTCGATCTGATCCTGCCCGACATCGCCTGGCTGGAAGAGCGTCGGGATCGGCTCGATGCGATCTTCGTCACCCACGCGCACGAAGATCACGTCACCGCGCTGGGACAACTCTGGAGCCGGCTGAAGGCGCCGGTCTATGCGCGCAACTTCACCGCGCGGATCGCCAAGAAGAAGATGCAGGAAGGCGGGCAGTCCTTCGACAGCGTGCAGACCGCCAAGCCCCGCGACCCGATCGAGGCGGGGCCCTTCACCGTGCAGTTCCTGCCGATCTCGCATTCGCTGCCCGAAGCCTCGGCCATGCTGATCGAAACGCCGGCGGGCCGCATCCTGCATACGGGCGACTTCAAGATCGACCTCTCGCCCGGCGTCGGCGAACCCTTTGACGAGAAACTCTATCGCGAGATCGGCGATCTTGGGATCAAGGCGCTGGTCTGCGATTCGACCAACATCTTCAACACCCATCAGGGCCGGTCCGAAAGCACGCTGGCCGAACCGCTGCAGCGTCTTTTCGCCGAAGCGCCGGGTCTGATGGTGGCAACCACCTTCGCCTCCAACGTCGCGCGCCTGCGCACGATGGCACAGGCGGCGCGGGATGCCGGCCGGTCGGTCTGCCTCATGGGGCGGGCCATGCACAACATGGTCCGCACCGCGACCGAGGCGGGCTTGCTGCACGATTTCCCCACCACCGTCACGCCCGAGGAAGCCGGCGACATGCCGCGCGAGAACCTGCTGATCATCTCCACCGGCAGCCAGGGCGAACGGCGCGCCGCCTCGGCGCAACTGGCCCGCGGAACCTACATGGGCATCGATCTGAAGGAGGGCGACACCTTCCTCTTTTCCTCGATGACCATTCCCGGCAACGAAAGGTCGGTGCTGCGCGTGGTCAACGACCTCTCTGAACGCGGGGTCGAGGTGCTGGACAATTCCGGCGGCCTCTATCACGTTTCGGGACATGCCAACCGGCCGGATCTGGAACGCATGCACGATCTGGTCCGCCCCGCCATGATCATCCCCATGCACGGCGAACACCGGCACCTGCGCAAGCACGCGAAACTCGCCGCGGCACGGGGTTTCGCCTCGGCCATCGCCCCCAACGGCACCATGCTGGACCTGACCGGCGACACCCCCGTCGTGGCGGAATATGTCGAGACCGGGCGCCTCTATCTCGACGGAACCGCGGTCTACGGCGCTCTCGACGGCGTCGTGCGCGAACGCATCAAGCTCGCGCTCAACGGCCATGTCATGGTCACGCTTCTTCTGGACGAGGATGATCGCCCCATGGGCGATGCCTGGGCCGACTGCCAGGGCCTCGCGCCGCAGGGCCGCTCGCGCCGCGCGCTGGACGAGGTGCTGGAGGATGAACTGGCCGACGTGATCGAGCGCTTTGACCGGAAGGTCCTGGGCAACGACGACAAGCTGACCGAGGCCATTCGCCGCGCCGTCAGGACCTGTTGCCTGGACGAGATCGGCAAGAAGCCCGAAGTCACCGTGGTCGTCAGCCGCCTCGCCGAATAGCCTGAACCGGTCCTTCGCAAGCATTCGTTAAGCAACGCCTGCGATCTTGCGCCAAAGGCAGGGCCCGGCATATGGAACAGACGCAGCGCAACCCCGTCATCCGGCGCAAGCTGGGTGTGCGCCCCCCCACGGCAGAGGCGGCGCAGGACGCGGAACGCCACCTCGCCAAGGCCCTGGCGCGGGCGACCAGTCGCATCCCGGGGCTGGTCGGCAGCTGCGCCACCGCCAGCCGCCGCAGCGCGACGCTCGCGGAACTACTGGAACTGGTCGACAGCGATGCCTTCGCCGGCCTGATCGCGGACCCTTCGGGGGCGATGGGGCTGGCCATCTTCGATCCGGTCGCCAGCGTCGCGCTGATCGAGGCGATGACCGTGGGCAGGCTGTCGCGCACCCCACCGCCCCAGCGCCGCGCAACCCAGACCGATGCGCAGCTTCTGTCCGAACTGATCGATGCCGCGCTCGCCGAATTCGACGCGCACGCGCCGGACGGACAGGACCACGGCTTTCGCTTCCTGCGTTTTCCGACCGACTACCGCCTGCTGGAACTGATCCTGGAATCCCCGCGCTTCGACCTCTTCGTTCAGCCGCTGTCGCTGATCGGCGACGATGTCCGCCGTGACGGACGTTTCGTCCTGGCCCTGCCGGAGGGGGCGACAACCGACAGCGCCCCGGCACCGGCGACAGAGGATGCCGCCGACCGGCGCGCAGCGCGCACGGGGCAGGGGGATGCCTGGTCGCGGGCGCTTCAGTCGCAGGTGATGACGGCGCCCGCGCAGTTACAGGCGGTTCTCGGCCGCATCACCCTCTCGCTTTCCGATGTCATGAAACTGGGGGTCGGCAGCCAGCTCTCCCTGCCGCTCGCCAAGCTCGAGGAAGTGGAGATCGAGGCCCTCGACGGGCAGGTCATCGGCCTGGGACGGCTCGGGCAGTACCGTGCCATGCGGGCGATTCGCCTTGTTCAGGCCGGTGACGCCGGCACATCCGAGGTCGCGTTCGAAGACCACGCCGTCCCCGCGCGCGTGTCGCAGCCGGTCGCCGAAGTCCCCGCCACCGACCCGCCCGCGCCCAACCCCGTCACCACGGCCTGACGCCCCGCGCAACCCCCTCGGGCCACCGGGCGGGGCTTCCGTCCGGTTGAACTTCACGCGCCCCCGTGTCCCCCCGCGCGTATTCTTTCACTTTGCGAATTGCGGGATCTGTGGCACAATCCCTCATTGTATTTGACGACGTCCGTTTTTGTTCAGGTCATAAATCTGCGGGCCGTTCAGGGATCATCTGCCCCGGCCCGGTCAGGGGCGCAGAATGCCGACGCGCGAAGAATTCGTTTCCCTCATTTCGCGAAACGCGGTTGCGCGCGACTGGTTCGATTCGCGCGATCTGAAGTATGTCCCCTCGCTGGCGGTGCTGCGAAACCGCGTCATCCCCGACCGGCAGGATTTCAATTTCCTGGTGCGCGACCAGGGTCCGTCGGGGCGCTGCGTCGGGCATGCGCTTGCCAACCTCGTCGACCTGCAACGCCGCCATCAGGCGCACGGCACCGAGGCGACGGCGCTCGCCCGGCACGATCTGGTCAGCGCCGACATGCTGTTCTATCTGGCCGCCTTTCATGACGAATACCCCGAACTCAACGCCGCCACGCTGGAGACGCAACTCAGGGCGCGGGGCACACCACGGGACAGGATCCGCTCGCTGCGCTCGGCGATCAAGGCGTTCTACCACCACGGCGTCTGCCTCGATATCCCGCCCGGCGCCTCGCCGTCCGATCCGGCGCGCTGCTGGCCCAGCGCGCACTGGGGTCTGGGGCCCGTCGCCAGTCAATGGATGCCCACGGTCGATCAGGCAAAAGCCGCGCGGGAGATCGGACTTGGCGCCTATTTCCGTCTGGACCCGGTCCTGAACCACTACCACGCGGCGCTGATCGATACCGGCGCCATCCTCGTCTCGGCCATGGCGCACGAGGGCTGGCGCCTTCCCTTCGCGCCGGACACGACCGAAATCGGCGCCTACAAGCACGAGGATCTGGGCGCGCATGCCTTCGTCATCGTCGGCTACACCCGCGACGGGTTTCTGGTGCTCAACTCCTGGGGGCCGGACTGGGGCGGGCACGAGGGGTTGCCCGGCATCGCCCTCTGGCGCTACGGCGACTGGGCAGAAACGGTGATGGATGGCTGGGTGCTGCGCCTCGGCGTCTCGGCGCCCGAGGCGTTCGACATCGCGCTGGGACCGCAGGGGTTGTCCCGGTCGATGGGCATGATCCAGACGGGCTCCGCGCGCTGCCATCTTCTGCTCGGGCATTACCTGCATCTCGATGACGGCTTTCACGTCGACATCGGCAGTTACCCGTCCGAGGAAAAGACCTGGCGCACCACGCGCGACTACCTCGGAAAGATCCTTTGCGACAGCACCGAAGCCGACGGGCCGCGCCGGCGCCGGGGGGTCCTGCTCTGGATTCCTGGAAGCCTGGAAGGGATCAATCCGGCGGTCTCCGCCGCGATCGCCCGCAAGTCCGAGATCGCGGCGCTCGACCTCTATCCCTACAACATCTTCTGGTGCAACCAGTTCGTCGAGAAGTCGCTGGAGGTGCTGACGACCGTCTTCGACAGTTGTTACAAGCAGGTCAAGACCCTGGGTCCGCAGCTTGACGCCTTGATCGAGATGCAGCTGCGCGGCATCGGGCGCGCGTTCTGGCGCGATATCGAACAGGCGGCGCGGCGCGCGGTCCACGGCACCAAGGACCTGCCCGAGGAGGATCTGGACGATCTGGACGCGCCGGCAAACCCGGGGCCGCTGGTAGAGGTCCTGCGCGACCTGCTGAAACTGACCGCCGCCGAAGGGATCGAGCTGCACATCGTCACCGAAGGCGCAGGCGTCCTCGTCCTGCATGAGATGCTGCGCTATCTGGACAAGCACGACAGCGCCGCGCTCGACGACCTGCACCGGCGGATCACCACGCTGTCGCTGATCCACCCCGCCATCGGCCTGCCGCGCGCCCGCAAATGGGTGGTGCCGCTGGTCGAGAAGATGAACAAGATTCAGATCGTCGGCGTCGAGACGCCAGTGCCGCCGCCGCTGCGCACCGCCGCGGAGGACGACGCCGCCCCCGCGATGCCCCCGCCGCGGGCGCGCATCTACCTGCCGTCGCCGGCGCTGGAAGACCGCCTGTGCTTCGGCGTCTACAGCGGCTCGCTGCTGCAACTCGTCTCGCGTTCGTTCGAGGACCGCTTTCTGGAAGGCGCGCCGCCCGAGGCCACGCCCGCGGACGCTGCGGCGCCGCAGCCCGACGACAATCCGCAAACGCGCAACCGCACGCATCCCTCGCATCCGCCGCGGCCGTTCCTCGGCATGACCACGGGGCGCGAACGCATCGACCGCGACGTCGCCGAGTTCGGCGATTTCGCGCGGATCGCTTTTTCGGAATTACGCGAACTAGATTCCCGCAGCCTCGCGACCGGGCGCGTGCCCTATTCGGACCTGCAGAGCGATCCGCTTGTCTCGAAGGAAATATTCAGAACGATCAGCAGGTTGCGCGGCGGTGCTGCCCCGCCCCGCGACCCCGTCAAACCCGCCAGAGCTATCCAGAAGGGCTGAGGAGCACGACCATGCGCAGGATCACGATCGACGAACTGATGTCACGCCTTGGCGACCTTTCCACCGACGAAAGCGAGATCGCCGAGTACTTCATCCTCGACCCCGAGGGCACCGAGGCCTTCTCGCCGGCCTTCCAGCTGAACCCCGAAACCGTCGTGATCCCCGTCGGCCCCGAGGGCGAGGTGCGCTCGGCCATGGTGCTGAACCTGGCCAACTGGTTCGCGCGCATGCGCCGGCAGCGGGCCTTCGTGAACCGTCTGGCGGGGGGCTATTCCGGTCCGATCATCGTGGCCGAGGGCGACAGCTGGTGGCAGTACCCGTTGAAGCTGAAGGACACGATCGACCACCTGATGGAGCCCTATGCCGTCCACTGCGTCAGCGCCGCGGGCGATCTTCTGGGCGACATGGCGGCGAAGGCCGAATACATCCCCGCGCTGCGCGACACCAACGCGTCGATCCTGTTGCTTTCCGGCGGCGGGAACGACCTGCTGCGCCGCGGGCAACTGGCCAACCATCTGGAAAGCTACCATGTCGACCTGAAGCCCGGCGACTACCTCAAGCCGTCATTCGAACAGGTCCTCGCCGCCGCCTTCGGGGATTTCGAGCGTATCCTGCGCGATGTCCACGGGGCGTTTCCGCATGTGCAGATCCTGGTGCACGGCTACGACTACGCGCTGCCCAACCGCGGCCCCTGGCTGGGCCGGCCGATGGAGCGGCGCGGGATCAACGACCGGACCCTGCAGGCGGGGATCGCCGTGGACATGATGGACCGGTTCAACCGCGGCCTGCGGCGCATGGTCACCAACATGCCGCATGTGACCTATATCGACTGCCGCAACACCGTCGGATCGCATCGCTGGTACGACGAGTTGCACCCGACCGATGACGGCTACGGCGACGTCGCCGCGAAGTTCGCGCGCGAGATCGCCCAACTCGCCAATCGCCGCCGCGACGCCCCGATCTTCGTGCCCGGCGGCGCCTTCGGCACGCCCGAGGCGCTGCAGCACCGCGCGCGCAGCGCGGCGCGGGCGGCTGCGTTGGACGACGCGCCGGTCGAGCGGCCGAAGGGCAGGGCGGTCTCGCTCCACCTCGGGCTGAACTTCGTCGATCCGCAGCATTACTCGGGCTGGGACGGGGCGCTGCTGGGCTGCGAGAATGACGCCATCGCGATGGAGCGGCTGGCGCGGGGGCAGGGGTTTGAGACCACCCTGCTGCTGACCGAGGACGCCACGCGACAGGCGATGATCGACCGGATCGCGAAGGCCGCCGAGGACCTGCACGCCGGCGACATGCTGATGATCACCATGGCCGGCCATGGCGGGCGACTGCCCGACTGGAACGGCGACGAGGAGGACGACGGCACCGGCACCGCCATGGACGAGACGCTCTGCCTTTTCGACAGTCAGGTGGTCGATGACGAACTCTACGTCCTCTGGTCGCGCTTCCGCGAGGGGGTGCGCATCCTCTATGTCGCCGATACCTGCCATTCCGGCACGCCGATCCGGGTCAATCCGTTCTCGACGCCGATGCCCGAGTTCCCGAACGCGGGGATGCTCCTGCGGCCCCGCTGCATGCCGCGCAACGTCGAAAGCAAGACCTGGCGGCAAAACCTGGACGAGTATCGCAGCCGCGCCTCCTCCTACGCCCGGATCGATTCGAAGGTGCTTCTCAACCCGCTGGACATGGTGGTGAAGGCCGATGTGATGGGCCTGGGCGCCTGCCAGGATCACCAGTTCGCCTATGACGGCGACGAACATGGCGCCTTCACCGCCGCGATGCTTCGGGTCTGGGATCAGGGGCGCTATCGCGGCGATTACGTCGACCTGCGCGACCGGGTGGAGCGCGAGATCGGCATGGACATACAGATCCCCAACCTCGACAAGCAACTGCTGCGCGATCCGGGTTTCGCCCGCCAGCAGCCCTTCTCGCTCTGGCCGAAGCACGCGCACGATGGCGGCGCGCCGCGTCCGGGCGCATCCCTGACGGTCACCACCGCCACCACCGCCGGCGGCAAGTCCGCCCCCGCGCTGCCCACCGCCGCGGGCTTCCTGCGCGGCGAAGAGGGGGACGAGCCCGACGACGCCCCGTCCCCCGCCACCCGCTCCGCCGGGACCCGGTCGGCCAGCGCGTCATGGCCGCAATACGGTGCCTTCCGCGATTTCATCACCGGGCTTGGCCTGAAGCATTTCAAGCCCGAGGAGTTTCTGATGCTCGGCGGCAGTCACGGGGATTCCGGATCGGCCTGCTTCGGCAAGAACCAATTCCCGCCCAGCGACCTCTGGATGAACATCGCCACCACGGCGCAGGTCCTGGATCGGTTCCGCGCGCGTCTGGGCAAGCCGATCACCATCACCAACGCCTACCGCGCGCCCGCCTACAACGCCTGCATCGGCGGTGCGTCCAGCAGCCTGCACCTTCGCTTCAACGCGCTCGATTTCAAGGTTTCGGGGCTCAGCGCCATCGAGGCGGCGCAGGCGCTGCGCTGGATGCGCGACGCGGAAGGCGCCTTCAACGGCGGGATCGGCTATTACAACAGCTTCGTGCATATCGACACGCGCGGCGCGAACGTGGAGTGGTCGGGCAAGGGCGTGCCCAAGCCACCGGCGCCGGTGACCAGCCCCTTCGGCGCCGCCGCAACCCCCGCAGCCGCCGCAAGCGCCCCGCCCGCCGCCCCGCGTGACCAGAACCGCGCGGCTTTCGTGCGCGCCATCCCGCTTGCCGCCGACCGCCGCGGCGGCGCCAAGGTCACATCGGCCTATGCGCAGCCGGTGCCGCGGAGCGGCGGGCCGCTCGACCTCGACACCGCGGCGCTGGAGGCGCAGCAGGCGCTCAAGGCGGCGGTGACGGGATCGGGGGTGGTGTCGCTGTTCGACACGCTCAGCCCCGGCCAGAAGGAGGATGTGCTGCTCTCCACACTTTTCGCACAGCGCGCCGCCGATCACGCCCATGACCCGATCGCCGCGCGCGAGGATTGGTACCGCCTTTACCTGGAGGTGCTGACCTGGCTGGGCTGGGTGCGGCTGTCCGACGGGGTCGAGATGCAGGAGAAGCTGAAAAGCGACAGCAGCTTCGAAAGCGTCGCGCTGGGTGCGCTTTCGGCGGTCGCCACCGGCAACCAGCATGCCATCGTCAAGTCCGCGCTGGATGCGATGAAAAAACTGGGCGAGGAGGACGGCGCGATCAAGCTGTTCGATTTCCAGACCAGCCGCAGTTCGGGCAGCAGCTTCCAGCTCGCCTCGGCCGAGGCGGCGGGCGCGGATGTGGCGATGGCCCTGGGGGCCTTCGCCTTCGTTCACAGCGACACGCAGAAGAATATCCTGTTCGTGTCCTGGGGGCGGAAGAAGGTGGAATTCTGGCTGTCGGCGCAGCGCCTCATCCTGGGGAACGCGGCCTATGACGAGGTGCGCGAGATCGTCAAGGACCGCCTGGGCGCGACCCGCAGGAGCCTGATCGCCAATATCCCGCTGGGCTGATGGAACGGCCGGGGATGCGGAAGGCGTGATTTCCCCGCGGGGAAATGCCGGCAGCTGTCCGGCATCCCGCGGCACGCGCTGACGCTCCCGGTTTCCCCGCGGGGAAATCACCAGTTGTTAACCGGTTTTCCGCGACTGGTGCGGCTGCGGTCGATTTCCCCGCGGGGAAATGGCCGCATCTGTCAGGCATCTCGCGGCACGCGCTGACGCCCCGGTTTCCCCGCGGGGAAATCACCAGTTGTTAACCGGTTTTCCGCGACTGGTGCCGCTGCGGTCGATTTCCCCGCGGGGAAATGGCCGCATCTGTCCGGCATCTCGCGGCACGCGCTGACGCCCCGGTTTCCCCGCGGGGAAATCACCACTTGTTAACCGGTTTCCCGCGATTGGTGCGGCCGCGCCCGATTTCCCCGCGGGGAAATGTCCGGGGCGCGCGGTCCTCAGCGCGTCGGGTTCGGGCGGCGGTCTAGCTTGCCGAACTCGCTGTCCAGCAGCGCCTTGAGCTTGCGGCCGGCGCCGCGCAGGGCGGCTTCGACGTTCGAATCGTTGTGGGTGACCGACATCGGGCGCAGCCCCTCGGGGCGGGCCTCCATCAGGCAGCGGATGTCGTCGGGGCCGGATTTCTGGGCGTTCTCGTCCTGCAGGTGAACCTCGATCCGGGTCAGGCGCGGGGCAAGGTTGGCGACCGCCTGGGTCACGATCTTCTCGGCCACCTCCTCCAGCCGCTGGTCACCCTGGATGTTGCGATCGGTGTTGACCTGGATGTGCATGCGATCCTCCGTCTGTTGCCCGGTTCGACGTAGGCACCCGGACCCTGCGGCGCAAGGGCATGCGACCCTGTGCGCCGGGCGTCATCGGCGTCTGCAATCCCGGCTGTGCGGGTCGCGTGGGATGGGGAAGCGGAAAGGGTTTCGCCTGGCGGCGGAACGCTGCCTTCACGGGTTTGCCATCATCAGAAAAGGCTGATGGAACCCGAGCGTGCGGTCCGTTCACGAAGTGCGGTCATGTCGGCTTGGAAATCTGGAGCGGGCGATGAGATTCGAACTCACGACCCTAACCTTGGCAAGGTTATGCTCTACCCCTGAGCTACGCCCGCTCCGTTGATGGCGGCTGATTAGGCGATGCGCGGTGCGGCTGCAAGCGGAAAATGCGGCGCGGGGCGCGATTCCCCTCGCGCCTTCGGTGCCAGTCAGATGCAGCGCCCGCCGTCCACCTCCAGCCCGACGCCGGTGATCATCCCCGCCTCGTCCGAGCAGAGGAAGAGCGCGGCGTTCGCCATGTCCTCGGGGGTCGAGAAGCGGCCCATCGGGATCGTGGAAAGGAATTTCGCGCGGATTTCGGGCGTATCCTCGCCCATGAAGCTTTTCAGAAGGGGGGTTTCGCCGGCGACGGGGTTCAGCGCGTTGACGCGGATCCCGTGCGGCGCCAGCTCGACCGCCATCGCGCGCGTCGCGGTGATCATCCAGCCCTTGGAGGCGTTGTACCAGTTGAGCCGGGGCCGCGGCGAGACCCCCGCCGTGGACGCGATGTTGAGGATCGCGCCCGATCCCGCCGCCTTCATCGCCGGGACGAGGTGGCGCGCGGTCAGGTAGACGGACTTGGCGTTGACGGCGAAGACGCGGTCGAACTCTTCCTCGCTCACCTCCTCCATCGGCTGGGGCAGGTGGGTGATGCCGGCGTTGTTGACCAGGATATCGACCCGCCCCCATTCCGACAGGGCCTTTTCGGCCATCGCGCGTACGCTTGCGTCCCGGGCCACGTCGACCGCCTGCGCCAGTCCGCCGATTTCGGCGGTCAGCGCCTCGGCGCCCTCGGCATTCAGGTCGGCGACCATGACGCGCGCCCCCTCGGCCGCGAAGCGGCGCGCGATGCCGGCGCCGAAGCCCGACGCGGCGCCGGTGACGATGGCGGTCTTTCCTTCCAGTCGCATGCTCTCTCCTGTTATCCGTGATGGGCGGCGACGGTCTTCAGGGTCGAGAAGCCATAGAGCGCCTCGAACCCCTTTTCGCGGCCATGACCGGACTTTCCGACGCCGCCGAAGGGCAGTTCGACCCCGCCACCGGCGCCATAGGTGTTGAGGAAGACCTGGCCGCCGCGCAGCCGTTTCGCCAGCCGCATCTGGCGCGCGCCGCTGTCGGTCCAGACCGCCGCGACAAGGGCGAAATCGGTGCCGTTGGCGATGGCGACGGCCTCGTCCTCGTCGTCAAAGGGGATGACGACCTGAACCGGGCCGAAGATCTCTTCGCGCGCGAGCAGGTGGTCGGCGGTGACGCCGGAAAGCAGGCGCGGCGCCAGGTAGTGCCCCCCGGCGGGCGCGTCGGCGGCGATCCGGCCTTCGGCGGCCAGGGTCAGATCCGCGGCGCGGTCGAGATAGGATTGCACGACCTCGCGCTGCCGGGCCGAGATCAAGGGGCCGACATCGGGGTCCGACAGCGCCGGGCCGACGCTGACGGCGCGGTAGCGCGCGGCCATCCGATCCACGACCTGATCGTAGCGGCGGCGGGCGACCAGGATGCGCGAGGCGGCCGAACAGGTCTGTCCCGCGTTCTGCAGGCCGGCATTGACCAGAAACGGCAGCGCCGCGTCCAGATCGGCATCCTCGAACACCAGTTGCGGGGACTTGCCGCCCAGTTCCAGCGTGACCGGAACGACGTTTCTGGCCGCCGCCGCCTGGATCAGGCTGCCGACGGGAACCGAGCCGGTGAAGCTGATATGCTGCACGCCGGGATGGGCGGAGAGCGCCGCGCCCGCCTCCTCGCCCAGGCCGGGGACGATGTTGATCGCGCCGGTGGGAAAGCCCGCCTCCTGCGCCAGCCGGACGAAAGCCAGCGCGGTCAGGCTGGCCTCCTCGGCCGGCTTGATGACGCAGGCGTTGCCCATCGCCAGCGCCGCGCCGACCGAGCGGCCGATGATCTGCATCGGGTAGTTCCAGGGGACGATATGCGCCGTCACGCCGTGCGGCTCGCGCAACGTGTAGACGGTGTAGCCGGGGCGGTAGGGGATGGTCTCGCCCATCAGCTTGTCGGCGGCGCCGCCGTAGAATTCCAGATAGCGGGCCAGTGCCAGCGCATCCGCCCGCGCCTGCTTCAGGGGCTTGCCCACGTCCTGCGCCTCGATCCGCGCCAGCACCTCGGCGCGATCCTCGACCAGGCGACCCAGCCGCGTCAGCAGGCGGCCGCGGTCGGTCGCGTCCAGCGCGCCCCAGGGCCCGTCCAGCGCCGTCTGCGCGGCGCGCACGGCGGCGTCGACCTCGTTCGCCGTGCCGCGGGCGATCTGGGCGACGGTTTCGCCGGTCGACGGGTCGACCACGGGCAAGGTGCGATCGGTCGCGGCCCAATCGCCGCCGATGGCGACCCGCGCGGGGTCGAACCAGAGTTCGTTCATGCTGTCCTCGGATCAATCGGGGGAAGGGGGCCGCCGAGCGCATCCTCGATCGCCCGGGCGGTGGCGAGGAGCGTCGCCTCGCCGCGCGGCGGGCCGATCAGTTGCAGGCCGACGGGCATGCCGTCGGGTGTGAAACCGCAGGGCATGGACAGCGACGGCAGGCCGGTGACGACCGAGAGGAACGAGAATTTCAGCCAGTCGACGTAGTCGGTCACCGGCTTGCCGTCGATCACCGGCGGGAATTCCTGTTCGACCGGACCCGCGGGTACGCCCATCGTCGAGAAGGCGAGCACGTCGAAGCGGTCGAGGAACCGGCGCATGTTGTGATAAAGCAGCGTCCGGCCAAGCTGCGCGTCGTAGATCGTATCGGCGCTGAGGTCGCGGCCTTGGGCGATGTTCTGCTGCAGGGTCGGCTTGTAATGCGCCTGAACCTCGGGCGCGGCGCGGCCGGGCAGGGCCGCCCAGAACATCGCGCGCAGGGTCAGGTAGGTGCGCTCCAGCCCCGGCAGGTCGGGGCAGGTTTCCTCGACCCGGCCGCCCGCGCGCTCCACCGCGGCCATTGCGGCCGACATGGCGGCGCGGATCACCGGATCGACGAAGCCGAAGCCGCCGAGGTCGGGGGCAAAACCGATGCGGACCCTGGGGCCGGCCTGCGCGACGGCCTGCTGGTAGGGCGTTTGCGGGGCGTCGATCGACAGCGGCCAGATCGGATCGAAGCCGCACATCGCATCGAGGAAAAGCGCCGTATCGGCGACGTTGCGCGCCATCGGGCCCTGCACCGCCTCGGTGTTGAAGCCGTGCAGGTCGGGCGCGCCGCCGACGCGGCCGGGCGAGGGGCGCAGCCCGATGACCCCGGAATAGGCCGCCGGCGTGCGCAGGCTGCCGGCTAGGTCGCTGCCGTGGCTGAGCCAGACCTCGCCCGTGGCGACGGAAACCGCCGCCCCGCCCGAGGACCCGCCGCAGTTGCGTGCGGTGTTCCACGGGTTGCGCGTGGGGCCGAAGACATGGTTCCAGGTGTTGCCGCCGGCGCCGGATTCGGGCGTGTTGGTCTTGCCCACGACGACCGCGCCGCGCCCCTCCAGCCGGGCGATCAGGGGGTCGGTCGTGTCGGGGACGAACTCGGCGAAGGCCCGCGATCCCATCGTGCAGCGCACGCCCGACACCGCCGTCAGGTCCTTCACGCCGATGGGTAGGCCGGCGAGCCATCCGGGATGATCGCGCGCTGCTTTGGCGGCATCCGGCAGGTCGGACAATGCGGCGCGGGCGCGGTCCGGGCAGGGGGTGACGACCGCGTTGACCGCGGGTTCGACCTGCGCGATGCGCGTCAGCGACGCCTCCAGCACCTCGGACGGGGCAACCTCGCCGCGGCGCAGAAGCGCCACCACCTCGGTCGCCGTCAGGGCGCAGAGTTCGGGGCCGGTGAAGCGGGTGTCGGGGGTGTTCTGCATGGCTTCTTCATCTGTGAACGATCGCAGATTATGCGTCCGGTCGGAAATTGCAAACAAGTCGTTGCAGCCGGTTCGCGCGCGGGTCTAACCTGACGCGGAATCGAACAGGGGACCGATATGATCGACAGACCGCTTTGGCAACTGGGCGCTGCGACGCTTTCCGATCTGACGCGCCGGGGCGAGGTCCGCGCCGAAGACGCGGTGCAGGCCGCGGTCGAGCGGATGCGCGCGGTCAATCCCGATCTGAACGCCGTGGTCGTCGATCTGGGGGAGGCGGCGCTGGAGCGGGCGCGGATGCTGGACAAGGCGCGCGCCGCCGGCGCGACACCGGGCGCGCTGCACGGGGTGCCGGTCACGATCAAGATCAATGTCGACCAGGAAGGGCAGGCGACATCGAACGGGGTGGTGGCGCTGAAGGACGCGATCGCGCCCGAGGATGCGCCGCTGGTGAAGAACCTTCAGGATGCCGGCGCCGTGGTCATCGGGCGGACGAACACGCCGGAGTTTTCCTTCCGCGCCGATACCGACAACCCGCTTTTCGGGCGCACGCACAACCCGTGGGGGCGACACATCTCGACCGGCGGGTCCTCGGGCGGGGCGAGTTCGGCGGTGATGTCGGGCATGGGGGCGCTGGCGCATGGCAACGACATCGGCGGCAGCCTGCGCTTTCCGGCGGCGGCGACCGGGGCGGTCACGGTCAAGCCGGGCCTGGGCCGCGTGCCGGCGTGGAACCCCAGCCAGAAGGCGGAACGTGGCATGCTGGCGCAGTCGATGTCGGTGCAGGGGCTGATCGTGCGCGAGGCGCGCGACCTGCACGCGGCGATGCCAGCGATGATCGCCGCCGATCCGCGCGATCCCTTCCACGTCCCGCTGCCCTGGCGCGGCGAGAAGCTGGAGGGGCCGATCCGCGTCGGTTTCACCCGCGAGGTCCATGACGCCGAGTTGCATCCCGAGGTGGCCGGGGCGCTGGACGATGCCCGCGCGGCGCTGACCGACGCCGGCTACCAGGTCGAGGAGATCAACCCGCCCGCGCTGCGCGAGACCGCCATCGAAGGCTACCGCGCGCTGATGACCGAGGTGAAGCACCTGATGGGGCCGGATATCGCCGCGATGGGGTCGGAGACGATCCGCACGCTGTTCGATCGGTATTTCCAGCACTTCCCGCCCTTCAAGCCGACCGAGTACCTGCAGATCATCGCCAGGCGCACGCATCATGCGCGCCGCTGGTCCGAACTTCTGACGACGCATCCGCTGGTCCTGACCCCGTTCCTGCCCGCACCCTTCTTCGCGCCCGACCGCGACATCGAGGGGGACGAGGGGCTGCGCGATTCGCTGGGCGCGGGGCACTGGTCGTTTTCGATGAACTACCTGGGGCTGCCGGCGGGCAACATGCCGGCGCGGCTGTCCGAGCTGCCGCAGGGGCCGGTGCCGGTCAGCGTGCAGATCGTCGGGCGGCGCTGGCGCGAGGATCTGGTGGTCGACGCGATGGCGGCCATCGAGGCGCGGCTGGGTCGGCTTTGCGACAAGCTTTGGGCGCGGGGCTGAGGGTCAGTCCGCGAGCAGGCGCGCGACCTCGGCCTCCAGCCGTTCGCGCGCGATCTCGCCGACATGCAGGGAAACCAGCTTGCCGTTGGCGCCGATGAAGACGGTCGTCGGCAGGCCGAGGCTGCCGTAGTGCCGGCCGAGATCGCCATTGAGGTCGAGGACGACGTTCGGCAGGTCGATCCGTTCCATCACCAGGTATTGCGCGACCCGCTGCGGCGCCTCGCGCTGGCTGGCGAAGGCGAAGGTGATGCCGGCGTTCTCGGCCGCGACCTCGGCCATCATCGGCAGTTCGCGGCGGCAGGGCGGGCACCAGGTCGCCCAGAGGTTCAGCACGATGGGCCGGCCGGCATGATCGGACAGGGCAAAGTCCGGTCCGGTCAACGTCTCGAACCGTTGTTCGCTAACCAGCGTGCGCGGCAGGGGACCGGCCTGCCAAAGCACGCCTTGCCAGGCGACGATGCCCAGCACCAGCGCCAGCAGCCCCGGCTTCAGCATCGCGCGTGCGCGGTTCATCGCCAGGATCGTGACCAGAAGCACTGCGCCGGCCGCCCATTGGCCCGAGAATCCGCCCTGCCATATCGCCAGCACACGCCAAGGCGCGTCGGCATAGGCGTCCCAATAGGTGGCGACATGGCCCAGCCGGGCGGCGATCCCGCCGAAAAGCACGATCTGTACGGCCCAGGACCGAAGCGCCGCCCCCGCGGCGCCCCCCATCCGCCGGCCCAGAACCTCGGCCACCAGAAGGAAGATCGCGATTCCGCCCAATGCGGCGGCGCGGTCGATTCCCAGCACGAAGGGTCCGATGGTCACGGCACTCATGCGCCGTGTCCTGCCCGGCGGGCGCGCGCGGCGCAACCCACGAAAGCGTCAGGGGCTGCGGCGGCCCCGTCCGGCACTCAGTCCAGCCGATCCCGCGAAAAGGCGTAGACGGCGCAGCCCGCCAGCAGCGACAGCGCGAAGAACAGGTAGATCGCGGCATAGGGCGCCTCGACCGGGGTGGCGGGCGTCGCAGCATGAATGCGGGCCGAAACCATCTGCATGATCCCCACGCCCCCGATGGAAAAGAGGTTCAGGAGCGTCACGCCCCGGCCCAGCACACGAGCCGGGATGAAGCTGCGCCCGTGCGCCATCATCAGCGGGAAGGACAGACCCACCATGCCCACCGCCGCGAGCAGCAGCGCCGAGGTCCAGAACCCCGCCGTCGGAAACGCCCAGAGTGCCAGGAGGCAGGCCACGCAGATCAGGTTGCCGCCCAGGGCCACGCCCTTGCGCGTGCCCAGGATGCGGTCGAGCGGGCCGTAGGCGATGGCCCCCAGCACCATCGCGAAGGCCATCAGCAGCGTGACATGCCCGATGGCGACGCTGCCGGCCTGGTAGACATCGGCGTAATAGGGACCGACCCAGAGGCCGCGCAGCCCCGCCGCCGGCGCGTAGTTCACGAAGATCAGCGGCAGGATCAGCCAGAGGCCGGGGATGCGCAGCACGTCCAGCAGGGAGCCGCGCCCATTGCCGTCATCCTCCAGCGCCGGTGGGTCCTGAACCAGGAAACCCAGCGCCACGCCGGACGCGAGCGTGACCGCCGCGAGGCCCATCACCGTCTCACGCCAGCCGAAGGTCTCTGCCGCCCAGGCCAGCGGCCAGGCGCCCAGGATGTTTCCCAGCGTCCCCACGCCGATCACCGTGCCGGCCAGCGTGGCAAAGGCGCGCGCCGAATAGATCCGACCGAAGATGTAGTAGGTCGCCATCAGCACGGGCGAGCATCCCATGCCGATCAGCACCATCGCGATGTGCAGGTGAAGCGGCGACTGCGCCAGGGCGAAGATCAGCGCCCCGCCGCCGCCCGCGACCCCCAGAAGCCAGGCCGAAGTCCGCCTTGGACCGAGGGTGTCGAGCGCCCAGCCGACCGGAAGCTGCATCAGCGCAAAGGACAGGAACCAGAGGCCGGACGAGAGCGCCAGATCATCGGCCCCGGCGCCGAGATCGACGCCCAGCACCGGGCTGAGGACGGCAAGAAACGCCCGATAGAACTGGCTGAACAGGTAGCCCACGACCAGAAAGGCAATGCCCAGCTTCATTCCCGCCCCCGACTGCGACACATGTTAATTACCGGCGCGACACTCACTCATGTCGCGGCAAAGGTCCAGTGGCGCCGGGCGGAACGTTTCCTTTACCGCCGCGCGGCAGACTGCGCGCGGCAACCGAGGGGGCGATCATGACAAGCTTGCTGCGCGAAAAGGGCACGGTGATCGAGACCAGTCCGCTGCTGCTTGCGGCGATCCTGGCCATGCTGGGCCTTCTTGTCGTGCATGTGAACATCGCGCTGCCGGAACTGGGGGCCGCAAATACCCTCGTCGATTTCGACGCGTTCTACCTGGTCGGGCTGCTGATCGGCGAAGGGCGGCTGGAAGAGGCCTATCATTTCGGCAGCATGCGGGCGGTGCAGCACGCGTTCAATGGCAGTGACAGCTTCATGCCCTGGACCTATCCGCCGCAGTTCAACCTGATCGCGGCGCTTTTGCCGATGGCGGGGCGCGCCGTGGCCTACTCGATCTTCATCGCCGTGACGCTTGCCGCCTATGTGCTGGTCCTGCGCCGCATCGCGGGGCATCATCTGACCTTCGTGCTTCTGGCGTTGCTGCCGGTCCTGATGGTGACCGCGCTGATCGGGCAGAACGGATTTTTGACCGGCGCCTTGGTCGGCGCCTTCTGCCTGATGCTGCTTAGCGGGCGGGCCAGCGCCGGGCTGGCGCTGGGGCTGATGGTGATCAAGCCGCATCTGGGCGTCGCGCTGGGGGTCCTGGTGCTGGCGCGCGGAGACTGGCGTGTGCTGGCGGTCGCGGCCGCAACGGTCGTTTTCAGCTCCGGTCTGGCGACCCTGGTGTTCGGCGTCTCGATCTGGGCGGCCTTTCTTGGCGGCGTGCACGAGGCGGGCGGTTTTCTGCAGGCGGGCTATTATCCGATGTTCCGAATGACCTCGCTCTATGCGGCGTTGCACACGCTGGGCATTGCGCCGCAGCACGCCCTGCTGGCGCAGGCGACTGTGGCGGCCGCGGCGCTGACCGCGGTGATCTGGACGGCGCGGCGCTGGCAGTTGCGCCATGCCCTGGCGGTGGCGTGTTTCGCCTCGGTCGCGATCAGCCCCTATACCTACGACTACGACATGACGATCTTCGGCGTCGGCCTTGCCCTGATCGCGCGCGAGATCGTCACCCGCTGTTCGGCGGCGCAGAAGGGGATGCTGGTCTGCCTGTGCTGGCTCGGTGGCGCCTGGGGCATGCTGGGCACCTATACATTGCCCATGCAGACCGATCCGAACTACGCCGAGGTGCTGCAGTCGACGCTATCGATGAGCGGGCCGATCTATCTGCTGCTTCTGGCGCTTGGCGCATTTTGCCTTGCACGTCCCGCGGCGCGGCTCGGCGGGCGTTCCGCGGCGTGATCGCTGCCGCAGGCGACGGAGCGCGCCGCGTCAGCCCGATCCCGCGCGCAGATAGGGCCGGAAGGCCGCGATGACCTGCGCGTATATCTGGCGCTTGAAGGGCACGATCGCGGCCAGCATCGTATCGGCGTCGATCCAGCGCCAGGTCGAGAATTCCGCATGCTTGCCGTCGAGGTCGATCTGGTCGTCCCGGCCCAGAAACCGCATCAGGTACCAGCGCTGCTTCTGGCCGCGGTAGTGTCCGCCCCAGATGCGCGGCACCAGGTCGGCAGGGATGTCGTAGCGCAGCCAATCCGGGGTCTGGTCCAGAACCTCGACCAGCGCGGGTTCGACGCCGGTTTCCTCCTGCAGTTCGCGCAGGGCGGCCTGGCGCGGGTCCTCGTCGGGGTCGATCCCGCCCTGCGGCATCTGCCAAGCCGGGGCCGAGGCGTCGATTCGCTGACCGGCAAAGATCTCGCCCTGCGCGTTGATCAGCATGATCCCCACGCAGGGCCGGTAGGGCAGCGCCGCGATCGCCTCGGGCGTCATTGCCGCCCGTTCATGGCCGAGAGGCCGCGCAGGATATCCAGCGCGTAAGCAAGCTGGTAATCCTCCTCGCGCAGGCGCGCGACTTCCTCGGCGGCGCGTTCTTCTTCCTCCATCATCCGGCGCTCGTCGTCCGAGATGGACTGCGCGCCGATGGCGCCGCGCAGGCTCGATTCGGTGCGCGGCGGCCGGGTGGTGGTTTCTTCGCCTTCGGTCGGATCGACGCGTTGCGGCTGCGGCACGACGATGTCGGGCGAGACGCCAAGCGCCTGGATCGACCGGCCTGAGGGGGTGTAGTAGAGCGACGTGGTCAGCCGCATCGCGCCGTTCCCCCGCAGCGGGATCAGCGACTGGACCGATCCCTTGCCGAAGCTGCGCGTGCCCACGACCACCGCGCGGCGGTGATCCTGCAGCGCCCCGGCGACGATCTCGGACGCCGAGGCCGAACCGCCGTTGATCAGCACGACGATCGGACGCCCCTCGATCAGGTCGCCGGCGGAGGCGTTGTAGCGTTCGCTGTCGGCCTGCTCACGCCCGCGGGTCGAGACGATCTCGCCCTGGTCGAGGAAGGCATCTGTCACCCGAATCGCCTGGTTCAGCAACCCGCCCGGGTTGTTGCGCAGATCCAGGACGATGCCGCGCAGCCGGTCGTTGCCGCCAAGCTCCTCGACCGCGTCCTCGAGCCCGGCTTGCAGGTTGTCGTAGGTCTGTTCGTTGAAGGTCGTGACGCGGACCACCACGATGTCGCCTTCGGTCCGAATCCGAACGGCCTGAATGCGGATCGTGTCGCGAATGATCGACAACTCGAAGGGCTCGTTCACCCCCTCGCGGACGATGGTGATGACGATCTCGGACCCCACCGGCCCGCGCATCTGTTCGACGGCCTGCTGCAGCGTCAGCCCCAGCAGCGACTCGCCGTCGACATGGGTGATCAGATCGCCCGCCCGCACGCCCGCCTTGTCGGCGGGGGTGTCGTCGATGGGCGCGATCACGCGCACGAACCCGTCCTGCTGCGAGATCTCGATCCCCAGCCCGCCGAAGGAGCCGCGGGTCTGAACGCGCATATCCTCGAAATCGTCCGGCGAAAGAAAACTCGAGTGCGGATCGAGCGAGCTGAGCATGCCGTTGATCGCTGCCTCGACCAGCTCTCCGGTATCCACCTCGTTGACGTATTGCCCGCGGATACGCTCGAACACGTCGCCGAACAGTTCGAGTTGCTGGTAGACCGACTGGCTGCGCGCCTGCTCCTGCGCGATCAGCGGGCCGGCGACCTGTGTGGTCAGAAGCGCACCGCCGATCATGCCCGCCAGCGCTGCCGCAAGAAATGTCCTCATCTTCTCTTCCCGTTTGCGGGTCTGATGCCCGACCTGGGCCGTCATGCGGCCGATTTCGCTTGCGCCCATCCAAATCGAAGCGCGGTTCCGGGTCAATGCCCCCGAAGGCCCTTTCGCCCCGCAACAGCGCCGCTGCGGCGTATCCGCTTATACCGGACTTTCGCCGACATGCAGCGCCAAACGCGGGTCATGGTCAAGGTAGCCAGATTGGCGCGGGGTTCAGTTCACAATCGCGCGTCTCGGTTGGCCTCAGTCCCCCACCGGGCCGAGAAGGTTCCGTCCGGTCATCTCGGGCGGGGGCGAGAGGCCCATGAGCGCCAGGATCGTCGGCGCGACGTCGGCCAGCCGTCCATCGCGCAGGTGCGCCCCTTCCGGCCCGCCGATCAGGGCGACAGGCACCGGATTGGTGGTATGCGCGGTATGTGGTCCGCCGGTGGCGGGGTCGATCATCTGCTCGGCATTGCCGTGGTCCGCGGTCAGCAGCATGGTGCCGCCCGCGGCCTTCAGCGCCGGCAGCACGCGCGACAGCGCCGCGTCCACCGCCTCGCAGGCGCGTGTCGCGGCCGCCAGATCACCGGTATGGCCCACCATGTCGGGGTTTGCGTAGTTCACGACGATCAGGTCGTAGCCGGCCTCGATGGCCGCGACCAGGTGGTCGGTCACCTCGGACGCGGCCATCTCGGGCGCCAGATCGTAGGTCGCGACCTTGGGGCTGGGCGCCATGTAGCGGTCCTCGCCCGCCTCGGGGTCTTCCTGGCCGCCGTTGAGGAAGAAGGTCACATGCGGGTATTTCTCGGTCTCGGCCAGGCGATACTGGCGGCGTCCCTGCCGCGCCACCCATCTGCCCAGCGTGTTCACGATGCAGCGCCTTGGAAAAGCCGTGTGCATGAAGGCGTTGTGGGCGTCGGAGTATTCGACCATGCCTAGCAGCATGGCCCAATCCGGCCGCCGCCCGGTCTTGAACCCGTTGAAGGCCGGCGCGCCGATCGCCGCCATGATCTCGCGCGCCCGGTCGGCGCGGAAGTTCAGGCAGAAGAAGCCATCGCCGGCGCGCGCGCCCTTCCAGTCGTCGATCACCGTCGGCGTGATGAATTCATCCGTCTCGCCGCGCGCGGCGGCCCATTCGACCGCGGCGCGGGTGTCGGGCGCGCGTTCGCCTTCGCCGCGGATCATGGCGCGATAGGCGCGTTCGACCCGTTCCCAGCGGCGGTCGCGGTCCATGGCCCAATAGCGCCCGATCACCGTGGCGATGCGCGCGTTCTTCGGCAGGCCTGCCGCCAGTCCGGACAGGAAACCGGCGGCCGACGTCGGCGCCACGTCGCGCCCGTCGGTCAGGGCATGGATGGCGACCGGAACGCCGGCACCGGCGATCGCGTCCACCGCTGCCCGCAGATGGCGCAGATGACCATGCACCCCGCCGTCGGACACCAGCGCCATCAGATGCGCGGTGCCGCTGGTCTTCTGCAACGCATCGATGAACTCCTGCAGCGCCGCGTTGCGCGCGAACGAGCCGTCTTCGAGCGCGAGGTCGATCTGGCCCAGATCCATGGCAACGACCCGGCCCGCGCCGATATTGGTATGGCCCACTTCGGAATTGCCCATCTGCCCGGTCGGCAGGCCGACATCCGGGCCATGCGTGATCAGCGTCGCAGTCGGACAGGTTTCCATGATCCGATCGAAACAGGGCGTGCGCGCCTGCGCCACGGCGTTGCCCTCGTGCGCGGGACTCAGCCCCCATCCATCGAGGATGCAGAGCACGACGGGGCCAACGGTGTTCATGCGTGTCTCCGGTTTCATCTCGAGATAGGTGCCGGGTGGGCGCGCGGCAATGCCCGCTCAGGCCCGGTGATAGGGACTTCCTGCCAGGATGCTGGCGGCGCGGTAGAGTTGTTCGGCCAGCATCACGCGGACCAGCAGATGCGGCCAGACCATTGCGCCCAGAGACAGCGAGAAATCTGTGCGCGCGCGCAGATCGTGGTCCAGACCGTCTGCGCCGCCGATGAGAAAGGCAAGATCGCTTGCCCCGCCGTCGCGCCAGTCGGCGAGGCATTGCGCAAAACCGGGCGAATCGAGCGTTCTGCCCCGTTCGTCGAGCGCGACGCGCACCGCGCCTTCGGGACAGGCGCGCGCAAGAAGCGCGCCCTCGCCAGCCATGCCGCCGCCGCGTTTGTCCTCGACCTGATGCTCCTGCGGCGGCCCCAGCCCCAGCGGGCGCCCGGTGCGGTCAAAACGCTTCAGATAGTCGTCCAGCAGATCGCGCTCGGGCCCGGCGCGCAAGCGGCCGACAGCGCAGAGATGCACGCGCATCCGTTCGCCGCCCTACCTCAGGCGCGCGCGAAGCCCGACGGAACCTGCCACATCTTTTCAAGCTGGTAGAATTCGCGCACCTCGGGGCGGAAGACATGCACGACCACGTCGCCGGTGTCGATCAGCACCCAGTCGCCGGTTTCCTTGCCCTCCACCCGCGCGGATAGGCGCAGCTTCTCCTTCAGGCGGTCGAGAAGCTTCTGGGCGATGGCGCTGACCTGCCGCGAGGACCGACCCGAAGCGATCACCATGTGATCGGCCATGGACGAACGCCCGCGCAGATCAATCTGCACGATGTCCTCGGCCTTGTCGTCTTCCAGCGAGTGCAGGATCAGATCCAGAATGACGTCGCCCGAAAGGGTGGGCGCTGCGTTCGTGGCGGGAGCCGCAGGGGCGGCCGGGTCGATATACGACAGTTTCCTGTCCTCCTGGATGACATACTTTCATCAAATATAGCATCGCATGGACCAATTCTCAATCGGCCGCGGCAGTCGCGGATGCAGAAGTCGCCTGGTCTGATCATGACCAATTGGGTGCGGCAAGGATTAGCGTATTCCTTTCCGTCAAATAACGGAAACTTTGCTCAATCGGGCGTGCCGGCCACGGGACCTCCCCGCGGCCGCCAGCCTGTTCAGTCCATCGCCTTGAAGTTGAACTCGCCACCTTCCTTGATCCCGCTCGGCCAGCGGGCGGTGACGGTCTTGGTGCGGGTGTAGAAGCGGAAGGCGTCCGGCCCGTGCTGGTTCAGGTCGCCGAAACCCGACTTCTTCCAGCCGCCGAAGGTGTGGTAGGCCAGCGGCACCGGGATCGGCACGTTCACGCCGACCATGCCGATGTTGATCCGGCTGGCGAAGTCGCGGGCCGCGTCCCCGTCGCGGGTGTAGATCGCGGTTCCGTTGCCGTATTCATGGTCCATCGCCAGGCCGATCGCTTCCTCGTAGCTGGCGGCGCGGACCATCGACAGGACCGGGCCGAAGATTTCCTGCGTGTAGATGTCCATCTCCGGCGTGACGCGGTCGAACAGATGCGCGCCGACGAAGAAGCCGTCCTCGTAGCCCTGCATCCGGAAATCGCGCCCGTCGACGACCAGTTCGGCGCCCTGCTCGACACCGGATTCGACCAGCCGCAGGATGTTTTCCTTGGCGGCCTTGGTCACGACCGGGCCGAAGTCGACATCGTTGCCGGCGGTCCAGGGGCCGACCTTCAGCTTCTCGATCTTCGGCACCAGCCGTTCGCGCAGCGCCTCGGCGGCCTGCTCGCCCACCGGCACCGCGACCGAGATCGCCATGCAGCGCTCGCCCGCCGCGCCAAAGCCGGCGCCGACCAGCGCGTCGGCGGCTTGGTCCATGTCGGCGTCGGGCATGATGATCATGTGGTTCTTGGCGCCGCCGAAGCATTGCGCGCGCTTGCCGTTCGCCGTGGCCCGGCTGTAGATGTACTGCGCGATGGGGGTGGAGCCGACGAAGCCCACCGCCTGAACGGTTTCGTTGTCCAGGATCGCGTCCACCGCCTCCTTGTCGCCGTTGACTACCTGCAGGATGCCATCGGGCAGGCCGGCCTCCTGACAGAGTTCCGCCAGCATGATCGGGACCGAGGGGTCACGCTCGCTGGGCTTGAGGATGAAGGCGTTGCCGCAGGCCAGCGCCGGGCCCATCTTCCACAGCGGGATCATGGCAGGGAAGTTGAACGGCGTGATGCCCGCCACCACGCCCAGCGGCTGGCGCATCGAATACATGTCGATGCCGGGGCCGGCGCTGTCGGTGAATTCGCCCTTCAGCAGATGCGGCGCGCCGATGCAGAACTCGATCACCTCCAGCCCGCGCTGGATGTCGCCCTTGGCGTCGGGAAAGGTCTTGCCGTGCTCGGACGACAGCATTTCCGCCAGCTTGTCCATGTCGCGGTTGATCAGCCCGACCAGCGCCATCATCACGCGGGCGCGTTTCTGCGGGTTGGTCGCGCCCCAGGCCATCTGGGCCTTCGCCGCCGCGGCGACGGCGGCGTCCATCTCGTCCTTCGAGGCCAGCGCCACGCGCGCCTGCACCTCGCCCGTCGCGGGGTTGAAGACATCGGCATGACGCCCCGATGTGCCAGCGACGCGCTTGCCGTCGATCCAGTGTCCGATCTCTCGCATGGTTTCCTCCTCTGGGTTTGCCACAGAATAGCCTTGCAGAATTGGCATGAACAGGGGCAGTTTCCCAAAAGGCGTCTTGCAATTCTGCAAAGGTGGGGCGATGGCCGACTGGGACGATCTGCGCATCTTCCTTGCCGTGGCGCGCGGCGAAAGCCTGAGCGCGGCGGGCCGCGTGCTGAAACTGGACGCGGCGACAGTGGGCCGAAGAATCGCCCGCCTGGAGGCGGCGCTGGCCGCGCGCCTTTTCACCCGCTCGCCCCAGGGCTACCAGTTGACGGACGAGGGTGGGCGGCTTCTGGCGCATGCCCAGTCGGTCGAGGCCGAGATGGCGCGCGCCCGCGACACGCTGGCCGGTCCGGGCGAGGGGATACAGGGACAGATCCGCGTGGGCGCGCCCGACGGTTGCGCGAACTACCTGCTGCCCCAGGTCGTGGCCGCCATCTGCGCCGCGAACCCGGGGCTCGAGGTGCAGATCGTCGCGCTGCCGCGCGTCTTCAACCTGACCCGGCGCGAGGCCGACATGGTCATCGCCGTCAGCCCGCCGGAATCGGGCCGCGTGCTGGTGCAGAAGATTTCCGACTACCGGCTGCACCTGGCGGCCGCCGACAGCTACCTCGCCGGCGCGCCGCCGCTCGCCGCGCCGTCCGACCTGCCGGCGCATCGGGTGATCGGCTATATCCCCGACATGATCTTCGACCGGGAACTCGACTATCTGTCCGACCTGGGGGTGGAGGCCCCGGCGCTCGCCTCGAATTCCGTCTCGGTCCAGTTGCAGCTGATCCGGGCCGGCGCGGGCGTCGGGGTCGTTCATGACTTTGCCCTGCCGGCGACGCCGGGCGTGCGCCGCGTGCTGACCGGCGCTTTCGGCCTGACACGCGCCTTTCACCTGGTGCGCCACGCCGACGACCGGGCGGTGGTGCGCCTCAACCGTTTCGCGGCGGCCCTGAGCGCCGGCCTGAAAGCGGAAATCGCGCGGCTGGAGGCGGCAAGTGACGGACCTGCGCTGAAAGCTTGACAGAACGGCGTGCCTGTCGGACGTTTGCAGGACGATTTGAGGGCGCGCTGTCCCGGTGTGCCCCTGGCAGGAGGTCGCGCATGCTCGTTTCGCAGATTCTCAAGAACAAGCCCGCCGGCGTGGTCACCATCGCGCCCGACGCCAGTCTGCGCGACGTGGTCGAGTTGCTGGCCGCGCGCCGGATCGGCGCGGTCATCGTCTCGCCCGACGGCGCCAAGGTCGCGGGCATCCTGTCCGAACGCGACATCGTGCGCGAACTGGGCAAGCGCGGCACCGATTGCCTGAGCGACGCGGTGGAGCGGATCATGACCCGCCAGATCTATGGCTGCGCGCCCACCGATCTTGCCGACAAGGTGCTGCGCACGATGACCGAAAAGCGCTTTCGCCACATGCCGGTGATGGAGGACGACGCGATGATCGGTCTCATCTCCATCGGCGACGTGGTCGCCGCCCGCCTGGCCGAACTCGAGTACGAGAAGGACGCGCTTACCGGGATGATCATGGGGCACTGACGCCGCGCGGGCGGACTTGCATCGCCCGGCCCAATCCTGTTTCTAGGGTCGGCATGCAGCGGGGCAGGGAGGGCGGTATGCGCGTCGGGCTTTATCCTGGAACCTTCGACCCGGTCACGCTGGGCCATATCGACATCATCAAGCGCGCCTGCGTGCTGGTCGACCGGCTGGTGATCGGCGTGGCGATCAACCGTGACAAGGGGCCGCTTTTCTCGCTCGACGAACGCGTGTCGATGGTCGAGGCGGAATCGGCGAAACTGTCCGAACGCTTCGGGACCGAGATCGTCGCCCATCCGTTCGAGAACCTTCTGATCGACTGCGCCCGCGATGTCGGCGCCCAGATCATCATCCGCGGCCTGCGCGCCGTGGCGGATTTCGAATACGAATACCAGATGGTCGGCATGAACCGCGCGCTCGACGACCGGATCGAGACCGTCTTCCTGATGGCCGAGGCGCGACACCAGGCCATCGCCTCGAAACTGGTGAAGGAGATTGCGCGGCTGGGCGGGGATGTCAGCAAGTTCGTGACGCCCGCCGTCAACACCCGCATGCGCGAGAATTTCGGGCCGGTTCACCCGCGCTAGGGCGCCTGCGCAGCGTTACCCGGTCCGTCGCTTGCCCGCATTCCAGTACGCTCAGGCGGCCTCGGTCAGCCCCGTGAGGTCCAGGGTCACGCCGCGCTTTTCGGCACTCGCCAGCACCGCCGCGCGCAGCGCCTTGTTGCGGCCCAGCAGCGACAGGAACTGCGCCTCGTCCAGCGCCAGCAGCGTGCAATGCGTGATGGCGGTGATCTGGCCGCGGCGCGCGCTGCGCCGCAACAGCGCCAGGTGACCGAACATCTCGCCGCGGCCCAGCCGCACGATCTGGGTGCCGCGTTCCACCTCGACCGCGCCGGAGGCGATGAACCACACCCGGCGCGGATTTTCGCCGCGTTTGAGAAGCCGGTCGCCCGGCGCGGCATAGACAGTGCGCAGACGGCGTGCCAGCCGCCGGCGCTGCGCCTCGTCCATGTCGGCGAAAAGCGGGAACTGGCGCACCAGTTCGGACTTCTGCACGGCCAGATCCAGCGGCGGGCGGACCTCCAGCGCGTCGCGGCGCTTCTGGATGCGCACCAGCAGCGCCTGCCACAGCTCGGGGCCGATCAGGCCGTCCTCGACCAGCGCGGCGTATTCGCGCTCTTCCTGCGCCAGCACGATCTGCCGGATCAGCCGGCGTTCCAGTTGCTCGGCATAGCCGGGAAACTGCAGGCGCAGCCCTTCCAGCGCCTGCTCGGTCTCTTCCGCGCGCCGCTCCAGCAGATCGTGCAGCAGGTCGGCGACGCGCTTGCCGTGGATGCGGCGGATACGGGTGTCGATGAAGCCGTGCAACTGCTTGAGGATCAGCGACACCGCCACCAGCCGCTCGAACCGGTCGGCGGTCTGGCTGGACAGCGGGCCCGACAGGCGCAAGCGGTTGTGCAGGAATTCGGCCACCCGCTGCCCCCGCGCCGCCCGCAGCCGGCGTCGCGCCTCGTTCAGATAGGCCAGGCGGCCGCCCGTGCGCGTCGCCTCGATCAGGCGGTCGGTATCCAGCAGCAGCCGGTTGGCCAGCCGCGCCGGGATCGTGCGCTCGCGGAAGTCATCGATGATCAGGTCGCGCTCTCGCCCGGCCAGCGCGACCAGGCCCAGCGTGATGCGGTCGCGGTCCAGGATGCCGGCGGCCTCCTCGGCGGCATGGACCGCGGCATCGACCCGTTCGGCATAGCGCTTGGCCTCGTCGCGCACGGTCTCGCGCGTCAGGCCCATGTCGCGCGCCGCCTCGGATACGGTATCGCGCACCGTCTGCAGCGCGACCGCGACCACCTGCGCCGACAGCGCCGTGTCGATGGGCGAAAGCCGGTTCAGCCCCAGCCGGGCAATCATCAGCCGAAGCGTCGTGCCCTGCACCAGCAGCGTGAACAGCGTGAAGCCCGTGGCGATGATCGCCACCTGGCGCTTGACGTCGGGCGGGATGCGGAAGCTTTCGGTCACCGCCAGCGCCAGCGCCAGCGTCACCGCCCCGCGCAATCCGCCCCAGAGGATCGCGACGCGGTAGCGCGGCTCCACCTGCGGCGACAGGCGCAGCGTGGTCAGCACCGGCAGCAGGCCGAACAGGATCAGCGCCCGCGCCGCCAGCGCGGCCAGCACCGTCACGCCGATCAGCACCAGATCGAACAGGCGCAGGTCGGCCAGCAGCCGCGGGATCAGCAGCGCCGCCAGAACGAAGATCAGCCCCCCGGCCCAGTAGCCCAGCAAGTCCCAGGTATCGCGCAGCTTCTCCACCGCCTGCGGCGACAACTGGCCCGGGCCCAGGAAGTTCAGCGTCAGCCCGGCCGCGACCACCGCGATCACGCCCGAGACGCCCAGTCCGTTTTCGGCCAGCACGAAGACCAGGTAGGGCAGGGCGACCGAAAGCGACACCTGGCCCAGCGGATGGGCACCCAGGCGCGACAGCGCCGGCAGCATCAGGCGCGCCGCCGCCCAGCCGACAAAAACACCGCCCGCGACCAGCCAGGGAAACTCCAGCAGCGCCTCGCCCAGGCTTGGCGACGGCACACCGATCGCGATGAAGGCAAAGAACAGGCCAAACAGCGCGATGGCTGCGGCATCGTTGAGCAGGCTCTCGCCCTCGACGATCCGCGCCAACCGTTGCGGCGCCGGGGTCGACCGGAAGATGCCGACAACCGCCGAGGGATCGGTCGTCGATACGATCGCCCCGACCATCAGGCAGACCATCAGCGACAGGCCGGCCACCGCAAAAAGCGCGTAGCCCACGACAACCGTGGCTACCCCGACCGCCAGGACCGATAGAACCAGGATCGGCATCCAGTCGTCCATCATCCGCCGCACATCCAGGGTCAGCGCGACCTGGAAGATCAGCGTTGGCAGAAAGACATAGAGAAACAGGTTGGACCGGATCGGCAGCGCCAGGATCGCCTCGGCGACCGGGTCGAAGGCGTCGGTAAAGCCGGTGTGCAGGAAAAACGCCGCGCTGCCGCCGATTCCCGTGCCCAGGACGGCAAGGATCACGGTCGCCGGCAACCGCAGCCGAGCCGCGACCGGCTCTGCAAGTCCGATCACGGCGAAAAGGGCCGCAATGATGGCGACAATGACAAAAAGTTCCATGCGCGTCCGGGTGTTGGTCTTTAATCAATAGCTTGCCGAACCCGGGGGGCAAAGGGGTGCGGTTTCAATTTTCGTGACGCCGGCGAAATACTGGCGCCTTTGCGCGCCCGGTCAGCGCCCGGCAGGCGCAAGTTTCAGGTCGGCTGAAATCTTCGCAGCCAGATCCTGCGGCGCGAGATTTGCGTAATTCGCCGTCGCCTCCCTTACCACGCTATCCTGAAGGGTCTTGGGCAGCATCTTGCGCAACTCGCCCAGAACCTGTGGCTCGGCATAGACCGCCAGTTCGCGGAAGGCGCCCTTGCGGTGGCCTTTTTCCAGCAGTTCGATCACCTCGCGGATCAGACCACGGGTTTCCTCGGCCAGCGGGTCCGAGCCGTATTCCATCGCCGAGCGCCGCGATCCGACCGAGGCGAAGCTGCGGCCCGGCCGGTCCGCCATCACGTCGCGCAGCTGCTTGGCCTCGATCTGGCGGTCGATCTCGGCCGGGGGTCCGTTCTCGTCGTCGTCGCCGGGTCGCCAACCCAGGCTTCGAACGATCCGCGCATGGGTCGAATTCATCACCAGGGCCCAGATCCTGCGCTTCTCGATCGGCATGCGTCCCTCCTTGCGTGGTACGGCGCCCGGTCGCCCGGCGCGATCCACGCCGACATCCTGCAACCAGCGCGGTCACGGGTCAACCGGGCAGGGCGCGCTGAAAGTGGATTGCATTCTGCTGCGCAGCCGTCCGTGGACTGCGCGACCTCCGCCTTGGGCAGGGACCGGCAGAATGCCCTTAGGCGGGGGCTTGGGAGCGCACTCAACCCGGCGGCAAGGATGCAGCAAGAACGGTTCGATCAGCACCGGCCCGCTGGCTTTTCAGGGGGACTCGCGAACTGATTTCCAGAGATTTCAATGAGGTTAACGGCGGAAAATATGCCATATAACTTCAATGGCTTGACGAAAGGTCCAAGCTTGGACCCTTGCCCGTTTCTATCGTTTCACCCGTGTCAGCGCCCGGGGCGCTGTAGCCTCAGTCCAGCCGACCCATCAGCGCGGCGACGTCGGCCATGCGGCAGGAAAAGCCCCATTCGTTGTCATACCACGCCAGTACCCGCACCGTCCGCTTGCCGACGACCTTTGTCTGATCCGGCGCAAAGATCGAACTGTGCGTCGTGTGGTTGAAATCGATCGAGACCTTGGGCTCCGGATCGTAGGCCAGCACCGCGCCCATCGACCCCGCGGCCGCCGCCCGCACCGCCTCGTTCACGTCCGCCACGGTCACGTCCTTCGACGCGACAAAGGTCAGGTCGACGGCGGACACGTTCGGGGTCGGCACGCGCATCGCGGTGCCGTCCAACCGCCCGGCCATCTCCGGCAGCACTTCTCCCAACGCCTTCGCCGCGCCGGTCGAAGTGGGGATCATCGCCATCGCCGCGGCGCGCGCGCGATAAAGATCCTTGTGCCGGCGGTCCAGCGTCGGCTGATCTCCGGTGTAGCTGTGGATCGTGGTCATGATGCCCGACTCGATTCCGAACGCCTCGTGCAGCACCTTGACCAGCGGCGCCAGACAGTTCGTCGTGCAGGACCCGTTCGAAACCACCAGATGTTCGGGCAGAAGCTGGCGGTGATTGACGCCGAACACCACGGTCTTGTCCGCGTTCTTCGCCGGCGCCGAGACCAGCACCCGCTTCGCGCCACGGTCCAGGTGCACCGCAGCCTTGGCGCGATCATTGAACTGGCCGGTGCATTCCAGCACGACGTCGATACCCTGCCAGTCCAGCTCTGTCGGGTCGTAGGTCGAAAACACCTTGATCGGCCCGCGGCCCAGGTCCAGCCGGTCGCCCTCGACTCGGATCTGGCCGGGAAAACGGCCGTGGACACTGTCGTATTTCAGCAGATGCGCATTCGTCTCGATCGGGCCGGTAGCGTTGATCGCCACCACCTCGACATCGTTGCGCGCGCTTTCGGCAATGTGCGCCAGCGTGCAGCGCCCAATCCGCCCGAATCCGTTGATACCGATGGTGATGGTCATGAAAACGCCTCCGGTCCGAAACTCCGCCGCGCGGACAGTCCCGGCCCGCGTCCCCGTGTCTGATCATGCTATACCGGCGGAGCGGCGTCGGTGAAAGGCGGAAAACTCATTAACGGCAACGTGTTAGCGCAAACCTCCCGAACCACCCGATGTTGGCGCTAACCTTCGCCGACAGTGTGCAGCGCCGAGGCGCAAGGCGCCACCCCGGTTCACGCCCAGGTTGCGGGTTTCGAATCGCGCGGAGAATGAGATGCTGGTCGGGGCGGCCAGATTCGAACTGACGACCTTCGGTACCCAAAACCGACGCGCTACCAGGCTGCGCCACGCCCCGACGAAGGCTCCATAGCCCACGCAACGCAGGCTGAAAAGCACGAATGCGCGGTCAGTCGTCGGGGCAGGGCCAGGCGGCCAGTTCCGGGTCGACGCGCGGGTGCCGCAATTCGCTGCCCGGTGTTATCCCGAGTTGCCGCGCAAGGCCGCCGTTTATCTCCAGCACGAACAAGACGTCCTCGCCCCCGTCGATGGGCGTGCGGTCAAGCGGACGCGCCTCGTTGTGGATGTGCCTGACGGTTGCGGTTTCGTCGAGAAACAGCATGTCCAAGGGGATCAGCGTGTTTTCCATCCAGAAGACCGCGCGATCGGGGCGTTCGTAGATGAACAGCATGCCGGCCATGCGCGGCATCGACGGGCGGTTCATCAGACCCTGCGCACGGCTTGCGGGCGTATCTGCCAACTCGACCGAGAAGCGCACCTGTCCCCATTCACCGCGCAGATGCACCACGTCGTCGCGACAGGCCGCCGAGACGGGGGCAACGAAAAGACAAAGGAACGCGAAGATTGCGCCGGCCAGAAAAGTCGCGCGTTGCATTCAGCGCGCACTCCGCAGGCCAGCTTCCCAGGCGGCGATCATGATTGCCATGCGACCGCGCTCGCCCTCCAGGATGCGCAAGGCGACGGCTTCGCCGGGTTGCAGATCGGCAAAGCCCGAGCGGCGGAGCGACTCCATGTGGATGAACACATCCTCGCTTCGACCGAAGACATTGGCGAAACCGAAACCCTTGATCTTGTCGAACCACTTCACCCGCGCGGGCTCCAGCGGCAGCGCGAGGATGTCGGCCTCGGTGATGTCCGGATGACCGACATCGTCTTCCAGTTCCAGCGGTGGGGGGATGACTTCGAAAACCTCGACTGCCTGAAGGCCGCGCTGCGTCTGTTGCACGCTGACGACGATTCCGGCGCGGTCGCAGACCGAACTCTGACCATAGTTGCGCAGGGCGTTGACATGCAAAAGGATATCCGGGCCACCGTCGTCCGCGACGATAAAGCCGAACCCCTTCGCGGGGTCGAACCATTTCACAAGGCCCCGAACCTTGGGTAGCGCGGGATCGACTTCCACCATGCTCGGTCACCCAGTACCCGGCGCAACGACAATGGTTAATTCTCTGCCGATGTGCCGCGAAATTCAAGCTTCGTCATCTGGAAATCGTGATCAGGGGCTCAAACGGGTCACCTTCCACCGATCCGCTACCGCATTGCGTGTCCAGCGGAACCGGTCATGCAACCGGAAGGCGCCATCCGCCCAGAACTCGATTTCGAACGGAGTGATTCTGTAACCGCCCCAGAAAGGCGGGCGCGGCGGGTTCGGACCCAGCTTTGCGGTCTGCCGCGCGACCTCGCCCATCAGCGCGGTGCGCGACGCCAGCGGCTGCGACTGACGCGATGCCCAGGCCCCCAGCCGCGACTGCAAGGAGCGCGACGCGAAATAGGCATCGGCCACGGTCCCCTCGACCCGTTGGACGCGGCCGCGCACGCGGATCTGGCGGCGCAGGGATTTCCAGTGCAGAACGAAGGCGGCTTGGCCCGCGGTCTCGATCTCGACCGCCTTCACGCTGCCGAAGTTGGTGTAGAAGACGAAGCCGCCCTCCTCGATCCCCTTCAGGAGCACCATGCGCGCATTCGGTCGGCCCTCTGCGTCGACTGTGGCGAGTGCGATGGCGCTGGGATCGTTCGGTTCGGTCTTCTCGGCCTCTTCCAGCCAGCGGCGGGCGACGTGGAAGGGATCGTCGCCGGCGAAGATACCGCTGCGGGCGGCTTGATCCTCGGTCATCGTGAACACCTCGGTTAGCTTTGGAGCGGACCGTTGCAGCGGGCCGCGTCGAATGCAACAGCCAAAACCGTCGCAGATCGCCCGGCCTTGATGGGGCATTGGCTTTCGCCTAAAGCTGGGCACGACGTCCTGGCAAGGTGGAGAGCGACATGTCGGCAGGGTTGATGCAGGGGCGTCGCGGCCTGATCATGGGTCTGGCAAATGACAAGTCCATTGCCTGGGGAATTGCACAGGCGCTGGCGGGGCAGGGGGCCGAACTGGCCTTTTCCTACCAGGGCGAGGCCCTCAAGAAACGTGTTCATCCGCTGGCCGAACGCCTTGGCGTGCCGCGGCTTTTCGAATGCGACGTGGGCGACATGGACTCGCTCGACCGGTTGTTCGCCGACGTGAAGAACATGTGGGACGAGATCGACTTCGTCGTCCACGCCATCGGCTTTTCGGACAAGAGCGAGTTGCGCGGTCGCTACGTCGACACCTCGCGCGAGAATTTCCGGATGACGATGGATATCTCGGTCTATTCGTTTACCGCCGTCTGCCAGCGGGCCGCGGCGATGATGCGCCCCGGCGGCAGCCTGTTGACCCTGACCTACTACGGCGCCGAGAAGGTCATGCCGCATTACAACGTCATGGGTCTGGCCAAGGCCGCGCTCGAATCCTCGGTCATGTATATCGCCGAGGATCTGGGCAAGGATGGCATCCGCGTGAACGCGATCAGTGCCGGACCGATCAAGACCCTAGCCGCCAGTGGCATCGGCGATTTCCGCTACATCATGAAATGGAACGAGCTGAACTCGCCCCTGCGCCGGAACGTGACGCAGGACGAAGTCGGCAAGGCGGCGCTCTACCTTCTGTCGGACCTGGGATCGGGGACGACGGGCGAGGTCCTGCATGTCGACGCGGGCTATCATGTTGTCGGCATGAAGGCGGTCGATGCGCCGGATATCGATGCGGTCACGGGGCGCAAGGAAAGTTGATCACGGGACGGTATTTCGGTGGCGCTGGCTTCTCGGCCCGGCGGGGCGGGTGTTCACGCGCGCGCAAGTTGCGCCTCCGCTGCTATCGCCGAAGTTGCGGGTTTGAGTCGATCGCTGATGGAAGGAGGATATGATGCAGGATCGTCTGCCCCATGAGAAAGGGTTCCACGTCAGTTGGGACCAGCTTCATCGCGATGCGCGCGCGCTGGCCTGGCGCCTGCAGGGGCTTGGTCCCGATGACGGATACTGGCGCGCGGTCGTGGCCATCACACGTGGCGGCATGGCGCCCGCGATGATCGTCAGCCGCGAACTGGATATCCGCGTTGTCGATACCGTGTCGGTCAAGAGCTACGACCGGCAGACCCAGGCGGAGCCGGAACTGATCAAGGCCCCCAACCCCGAGATCATGGGCAACCAGGGCGAGGGCGTGCTGATCGTGGACGACCTGGTCGATACCGGACGGACGCTCGAACTCGTGCGCGCGCTTTATCCGAAGGCGCATTTTGCGACGGTATACGCCAAGCCGAAGGGCAAGCCGATGGTGGAGACCTACATCACCGAGGTGAGCCAGGATACCTGGATCTTCTTCCCCTGGGACATGGCGCTGCAATATGTCGAGCCCTACCGCGGGCGCGATTGAGCCCTGCGCGGGCAGCGGTCCGCATGCGGACCAAATTGTAACACCATGATTCAGGTGGGTTAATTGGGCCGATTAACCGCAATGAAACCTTTGTCCGCGGCCGTCGCGCTCGGGGCGCGCGAACGTTGTTGATCACCGTACAGGTCATTGCACCTGCAACGAGTTGACTCGAATCAGTAGATGTGGTGTATCGGCGGCATGCCATTGCAGATGCAACGATATGGAGAGCTTGCGATGAACGCCCCGATCACCACGCCGACCCTGAAGATCGAGCAGATGCACCACGTGGCCTATCGCTGCCGCGACGCCAAGCAGACGGTCGAATGGTACACCAGGATCCTGAACATGGATTTCGTTCTGGCCATCGCCGAGGACAAGGTGCCGTCAACGCACGAGCCCGATCCCTACATGCACATCTTCCTCGATGCCGGGCAGGGCAATATCCTGGCCTTCTTCGAACTGCCGACTAAGCCCGAGATGGGCCGCGATCCGAACACGCCGGTCTGGGTCCAGCATATCGCCTTCAAGGTCAAGGACCGAGACACGCTGCTTGCGTTCAAGGATCATCTGGAGGCGAACGGGGTCGACGTGCTGGGCGTTACCGATCATTCGATCTTCCATTCGATCTATTTCTTCGACCCCAATGGCCACCGGATCGAACTGGCCTGCCCGGACCCCGAGGAGGAGGCGATGCTCAAACGCCTCGACTCCGTGAAATGGGAGATGCTCGAGGAATGGAGCCAGACGAAGCGCGCGCCGAAGCACGCCGACTGGCTGCATGCCAAGGAACTGGAGAAGGAACCAGTCACCTGAGCCGCGCAGCGCGTCACGGTCTTTTCATACATCCGTGCGATACCGTCCGCGTTCTGAGAAGGTATTGGTAAGGGGCGGGGCTTCGGTCCCGCCCATTTTCCGTAGCAAGAGCGCCGGTCAGGCCAACCAGCGCGCTTCCAGCGCTTCGATGGCCTTGATGCGGTCCTCGGTGCTGGGATGGCTCGCCAGCCAAGCGGGTGGCCCGCCGCCCATCCCCGTCAGCCTTTCCAGCTTCGCAAACAGCGCCTTCTGCGGCGCGGTGCCGATGCCTGCCTTGGTCAGCAGGGCCGCGGCGTATTCGTCGGCCTCGTATTCGTCCGACCGGCTCAGCCCCGCGGCCAGCAGCGTCACAAGCCCGGAGGCGATGAGCGGCCCGATCCCGGGCAGGAACCGGTTGAAGACCGTGGCCAGCGCCAGCCGGATCGCGTTCTGTCCTGAAAAGTCGATCATCCGCTTGCGCGTATGGCCCAATGCCACATGACCCAGTTCATGCGCGATGACCGAGGCCAGCTCCTCGGCCGAGACCGCGCCGGCGCGGTATTTCTGCAGGAAGCCGCGGGTAATGAAGATGCGCCCATCCGGCGCGGCCAGACCGTTGATCGGTTCGATGTCGTAGACGTGCACCTTGATCTTCGGAAGATTCAGAGCTTGCGCCATCCGGTCGCAAAGCGCGTTCAGCTGACGATCGGCCAGCTGGGCGGAACGCGCGTCCAGTTCGCGGCGGGTCCGCCAGGATGAAAACTGGTAGACCAGAAACGCGTAGGCCAGTGCCAGCAGCAATGGTGTGAGCTTGAGCATGCATCTGATATGGCGCGCGGCGGCTGCCAGAGCAAGTCACCCAAGGTCGATGTGATCGCGCAAGACATCAGGATTCCCGCGCCGATCACTCCAGCAGCAGCATGCCGCCCAGCATCGCCGCGAAGGACATGGTAACCAGCGAGCCCAGCAGCCCGCTTTCGACCTGACCGGCGGCTTCGGGCAGAAGTTCGGCGAAGACCATCCACAGCATCGCGCCCGCCGCCAGGCCCAGCCCGACCGGCAGCCATGGCGCGAAGGTCAGGACGAACAGGAAGGCCGGCACCGCCAGAAGCGGTTGCGGCAGGCTCGACCCGATGGCGAAAAGCCCGGCGCGCAGGACCGATGCCCCCCGCGGGACCATCACCAGCGCGATCGCCAGCCCCTCGGGTATGTTGTGGAGCGCGATGGCGAGCGTGATGAACTCGCCCAGGCGTTCGCCCCCACCCCAGGCGACGCCGACACCAATGCCTTCGGCGGCGGAATGCGCGGTCATGACCGCCATGATCAGGAAGATCTTCCGCCGGGCCGAGGCGCTGGCGGTCACCTCGGTCGGCGCGGGAAGCAGCGCCCGCGCGATCCAGATCAGCAGAAGCCCAGCGACGATCCCGGAGAGCGTGCGCGGCGCGTTCAGCGCGAATCCTTCCTGGATCAGCCCGAACGAGGCCGCCAGCATCAGACCCGCCGCGATCGCCGTGCCGACGCCCTGCGTGCGCGCGCTGGCTTCTTTCATCGCAAGAAGCGGCAGCGCGCCCAGGCCGGTCGCCAATGCGGTGATCAGCGCGGCCAGAAAGACCATGAGAATCGTGGGGTCTGACATCGCGGGGCCTCTGGCTGGCGGTGCTGGCTGGGCGTGGGGCGCACGCTGCGGCTGCGGACACCCGGTGTCAAGCGAGCGCCGGCTGCGACATGCTGTCCGGCGCGGCGGGCGACAGCACCCCTTGCCCCCGACCGTCTGCGCGGGTGACTATCGGGCGGAACCACACCCGGATGCCGGCATGACCAAGTCCAAGCGCCATTTCCCGCCGCCCCCTCCGCTGCCCAGCACGCCCCCCGGCCTGTGGCAGCGCGTGCCGCCGGCAATATTTCCGCCGATCATGGGGCTGCTTGGCCTGGGACTGGCCTGGCGGACCCTGGGCGCGGAAATCCCGGTCATCGCCGGCCTGGCCGAGGCGTTTTTGGGCGGCGCCGTCCTGCTCTTCGCCTTCGCTGCCGTCGCTTTGGCCTCCAAGCCGTTGCGTCGTCCCGGCGTCCACGCCGAAGAACTGCGTGTTCTGCCGGGGCGGGCGGGCGTTTCCGCGGGGGTCCTGTGCGTGATGCTGACGGCAGCGGCGCTGGTGCCCTATGCGCCGGGGTTGGCGGGCGGACTGGTCTGGGTGGGTGTGGCGTTGCTCGCGGGTCTTGGCGTGATGATCGCGCGCAATTTCCTCAAGGGCCCCGAGGAAGCGCGCGTGGTCACGCCGTTTTTTCATCTGGTGTTCGTCGGCTACATCCTGGCGCCGCTGGCCTTGATCCCGCTGGGTCAGGTCGGGGTCGCGCGGGCGATCTTCTGGATCACGCTTGTCATTGCCTTGCTGATCTGGGCCGAAAGCCTGCGCCAGCTTGCGACCCGTGTGCCACCGGCACCGCTGCGCCCGTTGCTGGCGATCCATCTGGCGCCGGTCAGCCTGTTCGCCACGGTCGCGGCACTTCTGGGGTGGGGCGAACTTGCGCTGGGTTTTGCGGTGGCCGGGCTGGCGTTGCTGGCTGTCCTGGTCATGGCCGGGCGCTGGCTTCTTGCGGCGGGTTTCACGCCGTTCTGGGGCGCACTGACCTTTCCGCTGGCGGCGCTTGCATCCGCGGTACTGCGCGCGCTGCCGGATCCCGCGGGTGCCTGGCTGGGCGCGGCGCTGGTCCTGGCCGCAACGGGGCTGAACATGCCGGTTGCGGTGCGTATCCTACGCGACTGGGCACAGGGCGGGCTTGCGGCAAAGACAAACGCCGCGGCGATCAGCGTCCCCCGCGATGGCGTCACTGGCGGATCGCGGAACCCCCAGGATGGAGCAGCGGGTCGCCGTGGGTGACGCTGACGGTCAAATTATCAAGGCCGGATTTCACCAAGGAACCGAACTATCGCATCGCGACCTTGCGAAATTCATCGGCGTTCGCTGTGCCCGAGGTTCATCTCCTTTGCTGCGCAGCCAAAGGAGCCGCACCAAACCGCGACTAAGAACCAATGATATCGATGGGTCTGTGCCCCATAATAAGTTTTATTCGGACGAATAGAAATCAATGCGTTGTAACCGAAGTGTTCCACGACAACTGGCGGAAGTTGCCGGCATTTCACCGTGCAGATTGTCACTCACGGCGGCCCGGCGCCGACGACCACGGGCGAGAGGATTGGGTCCGCACGACGCGGCACAGGGTCACGCAAAGTTTCCCAATTATCACAATAATAAGCAAGTTAGACGAATTCTGGGTCCGGTTTGGACTCGCCCCCATCGAGTGGTCCACTTTTTCTGTTAGTCCATGATGGGTCTCGACGCCATCGACTATCTGATGCCGCCCAAACGCGAGCGCTGGGGCGCCTTCACCGCTTTCCTGGATGATGGGCGGATCCGCCTGACCAACAATGCCGCCGAGCGCG
>NZ_JADDJF010000089.1 GCF_017811755.1 Pararhodobacter sp. SW119 | reverse complement strand
CTTTGGGCGCGCTGCCGTGCGCTGATGACGACTACCGCCCAGGCCCCAGGCAAGACCAGCAGGGTTTCCCAGGGGAATGCTGCGGTCTGCAAGGTCAGAAGCCCGGGCCAGACCCCCAGCGGAAAAAGCACGAACGCCACCCAATGTGATTGCCCGACGGCTGCCGCAACGCCCCCCAGCGCGATACGCTCACGGCGTCCAAGCGCTGGCCATGAGGCGGTGAGGACGAAGACCGCCAACAATGGCATCGACCAGATGATCGGACGCCCGATCAGCAGGAGAATGTAGGCCATGGCGAAGACCTGCGCGAAACTCAGGCGCCGGTCGCGGAGCAGGGCAGCGGCGACCAGAAGCATCAGCGCATAGATTGCGAGCGACAGCACTTGCGCCGTTTCGAAGTTCAGCCCGGCGTTCAGCAATATCTGGAGCGGCGCCCGGTTCCACAGATACATTGGCCACTGCTCTTCCGCGGAAAGCGCAAAATACTGAAATGCGAGGGGGTCGGCGAGATAGGACAGGAAGTCCGCCCGCGCTGTTGCGGGCCATCGCATCGTTTCCAGCAAGACGAGCACTGCGCTCGTGCAGGCTGCAATCAACGCGCCACGCCGGAAGCGCGGCCCCTGCCCTGCCGCAAGACCTCCGATCACGGCGAAGGCCAGGAAGAGCAGTCCGAACTGCGGCTTGACGCTCAGCACCATTGCCACCGGCAGGGCCGCCAGAAACGCGTGCTGACGCCAGATGAGCCAGCAAGCCAGCATCGACAGCGCAATGAGGAAGATCTCGATGTTTCCGCCGAGGAAAGAGGCGACAAGGTCGATCGAGACCGCCATCGGTAAGAGCCACAGCAGGGACCCTGTTCTGGCCAGAAGCAACCAAGCGAGACAGAGCGCGATTGTCACGCCGGTCAACGCGATGAGGTAGGCGAGCGCGCTGAGCCGGGTCTGGTGGATGAGAACTGCGAGCCCTGGCGGGTAGAGATACGGACCGGCGATGACCTCGGGGGTGACGTCGGGTGCGAGACCCGGCCTGAAAGCCGCAACAGCACTCCGATGCATGGCGCGCCACCTCTCCTGCACGGTCTCTGCATCGGGATACGGTGAGCCTGTCACGGCCAGTCGATCGGCGGCCTCCGAATAGGACCGGTAGTCGACCGGCAGTTCACCGACGTCGAGTGTGATCGACTTCAGCAAGAGGGCAAGGCCAATCCACCGGACGGCGATGAGTGCGCAGGAAACAACGAAGCGCTGCATTGCCTGACCCTAGTTTTTGGAGTGCCCCACTAAAGTGGCCGCCCTCTTATACAGGAATATCCCGCCGGGAGGTTCAGAGATGGCAGGAGCGCCCGAGAAACCCAGCGACGCAAGCGGCGGGCAGGGCCGCAGCGGGTCACCCGGCCCTGGCGACCTCAAGCCCGCGCCAGACCGGGCGGATCAAAACAGCCGGGCCGAAGCCCATCAGGGCGTAGAGCGCGAGGTCGAAGGACATGAACGGCCCGTCGAACAGGGCCCAGGTGTAGAGCGTGCCGAGGAACACCGAGATCCCCAGCGTCGCCGCCTTCATCAGCATCGGGATCGCCAGCAGGTCGCCGACCGGGTGACCCCGCCACAGAAACCACGCGGTCAGCCCGACCAGCGGCAGGGCGAAGCCGAGGTCGAGCACGAAGATCGTCTGTCCTGGCAGAGGCGTTCGCGCGGCCATCGCAGGCAGGAGCATGGAGAGCCAGAGCGCGGTGAAAAGCGCCACCAGCAGCCCGAAGAGTCCCGCCACGATCCGGCGTGGCGGCGTGCGCGCAGCCGGACGCAGGGTGGCCGGATCGACGGCGCGCAGGAACAGGAAGGCCGCGAAGGCGCTGGTCGAGAGCACGGCGACGTAAAGCAACCAGACCGGGTTCATCACCCGGTCGAAGCTGTAGAGGGCGTAGGCATAGACCAGGTAGCCGATCAGCCCCGCCCAGATCAGCCAGCCCTTGGCCCAGCCCCGCCGCAGCCGGGCGTTCACCGCCAGCAACGCCAGCGCGACGGGGGCCGAGATCGTGTCCTGGCTCCAGGCGCCCGGTCGAAGCTGCGCGGGGACGGCGGCGAAGGGCTCGGCCAGGGCCAGGTTGGCGGCAACGCAAGCCAGGGTCAGGATCGCGGCGGCGTCGGACAGGCGCAACGGGGCCGGGGCGGCAGCGGGCGCGATCATGTCAGAACTCGGCGCGGGTGAGGGTGGCGCGGAAGAAGGGCGCGTAGTCGGGCGTGCCCCACATGTTGCCCATCTCGACGCTTGTCGGGATCAGGAAGCCCGCGTACCGGCCCATATCCAGCATTCGGCCGCCGAAGGGCTGCAGGCGATAGACCTTCTCGGGGTTGGCGTCGGTCCAGCGCATCGCCCAGACCTCGACCGGGTTGCCCGCGGCATCGAGGGTGATCTGCATCGGCGCTATCCTCTGAGCATGGTCGAAGCGGATCTCGGCGCTGTCTGGGCCGGTCTGGACCCACTGCGCGCCGAACTGCGGCAGCAGGCTGGCCGGGGCCCAGATCGCCTCCATCGTCACCCGGGTGGCGGCGGCGCGGGCGTGATCCTCGGTGTCGCCGACCCGGACCAGCGGGATCAGGCCGCGCAGCCAGAACTTGGTCCAGCTTTCCGCGCGCCCCGCCGCGCGGTGATAGCCGTCCGAGCCTGCGAAACGCATTAGCCCCGTGCCGACTTCCGCCTGCCAGACGAACCCCCGCGCCGGCGGCGCAAGGATCTGGCGCGCGGACATCGGCATGGCGTTGCCGTTCATGATGAAGCTGCCCGCCATCTCCAGCCGTACCAGGCGGTGCAGGGGCGTGCCGGGTTCGATGGCGCGGGCGAAATAGCGCTGCGCCACCTCGGGCAGGTCCGCGACCATCGCGGGATCGAAGGCGGGCGGGTCGGCCTCGCGCGCGGTCTCCAGCGCCGCCCAGACCCGTGCGGCCTGCGCCCGGTCGCGGGAATGCACCCAGAAGCCAAGGGCGAGAGCGAGGATGAGAACCCCGACAAGGGCGAGAAGGATGATCTTGAAAAGGGTCATGATCCTGAAGCTTCAAGGAAGGGTCACTCTGCCTGTTGCTCGGCATGGGCGGCAAGGAAGGCGGCGATCCGCGCCCGCACCGCCGCGTGATGCCCCAGCAGCAGATGGCCCCCGGTGTCAACGAAAAGCGTCTCGACCTGCGGCAGCCGTTCGGCGGTGAAGGTGGCGGTGGCAAGGGGCGTGATCCGGTCGTCGCGGGCGTGAACGATCAGCACCGGCACCGCGATCCCGGCCGGGTCGATGGCGGCGGCGGGGTCGATGGCCGCGCCCTCGTTCGCCAGCCCCGCGCGGCGCGCGGTCACCGGTAGGAAGGCCGCGATCATCGCGTCAAGGAAGGCGCGCTCGGCCCCGGTCATCCGCGCGACCGGTTCGGGGCGAGCGTCGAACATCGGCGCCAGCGTCCGGGGGGACAGGCGCAGCATGGCCCAGATCGGCAGGTCGGTCGCAAAAAGCGCGTCGTAGAGCCAGAGGGGGACGGGCAGTTCCTGTGCCTCGGCCGTGAGCGGCGCATAGGGGGCGAGCGACAGCAGCACCAGCGTCTGCGTCCGGTTGGGATGGCGCAGGGCGAACTGCAGCGCCGGGGGCACGCCACCGGACATGGCGAGCACGGTCACCCGGTCGATCCCGAGGGCGTCGAGCATCGCGGCAAATGCGTCCGCCTGCGCAGCGGTCGAGGGGTCGGCGGGCAGGCTTGAGCCGGGATAGCCGAAGCGCGACGGCGCGATCCAGCGGGTGCCCTCGGGCAGGAAGGCCTCGGCCAGCAACCGCCCCTGGTCGTGCCCGCCGCCCGCGCCGTGGATCGCCAGCACCGGCGCGCCCTGCCCGCCTTCGGCATAGGCCACCGGGCCAAAGGAGGTCTCGACCACGCGCGCGCCGGCCTCGAGCCGCGCCTCGATGCCTCGCATGTCGCGCTGCCAGACCAGCACGATGACGCCGGCGCCCAGCACCACGGCCATCAGCAGGAGCCAGAGGACGCGGCGCATCATCACTGCCCCTCAGAGATCGATCAATGCCGCGACGGGTCGGCGCAGCAAGCGCGGCACCCGTGAGGAACGGCGAGCGTCGACGCCATGGTTCGGGCCTTCGGTCGGCATCTGGGCATCCGTTGAGGGACGATGGGACGGCTTCCCCGGTAACACGAATCCGCAGCGCGGCGATTTGACCTCGATCACGCGCAGCCGCACCGTCGGCAGGTCCGGTCGGGTCGCCTTCTTCGACAACGCAACTTGTAATCCGGCGGGGCAACGTGCATATCGGTCGTGCAAAGAATCTTCATTCGACCTTCTGTCTCCTTTCGGCTTCAGTTGCGACTCTGACGACACTGAGCCGGGCCATCGCGATCATGTGGATGGCAATCAGACAGGAGATATCACGATGGCCAATGGCACCGTGAAATGGTTCAACGCCACCAAAGGTTTCGGCTTCATCGCCCCCGCGCATGGTTCCAAGGACGTATTCGTCCATGTGAGCGCGCTCGAGCGTGCCGGCCTGCGCGAACTCAATGACGGCCAGGCCGTGACGTTCGATCTCGAAAGCGATCGCAACGGCCGCGAGTCGGCAACGAACCTCGCGCTCGCCTGAACCACGGTTCGGCAAACACGATGATCGGAACGGGGGTGACGCAAGTCGCCCCCGTTTTTCATTGGACCGCGATCAGGATGCTACGCCCGCCGCGCGGTCGGCAAGCCGTGATCCCGGCGCTCAAGCGACACCGGTGCGCGCCAGACCCTCGATATAGCGGTCGAGCTGCGCCCGTGACTTGAGGTTCATTGAAGCAGTGGAAGAAACGCTGGTAAAGCACGGAAACCCCGAAATCTTCAACATGGATCAGGGTAGCCAGCGCACGCCCACCGACTTCTTCAAGGCGCTGGCGTCCCGGGATCACACCGTCAAGGCGCTCATTGAGATCACTTCCTGCGGCGCGCGCCACCGCCTCCGCTACCGACGCTGGCGGACAGATTCTTGGCCGCGACGCGTTACTAATTCTGCATCCTTTCAATTCTCCGGCGCCTGGTGCAGCGCGTGATGCCACACACCTAAGTGTCAGGGCCTTCGCCTGCGCGCGACGGGACAGCGTCTCGCGATGCAACTGCGACGCCTCGAAAGGTGGTGGACAGCGGCCATAGGCCACCAGCGCATAGCGGATGATGACACTTCGCGCTGTTCGGCCACTGGTGCAATCGATTCACAACATGGCGCATCCACGCGCGCGTGATGCGTTCGCTCATAGCAACCCATGTGCCCATTGGCGCATTCCGATGGACATGATTTTCCACGGGCGGTCGACGAGGTTGTTCCACCAGAGGATCGTGGAAGACCTGGACCGCGCCGATCTGCAACATGTGCAGGATGACCTGCGCATCCTTCGGATCGTTCTTGTCCCAACTGTTGTGCAGTGCCTCGCGCGTGCGCGGGCAGCTCGAAACCGCGAAGCACCGCGATCAGGCGCTGGTATTTGTCAGCGGTGTTCAGCACCGTTATCCGCCGACGGCGCATCCTGCCGGGCACGAACATCAGCACCTCGTGACGGTTCTTGGAAATGTCGATGCCTACCAGAATGCGTGCATCCGGGGTATGCTGGGCCTTTGCCATAGTCGGGTCTCCTTGATGGTGTGGTTCGCAAAACCACCATAGAGACCTGAGTCCTGGTTATTGCCGCCCGCTGCGCGATTGGAGGGCCCCGCGCGCGGCCATAACCTCCCGCAGCGCTCCATTCCAAACATGCTACGGCGCCGAATTCATCGCCAGGAAGGTGCGCGGCTGAATCGAAACCGTCGGCGCCAAGACGGCGTTCATCGAGCCGGGCTCACCCTGGGAGAACGGCTATATCGAAAGCCTCAACGCCCGCCTGCGCGACGAGTTGCTCGGCGGCGAGATCTTCTACTCGCTCAGCGAGGCTCGCATCGTGATCGAAAGCTGGCGCCGCCATTACAACACCGTTCGCCCGCATGGATAGCTGGGCTACCGGCCACCGGCGCCAGAGGTCTTCGTTCCGGCGCTCGCTGCGTGGCCGTGTCCGCCACATCGAACCGCTGCGACGGGCACGCTAACGCTAGCGTCGAGACCCATCATGCACTAACAGAAAAAGTGGGCCACTCGATGGGGGCGAGTCATAGGCTCCAGAGTCATTGATTTCGAAGCCAGAGGATGACGGCTGCGGCGAGGGCCTCGGCGGAGAGGAAGGTCTTGGCACACTTGTCGTGGCGTGTCGCGATGCGGCGCCAGTTCTTGGGCATGATCTCGATGCGGCTTGTAGCGGCGCTTGTCGTTTCGGACGGCCTTGCCGCGGGAATTTCGGCCCGGGATGCAGGGACGTATCCGCTTTTCTTTCAACGCGTCTCGGAACCGGTTGGCATCATATCCCCGGTCCGCGATCAGGCGTTCAGCGGCAGGCAGGCTGCTCAACAGGGCCGCCGCGCCGGTGTCATCGCTGACCTGGCCCGCCGTCATGAAGAACCGCAACGGCCGATCTTTCGCATCCGTGACGGCGTGCAGCTTCGTGTTCAGCCCGCCCTTCCTACGCCCGATCAGACGCCCGCGTTGATGGTCAGGCCCCCCTTCTCGCCCGTAGGCTCGAGGCCGTGCGATGCGATTTCAGGTAGTCGCGTCGATCATGATGACCTTCTCCTCGCCACCTTAGGATGCCAGCCCCTCCATCATCAGGGCGAAGACCCCCATATCGCCCCACCGCTTCCACCGATTGCAGAAGGGCTTCGGCGGGCCATACTCCCGGGGTGCATCACACCATCGCAACCCGTTGCGATTGATGAAGTTTATGCCGGTTAGCACGCGCCGATCATCGACCCGCGGCTTGCCATCGCGCTTCGGAAAGAACGATTTCAGCCGCTCCAGATGCTTCTCAGTCAGCCAGAAAAGCTTGCTCATCATCACCCCCGTCAGTTCGAGAGCTTGAATCACCCACGTCCAGCGGACTCAAGCAAAACAAAAGGTCCTGATACGGAATCCGGGTGATCAGTTCGCGGCGACAGAGTTTGGCCACCAATGGAAGCCGGCTTGGCCTCGGATGAGACCACGGTC
>NZ_JADDJF010000088.1 GCF_017811755.1 Pararhodobacter sp. SW119 | reverse complement strand
GGTCCCGGCGCTTTGTGACAAAGGATTCCAGCACCTCGCCCTCGTGATCCACCGCCCGCCAGAGGTAGTGCAACTCGCCGTTGATCTTCACGAACATCTCGTCGAGGTGCCATCGCCAGTGTTGCGATGAGCGCATCCGCTCAACACGCCGCCGGCGGATCTCAGCAGCAAACATCGGGCCAAACCGGTTCCACCAAAACCGCACCGTCTCATGGCTGATCTCGATGCCGCGTTCGTGGAGAAGGTCCTCCACGTTCCGTAACGAGAGCGGGAAACGGATGTAGAGCATCACCGCAAGGCGAATGATCTCGGGGCTGGTCTTGAAGTAGCGGAAGGGGCTGGGTTTGGGCATCCACGGAAACTACGCGACCGCCCTGTCCCGCTCAAGCAATTTGCTCTGACACCGCCCGTGGCGGGGCTCAAGCGGGACAAGACGCGGCCGTCGCGCGTGCCACCCCTGCCGAGGGATGTCCGGCTGAAGGTGATCGCGAAGACCGTGCAGGAAGCGCCGACCAATGCCACGCATTGGAGCCGCGCGATGATGGCCGATGCGGTCGGCATCTCGCCCTCCAGCGTGGGTCGCATATGGGCAGACGCCGGCCTGAAGCCGCATACAGCGCTAGCTTCTTTGTCCCTCTGTTGGATCCGAAGGCACAAAGGTCTATTCTTCAAGGCAATAGCCATGAAAGTACGCCGCGAGCCAGAACAACCGTGCGAACACAGCGTATCATGTCCGGTTCCTCTGACAAGGCCCTCGAAAGGGCTGGCACCTGCCGAATGCACGTGCAGCATCCGCGGCACTGACGGCGGTCAGTGTGGGCGCAGGATAACGATAAAACCGCCGGCAATCCGGCGAGTCGTGTAGTGTGACGCAAGGCAGACACCGCCACATCACATCACCAATATCAATATCTTATCGGATTAACTGTCGAACTTCGGTTCCCATGAATATCAGATTTCACACGCAGTCCGTCATATCCTATTAGAGGAATACCTAGAAGATTAACCAGAGTACGAAAAGGACCAAAACACCAGCGACGGCAATCATTCTCCAGTCTACTCGACTGAAGGCGTCCGTTGATGTAACTGACGCGCCTGTAACCCCTTTTTCAGACGGACCTCGCAGGTTAGCTTCAGTCCGAGTTTCGTCGGCGGGTTCGGTGATTTCAAGAACCTCAACAGGCCAAACGGACGCTCTGCAGCGACCAAGCGATCTTGTTTTTCCAAAATTGTCAACTTCTTCCCACTGCCCGGGATCAAACTCTACCACAGCTTTCCACTGGCTTTCCATCGGCCTGGAGTCCCAGCCTACAACAATGCCTGAAATTCCTGGTACTGGATTGAACTCTCCTTCAAGTTGGGTGCCAGTGGCGGCATCGATCAAGTCAAGGCGTGCGCCGTTCCATCCTTGGTAACCGCCGCGGCGACACACCCGCACGCGGTCACCGATTCGGAAGGTCACCTCAATCCCCGGAACTTCGGTTGCAACGCGTTCCATTTCCGGCTTCTGAGGGCGTCTCGTTCGCTTTGGATTCTTTGACGAAGGTGGCCGCAGCGTGCAGTACCAAGACGCACTCTTCCAGCTATCGGTCGATGAAAACAATTCAACTATCTTAAGAACATTTTCGGTCGGCTCGCGATCGCTTGCAAAGAATGCGTCGATGGCGCCTAGGCCTTCCTTGTTCCGTATGGTCGGATCACCCCCGTACTCAATGAGCAACATAGCAGTTTTAATGTCAGTTTCGTAGGCGAATGCTGCCGAAAGGCAGTAATGCATCGCCGTGCCGCTTGTGTTTATTGAGTCGGTTTCTCTGACAAGATTGGGATTTGCCCCAAGCTCGCACAAGTATCGAATTGCGTCCCGATGGTTACGATTGATAGCGCCGTAAAGCGGTGGTTCTTGTTCATTGGTAAAGTTTACAATTGCTCCGTTATTTAACAGGAGATCCGCAATGTCTCGCCAGTTTTTCTTTAGCTCGCGTGATCCAAACACCCATGAAAGAGGCGGTGTTTTTCCAACGTTCACGTCGGCCCCCTGTTCGATCGCAGCTCTTATCAGTTCGGTATCGCCTACTGATACTAATAGAGAAAAGGGAGTGGTTCCGTGGCGATCGGGCTCGTTGAGCATGACGTTCGCTAGGATTAGCTGTTTGAAGGAACTCCTGGTCGCCGCATCTTCAGCGGTTAGTTTCCTCCATACATCGTCAAATACATCGTAGGTGCCGTACCACGAGTCGCTCTCTTCATCACTCACAGCTGCCCGATATTCCCGCAAGAGTGAATTTCTGTCGCGGGTCCAGAGTTTTATAGCCTCGCCCGACTTGTTGTCGCGAATCAACTGGGCAAATTCAGCAAACAACGTCATCAGATTTTCTCCACTGAGAAAGGACTAGAGGCCTGCAGAACTCAATCCGCAGCAATCAGAGGCCGGCAGTTGATGCACGATGCAGATAACGTTATCCTGCAGCGCGTGCGACTTCCACCGCTCGCGCGAATGAGTCGTACGATCCCTTCCAGTACTGGCCGTCCTTGTAGATCGAGAATGACGTGTTGCTGATCAGTCCACCAGGCGACTTCATGATCTCAAACTTCGAATACTTGCCGTAAATGGTCTCGACGACTTGCTTGTCACTCATGATTCGCGTCTCCCTTAGTTCACGTTCTCTTCCGAAGGATAGTTTGAAGCAGATTGCCAGTCGACAACTTCGTGATCTAGGCTCCCGAATTATTGATTTTCAAAGCCAGAAGATGACGGTTGCGGCGAGGCCGACGGCGGAGAGGAATGCTTAGGCTCAAATTCCAGGTGCAACACCCGGGGCTCGTTGGGCATAGAATGTTGGGATGGACAGACTAAGCAAGCACCTCAGCAGCGAGGAACGCGGCGTGATCTTCGCCGAGCATGAACTTGGGAGCAGTCAGCGGACGATCGGTCGGCGCATTTTCATAATTTCATCATATTTTCCGCAAGGATCAGTTAAGGCGTAGATCGTGCTGAGAGTTTTCTATGGCCGTACATTTTCTGTTCTCTCCCGACCGAGCGATTCGAGATTTCAAAGTGCCGTCGACTGCCGTTCAGGAACCGTGGAATCCCAATCTTGCGCAGTAAGCTCAATCTGCGCTTAATTTGTTGGAGACCCGTTGACAGATTCGGAGGTCTGTCCTCGCAAATCTTCAATCTTGGAGAAATATTCGACGAGTTCGGGGGTTGGATAAGGACTTTGAGCGAGACTCTGCAGCCTCTCCACAGCAGCTCTCAGCTCTGACGAATCTCTAGTGGGTTGTCCTTGTTTAATGTCGTCCGGATGCCTGCCTTGCGCAAATGCCTCTAAGAGGCGTCCTTGTGAATAATCCCGATAGCCAATTGGAACCTCAAAATTTCGTCGCTCCCCATTCAAAATTGCAACACACATCTGCTTCACAAGATTATCAAGTTTCCGAGCGTCGTCACTAGAAGTGTTTGCCTCTTGTTTAGTGTTACCATATCTCTTTTGTTCTGTCGCGTGGGTTAGCTTATCCTTTTCTCGGAGACGCTTTACCAAAAAAAGATCCCAATCACTACGACAAAGATCCCGATCAAGCCGGGAAGGCCAAGATTGCTTAACACTGCTTTGCTCCTTGGTTTTCGGTCTGGCGCGCCTGAAGCAATAGTCAGACGTCAGCATGCTTACCTGAAATAGATAGCCGATCAAGAGTCTTGTCGTTGCGTGATGCACATCTGAGCGATGGGCTCTGTCAGACAAAACTTGGCTTGAGCGGCGCAGGGCGGTGGCGTAGCTTTTCCGTATGCCCCAACCCAGTCCTTTCCGCTACTTCAAGACGAGTCCCGAGATCATCCGCCTCGCGGTGATGCTCTACATCCGGTTCCCCCTCTCTCTGCGCAACGTGGAAGACTTGCTCCACGAGCGCGGTATCGAGATCAGCCATGAGACGGTGCGGTTCTGGTGGAACCGCTTCGGCCCGATGTTCGCCGCGGAGATTCGTCGGCGGCGCGTCGAGCGGATGCGCTCATCCCCGCAGTGGCGGTGGCACCTCGACGAGATGTTCGTGAAGATCAACGGCGAGACGCACTACCTCTGGCGTGCGGTCGATCATGAAGGCGAGGTACTCGAATCCTTTGTCACAAAGCGCCGGGACCGCAAGGCGGCGTTGAAATTTCTGAAAAAAGCGATGCGGCGGCACGGTTCGCCGGAAGTGATGGTGACCGACCGGCTGCGCTCCTACGGTGCCGCGCTGCGAACGATGGGCGCGTCGGATCTTCAGGGGCAGGCCGCTGTCTGAACAATCGTGCGGAGAATTCGCACCAACCTTTGCGACGACGGGAGCGGGCGATGCAGCGCTTCCGGCGGATGCGAACGCTACAGACCTTCGCCGCCGTCCACTCCTCCGTCCATAATGATTTCAACCAGGAGCGTCATCTCTACAGCCGAGACAACTTCAAGCTAAACCGCGCCGCCGCCCTCGCCGAGTGGCGGCAACTCGGCGCGGCCTGAAGCGGATCAGGGTAGGGGTTTCTGAGACTGGTTCGCATTGGTCTGACAGCACCTGATTACCAGTTGGCTGCGAAGTTTCTCGGCGCGCATTCATGACTTTTTGCCTTGAATATAAATTTTCTTTACCCCAGCGCCCACCGAAGGAGCAAAGAAGGCTATCTTGGCGCGATTCCTCTGACAATGCCGTGCTGCCCTGCGCCGAAACCGTGCCGATGCTCCTCTGGGCTCTGCTCGCCTCAGGCCAGATCACCATGCGCAAGGTCGATGGATGGCAAACCCTCGACAGACCGATCGAGCCCATGGCCCTTGACCTCGCCGCTTGATCAAGCGCAACTCAACCCGCTCGGAGGACGTCGTCGGAGAATCTCTACCACTTTCGAGACACAACCGGAACGGGTTAGATCTGGGCATCGTCCGAACCTACGCGACCGCCCTGCCCCGCTCAAGCCAAGTTTGTCTGACACTGCCGCCTTCGTTCCTTGATTATTATGTGAGCGACCACTAAGCTATGTGATCAAATACGAGGAGCACCTCGACAATACAGAGTTCCTCGAACGGAACAATACATAGTAATGGCCATCACCGCGTTCGCTGCCGTGGAATATGCATCCTGCGATGGCTCTGAAAGAGGTGCAGAGCAATGAGCAAGAGTCGTATCGTTACTGCCAACCTCAATACTCAAGCACCGAATAAACATCCGCCATATCCGCTTGGAAAGTTCTCCTTTATCTATCTTCTTGGCGTTATGGCTTTGTTTGTTATTATCGAAGTTGAACCCAGAGCGCTTTTTGTAGCTTACCCAGGAATTGGGCTTGTTGTTTCACGATTCGTGAATAATCGCGTCATTTGGTGGAATCAAGCAAACAGCCTTGAGAACGTTTTTCGAGCCAAATTACTTTTCTGGCTGTTATGGCCGCTTTACCTCCCCATTTTCATTATAAAGCTGACGGTAGCCAGATACTTGTAGTTTTGAAGAAATTATGCGGCAAGCATCATGAGAACTTTGAAAAATCGCCTCACTCAGCACTCTCGGCAAGGAGCCTGAGTTGATTTTCGGTCAAATTACCTGTGACCTCAAATCCCTGATCATTCTGCCATTCACGGATGGCGTTGCGCGTTGAAGAATTAATGTCGCCGAATGGTGGACGAACATCAAATCCCAGGTCGATGAGCGTTAGTTGGAGCTCCAAGACCTCAAAAGCCCCCATCCGGCCAAGCACTTCGTCGCGGTCGGGCTCTGCAGGTTCAACTACCTCCGCAAAACCTTTGAGCTCGTTGTATTGTCCCCGAGTTAGGGAACCTGTAACAGGGTGACCCTGAGACCTTTGCCACTGACGGATGGCGTTGCGCGTCGAAGGCCCAATGATGCCGTTCACAGGGCCGGGATCAAAACCCAGCTCGGCGAGAGTTCTTTGGAGACTCATGACCTCGTCTAGCCTCATCCGGCCCAACACGTCATCGCGGTCAGCCTCTGCAGGTACACCTGTCTCTCCAGAAGCTGTAAGGTCGCTGAATTGTCCCCGAGTAAGGGAACCGGTAACGGGATGGTCCTGAGCCCGTTGCCACTGACGGATGGCGTTGCGCGTCGAATGCCTAATGATGCCGTCCACAGGGCCGGGATCAAACCCCAGCTCAGCGAGTGTTCTTTGGAGGCTCATGACCTCCGAAGGCCTCATCCGGCCCAACACGTCATCGCGGTCAGCCTCTGCAGGTACACCTGTCTCTCCAGAAGCATTAAGGTCGCTGAATTGTCCCCGAGTAAGGGAACCTGTAACAGGGTGACCCTGAGACCTTTGCCACTGACGGATGGCGTTGCGCGTCGAAGGCCCAATGATGCCGTTCACAGGGCCGGGATCAAAACCCAACTCGGCGAGAGTTCTTTGGAGACTCATGACCTCCGCGGGCCTCATCCGGCCCAAAGCTTCGTCGTGGACTGCTGGTTCCGGTTCCACCGTTTCGGAAACCGGTGTGTCCAAGGTCTCGCGCAGCCTGGGCATGAATATATTCGGCCTTGTGGTATCGAAGATTGTCAGCTGCCATGGCGCCTGATGCCCGTGAAGGCCAGGAAAAACAAAACTCAAAGATTCGGAATCGACCTCAGGAATAGGGAACGAAACATAAAACTCACTTACTGAATTGAACGGTAAATTTGCGCGGAACGCATGTTGATTAAAAGATGAAAAGCGCAAGCCCTCAATCCCACTCATTGACCGGTATCGATTCTCCTTTTCGTCAACAAGATGAATTGCTTCTGCATAGGGCCTTCTGATAACTCTATCGCCATACCCCAAAACAGAATATGAGTCATTCTTAACAAACAAGATATAATCACTAGTTGCCCGGTTTGGCAATCTTCCCGGCAGGTATTCGTTTCTTTCAGTCGTCGCAATTGTGAAATTAAATGAAATCGTTGTGTCAGATGTTTTCTCGATCGATACAAGTCTGATTGTTGCAGGACCCGCTGCACCCCCGGTGCAAGCGCGTGTACAGAGCGAAGCGGAAGGAATATTCACTAGCTCAGCAACCTGGCCGGTAGACCAACTCCTAAAGTCATAGGCTTCCAATAGGGCAAGTCTTGCTTGCCTCCTCGCCTCGTCTCGACGACGCTGCTCTTGGGCGATTTCTTCATTTGTTCTTTCTCGC
>NZ_JADDJF010000087.1 GCF_017811755.1 Pararhodobacter sp. SW119 | reverse complement strand
GGCGCAGGCCGAATTCATCGAGATGGGCAAGGAAATTGGCAAGATCGATCGCCGGATCGCCGATGGTGTATAAGTCGAGATCGAGCAGCCAGATCCGGGGACCGTCGACGAGTACCTGGTCGAAGTAGAAGTCGCGGTGAATACCGCAGACAGGCGCGTCGCCCAGCCGTTCGAGGCGCGCGCGCGCCGTACGACGGATCGTCCCCAGTGTCGCGCCCGCTTCCGGCATTTGCTGTGCGGCGTGGTCGAGGGCGCGCTCCAGCACAGCGGCCTCGTTATCGAGTGACCAGCGGCGTTCGGTTGCGACTGGCGCGTCGTGAAGCCTGGCCAGCGCGGCGCCGGTGCGGGCAAATATCTCAGCCTGCGCGGCATCGCCAGGTTCGAGGTGGCCTGCCAGCGTCGTGCCCGGAACCGCTTCCTGAAGCCACATGTTCATCGACTCGATCTGGCCCAAGGCGCGGGGCACGCCCACGCCGTGCGCGGCGAGACCGTCGAGTTCGGCCGCGCGCAAGGCGCGGTGAACGCGCGGCGTGCGACGATCCGGCCCCTTGGCGCGGAGCTTGCCCAGCACATGCGGGGTGTTCGCGCCCTCGACGCGGTAGCGGACGAGCGCGCGGCGCCCGGGCTTGTGGCGCACGAGTTCAGTCGGCGCGATCCGAAGATCCCGTGTTGCGGCGCCGAGCATGCCCGCAATCTCGGGCAGGACGCGGAGTGGATCGAGGGCCTTATCGAGCTGGGGCATGCCGGGATCTCGGGGCTCGCGTGCAGCGAGGGAGAGCAGACCGGCCGCACGGTCCACCAGCGCGTGGCCCCGCTCCGGCCAGTCCGGTCGTCGCATCCTGAAACCTTCGGATGCCAGCAACAGAAGCGCGCGCGCATGATGCGAAGGGATCGACGCGGAAACAGAGCCCGCGTGGCGCGCATACCCCTCGAGCAGCGCGGCGCCCAGTTCATCGGCTTGCGTCTGCGTCAGGAACCCGTCCGCGGCCTGTGCGTCGAGCCGGGCCAGGAACGTGCCGATGTCGCGCGCGGGATCGCCGCAGGCGGCGTGATCCCAGTCGATGATGACCGGCCGATCCTTGGTGATCACGACCTGGTCGGCGCTGAAGTCGCCGTGAACCAGGCTGGGCCGGTAGTCCACCCCTCCGAGTCGCGACGCGATTTCGAGGCCGATCTCGTCCGCCCGCCGCGCAAGAGCGGAATCGAGCGCGGCAAGATCTTCGGCAACCGCGGCCAGCGCGCCGCGATCGTCGGCGGGCAGGATCACCGCGGCGGGACGAAAGGGGTCTGCGTGCAGCCTGGCCAGCGCCGCGCCCGTCTCGGCGACGGCCGTGGTATCGGGGAGGCCCCCCAGTGCCTCGGGGCAGATGGGCTCTCCGGGGACCCAGGCGGTCACAAGTGCGCGGTACCCGCTGCTGGCGCCGAGTAACGGCGCCCCGCCATGGGCGGCGGCGCCCGTCGCGCCGATCAGCGCGCGGTTGAAATCTTCCACACCCGTGATCTTCAGCGCGGCACGAGGCTCGCCCTTCCAGTCGATCCGCGCGACAAGCCGGCGGCCGGGCTTGTAGCGGAGAAGCTCGATCTCGCCCCTGGCAAATGATTCCTTCCGGCCAATGACCCGGCGCAGGTACTTGCGCCGCCGGTCAGGGTCCAGGAAGCGCCGCAGCGCGCGCAACTGCCGGTCGAGCCGCACCGGCACCACGACCATGCACGCCGCGTCCAGAAACAGCACCGACGGATCGTGCGTCCATTCGGGACGGCGGCGAACCTCGTCATATCTCTCGCTGGGATAGGCATGGGCGGCAAGCGCGCCGGCCTCCGGGTGCAGGAAGGCGGCGCTGCAACTGACCCCCGGCTTGTAGCGCAGGTACGCAGGCGCAAGCGGTGAAAGTCCCAGCGCCGCCGCCATGGCTTCCGCCTCGAGGATCAGTTCCAGCCCCGGCAGGGCCGGATCGCGCGCGCAGACGGCGCGGTCAGCCGCCGACAGCATGGATCGGCCCCCCGTCGTCGTCGCTGTTCTGTTGCCGCGCCCAGAGCCGCGCGTATTTGCCGCCGCGCGCCAGGAGGGTTGCGTGATCGCCGTCCTCGGCCACGCTGCCGCCGTCGAGGAAGATGATGCGATCCGCCTGCGCGGCTTGCGACAGGTCGTGGGTGATAAGGAGGCTCGTCTTGCCCCGGGCCAGCCGCCAGATCGCATCGGTCACGGTCGCCTCGTTGTCGCCGTCGAGGCCCGTTGTCGGCTCGTCGAAGATCAGGATCGGGCAACGCCGTAGCGCGGCCCGCGCGATGGCGATGCGCTGCCGCTGGCCGGCCGAGAGCGTCGCGCCGCGTTCGGCGACATCCGTTTCATAAGCGTCAGGCAGTGCGGTGATGAAGTCATGCGCATTCGCCAGGCGGGCGGCGGCCTCGATCTCGGCCTGCGTGACATCGCGCCCGGCGCCGAGGGCGATATTCTCGGCCAGGGTGCCGCGGAACAGGATCGTTTCCTGCGGGACGAGACCGATCTGGCCGCGCAGGCTGGCAAGGGTGACGTCGCGGATATCGTGCCCGTCGATCAGGATGCGCCCGCCCGACGGCTCATAGAGCCTCAGAAGCAGCGCCGCGAGCGTCGATTTGCCGGCGCCCGACGGCCCGGTGAGCGCCACACTCTGCCCCGATGCAAGCGCGAGCGACAACTTCTCGAGCGCCGGCTGTTCCTTGCGATACCCGAAACTGACCCGGTCGAAGGTCACCTCGCCACGCAAGGCCGGAGCGGGCGTCGCGCCCGCGACATCGCGGATCTCGGGGACCTCATCGAGCAGTTCCACCACGCGCTCGCCGGCAGCACTCGCCTTGGCCAGTCGAGCGGAATACTTGGCGTAGCTGCGGATCGGGCGGAAGGTGGCCTTCAGGTAGGTGATGAAGACCAGCAGGTCGCCCGGCGTCAGCCGTCCGCGCAGAACCTGGAGCGTGCCGAAGTAGAGCACCAGCGCGATGGCCAGCGCCACCAGCAGATCGACCGACCGCTCCAGCCCGGCCGCGAGGCGCTTGGCCTTCACCCCGTCCTTGAGGCTTTTGCGGTTGGCCCCGACGAAGCTTTGCGCCGCGCGATCCTCGATCGACAGCGCCTGCACCGTGCGCATGCTCGCCATCGCCTCGGCCGCCGTCGCGGCCATGTCGCCCTCGATCCGGCGCTGCTTGCGGCTGATCGTCTGGATCTTCTTGCCGACGCGGATCGAACTCAGCCACAGAAGCGGCAACGGCAGAAGCGCGATCAGCGCCAGTTGCCAGTCGAGCACCAGCATCACCACGACCATCCCGACCAGAACCAGGACGTTCGCCGCCAGCGGCAGCGCTGCGGTGACCGCCGTTTCCTTGAGCATGCCCACATCGCCGATCAGCCGCATGGTCAGATCGCCGGTCTTCGATCGGGTGTGGAAGCCCAGCGACAGGCTTTGCAGGTGGCGGAATAGGTGGGTACGCACCTCGGTCAGGACTCGACTGCCGACAAGCGCATAGCCGATCTTCGCCAGATACTGGAAGAGCGCCCTGAGGCCGATGATCGCCACCACACCAACAGAGCAGAGCGCGAGAAGCAGCATCGGATCGAGCGCATCCACCGCGGCGATGCCGGAGCCGCCGCTGCCGGCGACATTTGCGGGCACAACCCGGTCGATGACGAACTTCAAGGGCCAGGGTTCCAGCAAGCGCATGAGCGTCGCGCCGATCAACGCGAAGGTCGCGCCGGCCAGAAGCGGGCGGTGCGGGCGCAGATAGGGCGCGAAACGCACCAGCACCCGCTTGAGGCCCGGCAGCGCCTTGACGAGGGACTCGGGACGCGAACCGGCCATCAGGCGACCTCTCGCGCCGTGCCGAGGGCGCGGGCGATGACGCGGGCGGCGATCATGTCCCAGCCGTGGTGCGCGACGACCTGCGCCTGCGCCGCGGCGCCGAGGCGGTCGCGAAGGTCCCGGTCCGCCGCCAGCCGGGCGAGTTCCGCGGCCAGCGCCTCGGGATCGTCCGGCGGCACGAGCCGGCCAAGGCGTCCGTGATCCAGCACCTGCGCCAGATCGCCGACGTCGCTTGCCACCACCGGCAGCGACGCGGCCATGTATTCGTAGAGCTTGAGCGGCGAGAAATAGAACGGACGATCCCCGTGGTAGGGCGCGGTCGCCGCGTGCATCCGCGCCAGCCATGCCGGCACCTCGGAGGCCGGCACCGCGCCGGTGAACTGCGTCGCCTCGGCGAGGCCCAGGTTGCCAAGCCGTGCGTCAATCCGCGCGCGTTCGGGACCATCACCAACGATGAGTAGTCGGGCATCGGGTACGTGGTCGCGACGGAGAATCGCGAAGGCCTCGATCAGGGTTGCGGTGTCATGCCAGGGCTTCAGCGTCCCGGTGAAGCCGACCGTGAACGGCCCGCGCATCGTAGGCTTCTCGGCGAACCGGGTCGCGTCCACGCCGTTGGGCTCGACGACAACCTTCGACGGATGCGCTCCATAGGTCCGGGCGTAGTCCGCGGCAGCCGGTGAAACCGCAGTAATTAGCCCCGCGGCGCCGAAAGCCCGGTGCGCGCTGGCCTCGGCGTCAGCGCGGCGGACGAGCGTGCGGTGGCTGGCATGTTCCTCGATCAACGGGGCGTTGAGCTCGAGCACACCCGGGAGGCCATGCCGCGCGGCGAACTCCATGGCCGCATGGGCAAAAAGCGCGTGCCGCTCGTAGATCAGCTCGAACGGTCCCTCGGCGGCAAGAACGGCACCCACGGTGTGGTTCGTCGCCAGCGCCCAGGCGCTGCGCGCACTCGCATCCTCGCCGCGCGGCGCCGAGGGCAGCGGGCGAAGCTGAACCCCAGGCATCTGCGCGTGCGACGCTTCCGACAGCCGCGGCGAGAAGAGCGTGATCTCATGCCCCAGATTCGCGAAGGCCCGCAGCATTTCCTGCACGTGGATCGACGCGCCCTTCGTGCCGAACGGCGGGATGCCGGGGTCGGTGGTGACGTAGGCGATGCGCATCACGCCGACCTCCGCTGCGGGACCTCGCCGCCGCCGATTGCCGTGTCGAAAATCTCCCGCAGGCGTGCGGTACTCGTTTTCTGGTCGAACTCGCGCTCGATCAGCGCGCGGCCGGCCTCGGCAAATTCCCGGCGAAGCGCCGCGTCGTCCAGCAGCCTGGCCAACGCCACGGCCAGCGCTTCCGGGTCGCCTTCGGGAATGCAGAGCCCGGTTTCACCGTCGCGGACCAGTTCCGGAATGCCGGTCACATCGGTGGCCACGCAGGGCGTGCCGAGCGCCATGGCTTCCAGCAGCACGGTGGGCAGGCCGTCGCGGTTTCCGTCGCGACCGACGACGCAGGGACAGGCCAGAACGGCCGCCGCGCGCATCAGTGCCATCACCTCGGACTGGGGACGCGGTCCGAGCAGTTCGACCGCGCTTCCCAGATCGCTTGCCTCGATCTGTGCGGCCAGGTGGTGCGCCTCGTCGCCGCCGCCGACGATCCGGCAGCGAACATCGCGTCCCGCATCGCGCAGGATGCGCAGGGCTTCGATCAGAATGTGGAAACCCTTCTTCTCGACCAGCCGGCCAACCGCCAGGATGTCCGTCGCGTTCGCCGCGGGCTCGGAGAAATCGAACCGCTCCAGATCGAGGCCGTTGTAGATCCGGCTCACCCGCGCGGCCGCCGGCCCGAACCGTTCCCGCAGATACGAGAGGTTGTAGTCCGATACGGTGATCACGCGGTGCGCGTCGTGCAGTTTCTGCGCGAGATGCGTGTTCTCCGCGTAGTCGAAGTAGATGTCCTTGGCATGTGCCGTGAAGGTGTAGCCGATGCCGGCGAGTTGCGCCGCGAGGCGCGCGACCGTCGTCGCCACCGTTCCGAAATGCGCGTGGAGATGGGCGATCCCGCGGTCGTGGCATGCCAGGGCAAGCTCGATCGCCTGGGCGACGTCGCGCGCCTCCATTTCCTGCATCTCGCCGATTGCCGACCAGGCGCCGGGCAGCTTCGCGCGGGCCTTCTGCATCAGACGCCACAACGCCTCGGCGTTCTTCGGCTTCTCGGTCAGGCGGGTCACGGGGGCGCGGACCCGACCCAGGCAATCCTGGAAATGCGTCTCCTCCACCGGGCGGAGCGAGAAGATCTCGATGCGCTGCCCTGCCGCTTCATGGGCGAGGATCTCGTTCACGATGAAGGTTTCCGAATACCGCGGATAGCGTTTCAGAACGTAGCCGATCGTGGTGTCGGGCGAGGTGTGTGTGATCATGAGAAATCCTTCCCTGGCGCCTGGGTCCGCGCCTCAAATGGCATGGCGAGAGGTTTGCTGCGGCGCGAGCAGCGACGCCCCCAGCGCTCTGACCCGCTCCAGCCCCTGCAAGTCGATCCGTGGTCGCGGTCGTCGGCGCGGCGCGGGTTCGCCGATCCACCGGCCAAGTGCGTCTGGCGACAGCGCGTCCGGATGAAGCATGTCCGCGAACCCGTGCGCGCTCAGCTTCTCGGCCCGTATGTGCTGTTCGGCGCGCGGTCGCACACGGGGCACGAGGAGCGCCCGGACGCCGAGCGACATGACCTCGCAGGCGGTGTTGTAACCGCACATGGAGACGTAGGCAGTGGCACCCGCCACCAGGCCGACCGGCTCCTGCACGAAGTCGACGACCGTCATGTCGGCGCGGCCGGCCGCATGATCCATGGTCCGCCGGCGAGCCTCGGGGGCCATCTGCGTGCCGGTGATCAGGATGCCGCGCTGGCCCTCCGGCAGGTGCGTCCGCACGAAGCATTCCGCCAGCGCGACGCCGTCGCGCCCGCCCCCGACCGTACACAGCACATACGGGCGCCGATCGTCATCGACCAGGGACCTCCTGATCTTGGGCGCCGCCGCCGATCCCAACCGTTCCGACTGGTCGAGGTAGCCCGTGTAGGTGAGCATCGCCGACAGTTCAGCGCCAAACCCGTATTCCGTGGCGGTGTCGTAGAGCGCCGGATCGCCGTAGACCCAGATGTCGTCGTAGTACTCGCGCAGCGCCTCGAAGTTGCGCTGGCGCAGCCATTGCTGGCGCATGACCGCCGGGCGGTCGATGATGTCGCGCAAGCCGAGGACGATGCGCGTCTTGCCGGAGCGACGCAGGGCGCGCAACGTCGGGTCCAGTTCGAACTGGGCACCGCGCGGCACGTTGTCCACGATCATCAGGTCGGGCTGGAATTTCGCGACCGCCGCACGGATGGTCGCCGCGCGCAGATCGCGAAGGGTA
>NZ_JADDJF010000086.1 GCF_017811755.1 Pararhodobacter sp. SW119 | reverse complement strand
AGAGGCCGTGATTGGCGAGACCCTGGTCCGCGCCACGCGCGGCGCCGTGGATCGCCCGGATCTGGCGAAGTCCATTCGCACGCCACCCAGCGGAATGGCAAACGACGCCCTCGAGACGGAACCGCTCATCGTCTGGGCCGAAACCCGCATCGGCCTGACCGACGATCATATACCGCACCGCCGCAAGCCGCGCACGCTCAGTGAGGCGGCCTTGAAGCTTGCTGACGAGTCCGGCGAGCCGGTGCCGGATTGCCTGGCCGCACTCGAGTACGCTCTGTCCATGGCCTCGATGCCGGAGAACCTGCGGGGCGGTCCATCCGACCGCGCCTTCCTGGCGTACAAGCTTCACCAGTATCTGTCTGGTCCCGACAGCCTGTATGCGACCTTGGGTCCGGAGGATGAGCGAACCATCCGCTTCGACAAGCAGAAGACCGACCCGGAGGCGGAGGCGCGACTCTTCGAGGTTCGTTTCTGCCGCAAGTGCGGCCAGGATTATCACCCCGTCCGGGCAGTTCCTGACGGCGCGGGCCGACGATACATTCCTCGCTCGATCGACGAGGAAGCACTCGACGATGATGACGAGACGGGATTTCTGTGCCGCGCGGCAGGACTGCCCTTCGAGGGCGAGCAGGATCTTCCGTCGTCGTGGCTTGAGGAGACTGCGAACGGCTCGATCCGCGTCAAGCGGACCTATCGTGAGCGCGTTCCGTTCCAGGTCTCCGTCGATCCTCAGGGTATAGAAGGTTCCGGCCTCGGCATGTGGTTTATGAAAGGCAAGTTCTCGCTCTGCCTGCGATGCGGAGATACGCCGCCGGGGCAAGGCCGGGATCGCAACAGGTTGTCGGGCCTCTCCGCAGAAGGTCGTTCCTCGGCGACGACGATCCTGAATTCGGTAGCGCTCGAGGAAATGGAGACGGCGGAGGCGGGTCGCAGCAAGCTGCTGACCTTCACCGACAACCGCCAGGATGCCGCCTTGCAGGCGGGTCACTTCAACGACCACATCTTCGTCACGAAGCTGCGCGCAGCCATATTCGCAGCCGTTCGCGAGGCCGGCAGCGGCGGGTTGGCCGGACGGTATTTCGGAGACGCCGTCCGGCGGGCCCTGGGCTATGCTTGGTCGAACGAGGACAGTCACGAGGAATGGCTGCGGGATGATGTTCGCGGGCGGAAAGCTACGGAGGCCGAGGTGCTGCTGTCCCGAATCATCGCGCATCGGGTCTGGACGGATCAGCGCCGTGGTTGGCGTTTCACCAATCCCAACCTTGAAGACCTCGACCTCGTCCGGGTCGAGTACGCGATGCTTCCCCCCGCGCCGGTCTGAGATTTTTGCCATCCGTCGCCGGGATCAGGCCCCGGGGCCGGTGGCGACGGCACTTTGGTCGCGGCTTGAGGATGGAGCCTGACACGGCCAGCACGGGGATCGAGCGCACAATCGCAAATCGCTGACGAGTCCGTCCCCTTCAACGCGCGAGTCTCTAAATGACGAATTTGGTGTGCCAGTGGGTTTCCACGAATTCATGGACGATGCGCTGGCTTGGGCAGAACTGCCTGTGCCCATCTTCGCAAGCGCAGCGAATGGCAGGTCTGGTCCACGGTCACCTCGAAGGTCACGCAAACATGCATCCGCGCGTTGATGTGGTGTTGAGGTGAGCCGCCGCGCGCACGGCCATTTTGCATCGCTTTCGGCCCAGGGGCCCGTGATCACTGGGGCGCAGGAGAGCTCTGCAAACGTTTTGCAAGGGACGCCTCCGACGATGTATCAGCATGCGGCGGGCAAGGCATGGTCCGAAATCGCGAACGGTATGCGCCCGGCGTGATGCCAACCTTTTTCTGGAACGACCGGAGAAGCGCATCGACGGAGCCGTATCCCGCTTCGTAGGCAACCTTGTCGAGAGGATTTGAAGTCTCCTCGAGAAGGCTCTTCGCGCGTGTCAGCCGGGCCTCGTCCACGAAACGAGCGGGCGTGGTTCCGGCAGCTCCGGCGAAGGCGCGCAGGAAGCTTCGTTCGCTCATGTTGACGAGAGCAGCAAGATCCGGCACGTAGCGCCCCTCCGCATGTAGACGCCCGGACGGGTCCTCAAGAATGCGCGCGATGAGCTGCATGATCGGATCGGGCCCGGTCGAGCGCACATTGAGCCCGGCTCCGAATTGCGCCTGCCCGCCCGGCCGGCGTAGGAACAGGACGAGTTCGCGGGCGACAGATAGAGCGACGCGCGCACCCTGATCGGCTTCGATCAGCGCCAGAGAAAGGTCGATACCCGCGGTCACGCCTGCCGAACTGTAAAAGGGCGGCTCGGAGACAAAGATGGCGTCCGCGTCGAGTTCGACCTTCGGGAACAGGGTCCGGAACCTATTAGCAGCGTTCCAGTGCGTCGCGGCCCTGCGGCCGTCCAGAAGCCCCGTGGCAGCCAGCACAAATGCGCCAGTGCAGATCGACACGACCCGCCGGGCGCGGGAGATCTGACTGCGAAGAACGTCGAGCGTCACGCCATCCTCCCAAGCAGCCAGCATTGCCTCTTCCGATCCGCCGCAGATCATCAATGTATCGACAGGCCCGGTCACACTTGCGATGGGGGCAGCCGGCCCCACGGACAGCCCTGCATGAGTTTCGATGGATGTGCCTTCCACCGAACAAAGCACAAATTCGTAGCTAACACCGAAGCGACCCGCCACCGCGAAGGCTTCCATGGGGCCGGTCAGATCGAGGCTCTGCACACCATTAAGGGCGAAGAACACGACACGCCGCGGCATTGGCGGATTCTGCGGATAGTATGTCATTTCCGCCTTCGTAACACGCGTCTATTTTCAGCGCAAACTGGAGATGACCATGACCCGCCGATTGACCATCCTTTTTGTCCTCATTCTTGCCGCCGCGCCACTCGCCCTACTCCGCACCGGCGGCGCTGGCTTCGAAGCGGTGGCAATGCCCGCCACCAACCCGCCCGAGCCACGCCCGCTCGCTGGCGAGCGCCGCCTTGTCGTGTTGCTTGCCGACAATACCGGCGCCGAGACGACCGATCTCCTGGTGCCGCACGGCATCCTCCAACGCAGTGGCGCGGTCGACGTCCTGATCGTAGCGACCCGAGAGGGCGCCGTGGAGCTCATGCCTGCACTCACGGTGATGCCGGATATGACTGTGGCAGAATTTGAGAGCACTTATCCAAACGGCGCCGATGCGGTGATCGTCCCGGCCTTTCACAGCCGTGGCACCGATGCCACCACAGCCTTCATCCGCAGCCAGGCAGCGCTCGGTGCGCTGGTCGTATCGATCTGCGAGGGATCTGAGCCAGTTGCGCGCGCGGGTCTTTTCGACGGACGGGCCGCAACGACGCACTGGCACGCGCATGCACGCATGAACCGACGCTACCCCCTGGCGACCTGGGTGCAGAACGCCCGCTACGTGATTGACGGACCGGTGATGAGTTCCTCCGGCGTGTCGGCCTCGGTGCCTGTAACGTTGAGGCTTCTTGAGATCCTTCAAGGGGAGCGGGCCGCGCGTGTGACTGCCGCCGGGCTCGGCGTTGAAAACTGGAACGCAGACCATGACAGTACCCTCTTTGCCCTGAACTTCGGAACAGTCCGCCTTGCGGCGGGGAACCTTCTGGGGTTCTGGCGGCATGAAGTTCTCCGTGCCGACCTGTCAAACGGCTTCGACGGTGTTGCCTTCGCACTTCAGGCGGACGCCTGGTCCCGAACGTATCGCTCGCGCGTTGTTGCGCAGAACGTCCAGGGTTATGTCACCTCTGCCGAAGGCGTGACCTTCGTCACGCAGCACGACCCCGCGCGCCGATGCCGTCCTGCGGCCATCCTCCGGGGCGCCTATTGCGGCCCTTGATGCCACCCTCAAAGCGATCTCCGATCGCTATGGCGCGCGAACGGCAGCCTTCGTGGCCGCGCAGCTCGAATATTCCTGGTCTTTGCTGACGCCGTGACAGCGCAACGGATCGCAAGGCAGTCGGGGTGAGCCGGAAACCGTCCGCGAGGCTCAGGCGTCATCAAGGCCTGATCAATCGGGGCAAACGTATCGCCGAACAGCCATGATGGTGAGCCGGGGAACATCGTCCGCGCCGATCCGCGCCAGTGCACCTGGCAATTACCATCTGATCCGCGGTCTTCCAACATCGCGCTTGAGTTCGGCAGAGGTCTGGCTCACGCATCAAGAGAGCATCGGCGTGGTATGAAGCCCTTTACGTCAGGTTCGCATAACTATACATGAAGTATGGTAAACTTTACCTCACCAGACCTTGGCCGGATCAAACCATGTCCCACGAAGAGCGCAATGTGCTGACCGAGATCCTGGCGAATGCCATCATCATTGGCCTGTTCCTGTGGTTTCTTGTGGCCGGTCACTCTGCGGGGCGGTTCGACGGGCCGGACGGGGTGCAGGTCTGGGCGGTGCTGGTCCTGAAGCTGATCGGGGCGAGCATCGCCATCGGGATCGTGCTGGCCATAGTCATGGCCATCCTCTGGCAGGTGGTCACGGGCGAGAAGACGGAACTGACCCGCGATGAGCGCGACCGCGCGATTTCCGGCATCGGCTGGAAGGTGTCGATGCTCGGCTCGGCTGCCGGTTTTGTCGGTGGCATCGTCGCGCTGGCGCTGGGGGCCAGTATCATCCTTGCGCTGAACCTGATGCTGGCGGGCTGCGCCCTTGGCGATACGGGCGGCAATCTGGCCAAGCTCCATGCCTACCGGAGGGGTCTGTGATGAGGGACCTTTGAATGGCGCGGATCGAGAACTCCATCCGCCGCCTGCGGTTCGATGCGGGCGAGATGACGCAGAAGGACCTTGCCGCGCATGTGAGCGTGACGCGGCAGACGATCCTGGCCATCGAGAACGGCAAATACGCACCCACGCTGGAGCTTGCGTTCCGCATCGCGCGCCATTTCGGCGTGGGGGTCGAGGACGTGTTCACTTACCACGACGATTGATCGTCTGAGCGAAAGAGACCTTCCATGATCCGCCTGTTTGTGCGGCCTATGCCGCTTGCCCTGATACTCATTTTCGCCACCTTCATCCCGATGTTGATGGCCGGCGTCCGGATTGTGCAAATCCCGGCGGAACTGTTGCCCGAAGACAGTCTGCGGCTGACCGTTGCGCCGGTTTCGCACTGGTTGCATTCCATTGCCGGCCTCCTGTTCGGGCTGCTGGGGCCACTGCAATTCGCCCGCGCCCTGCGCGCCCGATTTGGCGTGCTGCATCGTTTGTCGGGGCGGGTCTTTGTGGTCGCGGGCCTTGGCATGGCGCTGTCGGGGTTGGCGCTGCTGGCGCAGGTGGAGAGCATCGCTACCGCGCTTCTGGATATTGCCCGCGCTGCCTTCAGCGTCGCCCTTTTCGTGGCGCTGGTGCTGGGTGTCCGGGCCGCGCGCGTCCGCGACAGGTCAACGCACCGCGCCTGGATGATCCGCGCCTATGCCATCGGCATGGGCGGAGCTACGGTCGCCCTGGTCATGTTCCCCATCTACCTCATCAACGGCGCGCCAATTACCGGGCATGCATCCGATCTGGTTTTTGTCAGCTGGTGGCTGGTCACGATCGGTCTCGGCGAGAGGGTCATTGCCCAGACCCGTCACAAGGAAGTTTACCAATGAAAGCCGCACTCTGCCGCCGCTATGGCCCGCCCACCAGCATCTCCATCGAAGAGGTGCCCAACCCATTGCCCGGCCCCGGCGAGGTGCTGGTGGCAATTGAGGCCGCGGGCCTGACCGCTGGCGATGCCCGCATTCGCGGCGCGCGCGCGCCCAGAGGCATGGGGCCAGTGATCCGGCTTGTCTTCGGGCTGCGCGGCCCGCGTCGACCCGTACTGGGGCGCGAATATGCCGGGCGCGTGGTAGCCTTGGGGGCTGGTGTCACACGGTACGCGGCGGGGGATGCGGTCTTCGGCATCACCGACGGGATGCGCATGGGCGCCCATGCCGAACAGGTCGCAGTCAGGGCCGATGGCCTGATCCTGCCCCGCCCCGACAGCCTAAGCGTGCCCGAAGCCGCAGCCTTCTTCTTCGGCGGGCTGACGGCGGCGGATTTCCTGCTGGATCAATGCGCGCTGCAACCCGGCGAGCGGGTGCTGGTGGTGGGGGGCACGGGCGCCGTAGGCTCGGCCGTCATCCAGATCGCCCGCCACCATGGGGCGCATGTCACCGCACTGGCCGGAGCGCACAATCTGGATCTCGCGCGCGAACTTGGTGCGGATGTGGCGCTGGATTACCGCACCGACCCGGCAAAGGGGCCGTTCGACGTGATCCTCGACGTGCCCGGCCTGATGCCCGACGCGGCCTCGCGCCTTGCGCCCGGCGGGCGGCTGGGGCTGGTCACGGCCGATCTGGCCACGATGCTGGGCGCAATGCTGCGTCCCCGCCGCGCCGGGGGCCGCAGGCTTTGCGCGAGCGTGATCAAGGAAACCCCACAGGCGATGGCGCGTTTGATGGCGCAGCATCAGGCCGGGGCCTATCGCCCGTTGATCGGCGCGCGCTTTCCCCTGACGGACATCGCACAGGCCCATGCGCAGGCCGACAGCGGCCACAAGCGCGGCAATCTGGTGATCGAGGTGGAGCCGCTGCCATGACCCTGCAATCCGCCCTCGACCGGATCGTCGCCGCTGGATTCCGGCACCGCGACGTCCACGAGATCGCCCTTGGCGTGATGGAGGGCGCGTTCTTCACGGGCGGGTTGTTTCCCACAGCGCTTCTGGAAGATCCGCCCCCTTGGCGGCGGGTATTCTTCCCGCTCAAGGCAGCCACGGGAATGCTGCGCTTTGCCGTCCCGCGCTGGATGCCACCGTTCCAGCCGGGGATGGAGTTCATTGGCCATTCCGGCATCAGCGGCGTCATCGCCTTCGCCTGCCCCGCGCGCAGACGGAGCATCGTTGGCGCCATCAACCAGTTGCAGGAACGAGGTCGACCCTACAGGGTGTTGATGCGGGCCGCGCTGGCGTGCAGGAAAGGTGCAGCCATAGGGCCCAAGGATCGCTGCGGCCAGTAAGAACGGCCGGTTCGGTGAAGCCGCACCGCGGCAGGTGGACCAGGCTGAATGGCATCTGTGGATGGCCCCTGCTTTGCAAGAGCTTTTCTTGTGATTTTGCGGTGTCTTCGTCAGCACAGTCGTCTGTTCGGCCTGTTTGCGTGGCATCTTCGGGATGCCACTGGCCCTGATGAGTTCCGCAAGCGAGGTTCCAATCGGCTTAGCGACCTCGAGAGCCGCTGACATTCACGGAGTGTCCTTGCTCTTGGTTGACTTCGTTCCGCATCATCACGATTCAAGCGTCTTGCATT
>NZ_JADDJF010000085.1 GCF_017811755.1 Pararhodobacter sp. SW119 | reverse complement strand
GACGCCCTGATCGGCCGATTCCGCGGCTTCATGCAACCCTTCTGCGGCCCCGCGTCGAAGAACCTTGCCGCCTACGGCCGCTGGCACGCCGCCCGGAACAACGCGGACCGCTCCTACCTGGATGCTCTCAGGCTGCTGCTCGCTTCAGGCCCTCGCACCAACACGGTTTGCTGACACCGCCCGGCCCATGAGTGACGTTCACTGGGTTGGCTCGCGCCGCGATGCAGCTTCGCCGAACTGGCCATTCGCTGCACTGTCAAATTTTTGGATTAGGTGAAATCACGGTCTGCGGCGAAGATGCCGGATGCTGGTGCATCTGGATCCAGGTCGGCTGATCATCCGAACCACGGACTGACGCGCGGCGCCGCGGCACGTGTTCCCAGAAGCCGTCACCGGTCCTGTAAGATTTGACTCGGTCCCCGAAGTCGCTAAACTAATCACGGATTTGCGGGGGAAGTATTGTGAGACCCATTTTCCGCCTGTTGCTTGCTGGTCTTTTTATTATTGTCGCAGCTCTTTCTGCCTGTTCGGATCATCGTGGCGCGGAGCAATTCGTTCTGTACTCTGGGGCTTTCGGGGAAAGCGCCACAACCACCACGGCAATCATTGATCAGATCTCCGTGGTGGAAAATGAACGTCTTCGGCGACAGGCCCGCAATCCGGGGCCCTCTGGTGTCGATGTGACCTTCGATGTCGATGAGGCGTCGATCTTTTCCGAGCTGACTGATCCCCCTCTCGCGGGTCAGTACAAGCGGGCGCTGCGGACGATTGAGGCCTACAACAAGCTGATGCTTGGATTTGCAACTGGGCAGGGATATGCGCAGTCCCAGGCGCTCTATAAGGCCTTTGCCGATGAGGCCGTCGGGCTTCTGGCTGCATTCAGCGGCACGGTGCAGCTTTCCGGTTCCGTGGCGCCGATAGTCGGTGTTCTGGACAGCATCACAACGGTTGTCGCGGCCAACCAGTCGCGCCGGTTCTTCCGGGAGAATGCCCTAGAGTATCATCCTGCGGTCATTCAGTTGTTGCGCGTTATGCGCGATGGCGCGCCGGTTTTGTTCGCCAACCTGACCGTGGGCACCGAAGATGCCATCGTCAATGCCTTAGCGGCGGGGCAAAGCCCGGCAAAATTGATCGAAAAGCACGAACAGGCGCGGATTCTGATGTCGGACTGGGTGGTTCTGATGGATCGCAATATTGCGGCGCTGGAAGCGATGAAGCTGGCAGTCGAAACGCAATCTACCTCGTTCAATGTGGAATCTGCTACGGCGGATCTCAGGGATTTCCGGGCGGCGGTGGAGTCGATCAAGGGAGGACTCGCCAAGCTGAACGCGAATTGAAGCATTTGAGTCGACCTAGATGGAGTTTCCATTATGTCAGAGAGAACCAGGCAAGGGTTGTTCGAACTGAGGGTGGCTATCGCCAAGGCTTTGAGCATTGAGACTGACGCAGGTAAGAAACAAGAGTTGCAGGACGAATTGGACACGCTCCAGGAAGAGCGGGATCGTCATTTGACGATGATTTCTCAGGCGCTTGCCGATGAGTTGGAAAAACCGATTCAGCGGGTCGAACAGATCGTCCGCGAACTGCAGAACGAAGACTTACATGTTGCGTTGCGTCGCGCCATGGACAAGTTGCGGATTGCTAAGGTCGGAGCGGCGTCCACGCGTCTGGTCTCGCAACCGAGTCAGCCAATTACGACGACCAGTGTCGGGCCGTTGTCATCCTCATCGGCGGTGCCCGCATCCTGGATGCCGAATGTCACGATGGACCGGGTGATTTGTCACTGGACCGCAGGTGGCTACCGCGCCGGGGGATTGGACAAATTCCACTATCACATCATGATAGAAGGCGACGGAACGCTGGTGCGGGGCAAGTTCTCGATCGCCGACAACGTTCGAAATTTAATCTGGAATCCAAGAAATTACGCGGCCCATACTAAGGGCACCAATACCCGGGCAATCGGGGTCTCTGTCTGTTCGATGGCCGGGGCTGCTGAGGGGCCACCGCTGAATTTGGGAACCGCACCGATGCTGAAATTGCAGTGGGAACGGATGATCGAGGTGGTGGCGCAGCTTTGCCGTATCTACGACATCGCAGTGACACCGACGACAGTTCTGGGGCATGGCGAGGTGGAAGCTAACATTGGCAACAAGCAATCGGGTAAGTGGGATCCGCTTGTTTTACCTTGGGATTTGAACGCTTCGAAGACTCAGGCGGGGACGATGCTGCGGCAGGGCGTGTCGGATTTGCTCGGGAACTGAACCGGCCCGAGGCGCGCCGTGCGGATCCCGAGATTAACAGGCTGCTGAAAAACCCAGCGTTGGACGCGCCTTGCAGGACATGATTCTCTCTCTTCGCGGTTTTCGGAGGGTTGGGGATGCGGGGCGCGGACGAAACGAGCGGGCTGCTTTTCAGCTATGTCGACATCGAGGCGCGTATCCCGTCGCGGCATCCGTTGCGGCAGATCCGGCGGATCGTAAACGACGTGCTCGTCGGGCTTGATACGGAGTTCGAGGGGCTTTACGCCAGCGTCGGACGTCCTTCGATCCTGCCGGAACGGCTGATCCGGGCGAGCCTGTTGCAGATCCTGTTCTCGGTGCGCTCCGAGCGCCAGCTCATGGAGCAGATGGATTACAATCTGATGTTCCGCTGGTTCGTCGGGCTTGGGATTGATGACGCGGTCTGGGTCTCGACGGTGTTCAGCAAGAACCGTGACCGGCTGCTGAGCACCGACATGGCGCGCAAGGTGATGGCAGCGATCCTGGCGCATCGCGAGGTCGCGCCACTGTTGTCGGACGAGCACTTCTCGGTCGATGGGACGCTGGTGAAAGCGTGGGCATCCATGAAGAGCTTCCGGCCGAGGCCGGAAGGCGCGCCGCCCAATGACGAGGGGCCGGGCGATCCTCCGACACCGGATGCCGCCACCGAGGACCAGCCCGAAGTGACCCAAGCCGAGACCGACCCGATGCCCCGCAACAACCGCCGCAACCGCAACGCCGAGGTCGATTTCAAGGGCGAGAAGCGCTCCAACGCAACCCATGCCTCGACGACCGATCCGGACGCCCGGCTCTACAAGAAATCCCCCGGCACCGCTGCAATGCTGTGCTTCATCGGGCATGCCCTCATGGAGAACCGCCACGGGCTGATCGTCCAGGGAGACCTGACCCGGGCTGACGGCCATGCCGAACGCAAAGCCGCGCTGGATATGGTGCATCGCCACTCCCCCGGATCGACCCGGAAGCTGACGCTCGGGGCAGACAAGGGGTTCGACAGTGCCGATTTCGTCGCCGACCTGCGCAAGGCCTGCGTCACCCCGCATGTCGCGCAGAAATCGCGACATTCAGCGATCGACGGACGCACGACCCGACATGAAGGCTATGCCCTGTCCCAGAAACACCGCAAACGGATCGAGGAGGCCTTCGGATGGGCCAAGACCGTCGGCGGCATGGCACAAACCATGTATCGGGGCGTCGAACGGGTCCGATCCCGCTTCATCAGTAAGCGCTACGGCCTGACCCTATGCGGCGAGGTTTGACGGCTGATTGAAGCGCCAGGGCATCAGGTCTTCGATGCCGCTTTTCGGGTGGCCTTCGAGGATCGCGCTCAGCGTAGCAGAGATATATTCGACAGGGTTGACGCCAGACATCTTGCAGGTGGCGACCAGCGAGGCGAGCATGGCCCAGTTCTCGGCGCCGACCTCGTTGCCTGCGAAGAGCGCATTTTTCCGCGTCAGGGCAATCGGTCTGATCTGATTTTCGACCGGGTTGGTATCCAGCTCGAGGCTGCCGTCGTCGAGGAAGCGGATCAGGCCTGGCCAGTGCGCCAAGGTGTAGCGGATGTCCTCGGCGAGCTGGGATTTCTGCGGGATGCGCGAGAGCTGGGCTTCCAGCCAAGGTTTGAGCGCGGCGATGATCGGGGCTGCGTGTTCGCGCCGGGCGGCCAGCCGGACGTCCGCCTCCTTGCCGCGCACGTTCTTCTCGATCTGATACAGCAGCGCGATCTGGCGCAGCATTTTCTCGGCGATGGGTGAGCCATCGTTCTCGAAGCGTTTCACGAAGCGGCGGCGGACATGGGTCCAGCAATAGACCAGCTGCCACGGGCCGGTGTCGCGCGTGATCTCGGTCAGCGCGTTGTAGGATTGATAGGCATCGCATTGCAGGAAGCGGCCGCGGTATCCGCCGAGGAATTTCAGCGGATGCTCTTTGCCCCGGCCGGGGGCGTAGTGGAACAGCACGATGGGTGGGCTCGTGCCGCCATGGCCGCGGTCGTCGGCGACGACAGCCCAGAAGAAGCCGCTCTTGGTGGCCTTGCGGCCCGGGTCCAGCACGGGCGCGCGGGTCTCATCCACGAAGATGCGGTCCGCGCCGCGCAGATGAGCCTTCATGTGATTGATGATCGGCATCAGGTGGAAACAGGCCCGGCCGACCCAGTTGCCGAGCGTGCCGCGGTCGAGGTCGATCCCCTGCCGCTTGAAGATCTCGGCCTGGCGGTAGAACGGAAGGTGGTCGCCGAATTTGGAGACGATGATCCAGGCGATGAACAGTTCCGTCGGCAGCCCGCCGGGCACGACATGCTCGGGCGCGTGCGCCTGTGCCACGGATTGCGAGCAGCGTCGGCAGGCGTATTTTGGGCGCCGCGTGACCAGAACCCGGAACTGCGCCGGGATCACGTCGAGACGCTCGGACACATCCTCACCGATCTTCGCCATCTCGCCGCAGCCGCAGGGGCAGAGCGTGCTGGCAGGTTCGACTACCCGCTCAACCCGGGGCAGATGCGCCGGCAGATGGCCACGATTGCGTTTCGGCTTGCGGGGCGTTTCCCCGTGCGCCCGTTGCATCGCGGCCTCGGCCTTCTCCTGCGCCGCCGCGAGCACACCTTGGGCCAGTTCGGCATCTTCCAGCGGCAGGTTTTCGCGTTGCGATGTGCGCAGGATATCTTCCAGCCGCCGATTGGCTTCCTGCACCTCGGCCAGCACCGCCTCGACTTGCGCCAGACGGGCTTTCAGCAAGGTGTTTTCGCGAGCAAGATCAGCGGCATCCATGGGTCGAAGTGAATCACGCAAACGCCCCCTCTGGCCAGTAAAAACAGGCCTTGAAGCGTACTTTTGCATCATCCTGCCGCCAGCGGACGTCGCGCCCGCTCCGGCCGGACCAGCCGCCACTCCAGACCTTCGAATAGGGCCGCCATCTGCGAGCTGGAAATTCGCATGACCCCGTCACGCACCTGGGGCCAAACGAACCTTCCACCCTCCAGGCGCTTGTGAACCAGAACCATGCCAGTCTGATCCCAGATCAGCAGCTTGATCCTGTCCGCGCGTTTCGACCGGAACACAAAGGCCGCCCCGCAGAAGGGGTCCATCCCGAACATTTCCTGAACCGCCAGCGACAGCCCATCGATGCCCTTGCGGTTATGCAGAGCTCTGCATAATCGCAATTATGCCGAGCGTATGATTATGCGGAGTTGAGGGATCGCTGGCCCGCTTTGTCGCAGAGCCTTGAATGACTTGTACGGAACTGGCCGAGTTCCGCGCCACATAATTTAGGCCTTCTCCCGGGGCGCGCCTGTGCGCCCGATGAGGAGACTGCCGATGAGCATTCTTGAGAAGCGAGAACCGAGCCGGCCGCCAAGCATGGACGCCAGCCAACTTGCAAAGCCGATCGCCGCCTATGCGGCGCACTTGGCCGACCTCGGTTACACCGCGCTGACGATCGGAGGGAACACCGACTCGGCGCGTCATCTTGCGGCTTGGCTCGCGCTTTCGGGCATCGCCGTTTCGGCGTTAGACGAGCAAGTGTTCGATCGCTTTGCGCGGCATCGCTGCCAGTGCGGAGGCAACCGCAGGTTGGACCGGCTCTCGGGCAAGTACGTCAATCGTGCCCGTCGCTTCGCGCGCTTTCTCGGCACGCTTGGCCTGGTTCCGGTGGCCGCGCCAAAGCCGGCGGCGGTTGATCCGTTCGTGGCCCGGTTCGGCGAGTGGCTGCGGCGCCATCGGGGCCTCTCCGAGCGGACGATCGCGCGCCACGTCCGCATGGTCTCGCGTCTCTTGCCGGCTTTGGGCGCCGATCCTCGCAGCTACGACGCGGTGCGCGTTCGGGCCGTGATCCTGGACGAGGGGAGGCGCTGCTCCGCCGCCTACGTCAAGACGATGGCGATGGCGCTCCGAGGCTATCTTCGCTTCCTCGCTGCGCGAGGTGAGTGCCGCCCGGGTCTCGATCACGCGGTGCCACTGACGCCGGACTGGAGGCTGTCGGCACTACAGAGCCGCCCTCAACTCCGCATAATCATACGCTCGGCATAATTGCGGAAATCCACTGGCCGCGTCGCCACGAAGACCTTCACCGGTCCGCCCTGACTGAACATCATGATACCGCCGCCCGTGCCGCCCGGATCGCCCGCGTCAACTGACCCTCATCGGCACCCGCGCCAGCACGTATCACAACATCGCCCACAACAATTTCCAGATCGGACCCGGCGACACCCGGCGGCGCATCCGCCGCGGTGTCATCGACCACCAGTTCCGCAAACATCGGCAAGGCCGCCACGCTCTCGGGCACCACCAGGTCGCCTCGGCGTATCCGCTTGCGCCAGTCGTAGACCTCCCAGCGAGTCGTGCCGTGCTTGCGCGCAACATCGGCCACCTTCACTCCCGGCATCAAGCTTTCCGCCGCGATCCGTGCACGCTCTGCCTTCGTGCGCTGTCGCCGACCGCTCGGCCCCTCGATCACTTCCAGTCGCGAAACACCAACACTCCTGAAGCCGTCCAATTGGACGCCCATTATGTCGTCTCTATCCAATTCCAACACCTCCGCCGCACATGAGCGCGAAGAATGCCCGCATCAGATCAGAAATGGCAGAAGGTGGTCGGCGTTGCGCTTACCTTCATCATGACAATGGCCGCCAACAACCTCGCCCGACTGCCTCGGTTGCTGACAGGATGAGGCTGAAAATGGTTGCCGAGGGCGCACCAGACGCGACGAGTAGGGTCGAAAAACCCAAGGCATCCGATCCGAAACAGGGGAAACTGTCCCGGCGCATCGACTATTTCAGCAGCCTGTTAAGGGGCAGCCATCAACGATACTTCGCCTGATCTTGCCCTCCAACCGGCCGCTTTCGCAAAGTGCTGCAAGCGCCATGCCGCAACTCGCCGTTGATCTTCTCAAAAATCTCGTCGAAGTGCCGCTGCCGCGACGCGCGCATCCGCTCGACGCACCGGCGGCGGAGCTCGCCGGCAAACATCGGGCCGAACCGGTTCCACCCGAACCGCACCGCCTCGTGGCTTCTCTCGACATCGCGCTCGGTGTGGCGAGGGACCTCGACGTTGCACAGCGACGGCGGAAAACGGATGCACAGCATAACCGAGAGACGGGCGGTGTCAGCAAACCGTGTTGGTGCGAGGGCCTGAAGCGAGCAGCAGCCTGAGGGCATCCAGGCAGGAGCGGTCCGCGTTGTTCCGGGCGGCGTGCCAGCGGCCGTAGGCGGCAAGGTTCTTCGACGCGGGGCCGCAGAAGGGCTGCATGAAGGCGCGGAACCGGCC
>NZ_JADDJF010000084.1 GCF_017811755.1 Pararhodobacter sp. SW119 | reverse complement strand
TACCCTTGGATACGCTTGGGGGAGCGGCGACAGCGATCCCGCAAGCGAAACGGACACCGCCTATCGTCAGACCGGCCTTCAGTCGAACGAGGCGCGCATGGGCGGTTTCGCGAAGTTCCACTACTACGGCGAAGCGCTTGACCCGGACCTCAGCAACATCGCCATCGCGACCGCCGGGGTCGGCATCACCTCGAACGAACGCGTCTCGCTTGACATGTTGTATCATCACTACCGCGAGGTGACGGCTTCGGCCGGCGGCGCGCGTCACCTCGGCGATGGCCTCGACCTCGTCATCGGCTATCGCCCTGCCAGGGGAATCGAGATCGACGCCGCGATCGGATGGTTCAAGCGCGGCGCCAGCGCAACCGCGCCCCGAAGCGGCGTCACCGCCCGCATCGAGCTGGAGTACGCCTTCTGACGCGCATTGCTCATCGGCGACGCGTCGCAGGCAGAAGCGCTGCCGTTCGCCTGCTCACGACCGACTCTCTTTCGGTTAAGCCTTCTGCCTGGACCTACACGCTCTGAAAGGGCACGAACGACCGCGCCGTCTGCGCTTCCGCCGCTCGCACTTGGCAAATGCTGCACGATCCACGAATGGCCGATCTGGTGATGCTGCGGCGCGGCATCGCGGTGGTGGCAGGACGTCGGCGCAGGGCCGACCTCACCCGTCAACCAGTTCCCAGAACCCGTACTTGCGCCGGTGTTTCTCCTTGAGCGCTTCAACGAATTGCGCATGCGCGGGGAAGGTGCCGTAGTCGTCGATGACGTTATCGCATGAGTGGCATTCGGCGAGATGGCGGGCGGCATAGCGGTAGCGCTTGGATTTCGCGCCATCCAGGGTGTCCTGAACCATGGCCCGGCGCATCAAAGTGGCGGCGAGCGGGTGTCTGGCTTCAAGGGCGGCAGCGGCGGTCGTGAGCGTATGGTAGCCATTTCCGTCGATTTCGTCGGCCCGCGCCATCACGGCCCGTGCCGTCCGTTCGTGACTGGGCCAGTCAACCAGGAAGCTGATCGCGGCGCCGAGGTGGGGATAGGTTTCGGCAAGATCGAGGGCGTTTTCCTCGGCCTCGACGTCGTCGAAGTCCGGCAACAACTTCAGGTACTTTCGCAGGCTACGCTCACTGAGAGTCTGCGCAAACCTGTCCCACAAATGCCGCTTGAGCGCATTGACCTTGCCAAGTTTCTCGAGACAATCTTCGTAGACCTCGTCAAGCTCGTAGCGGAACAATCTGAGTGACTTGTCCTCTTCGGCGGCGCGGGCGCGATTGATGATATCAAAGGCCTCGTCGACGCGGCTCGCATCGAGCAGCCTGCGCGCAACGTCCGGCGCGATGGTGCCGTACGTCAGTTGCTCGGCGGAATACTGGGCCATGTAGGCGTCGACATCGCCCTGCGCGTCAGCGACATCTGCCAGGATGATCGACCTCGTGCTTTGCTTGCTGCGCTGCACGCTGTCTTCGGGCGATGAGAGGCCGAAGCGCCGGTAGCGCTCCAATTCATGTTCACTTGGCGGCGCTGTCGCCCATGCCTCGGTGATCTGCTTGAGATGTTCGAGGCCTTCCTGGCCGAGTGCCTCAGCTGTCGCTGGAATAATCCCTTCGAACTCACCGTAGCCCGCGTCGGCGACGGCATCGAGAATGCGCACCGCCAGGGCCTTGCGATCCACGGAAACGCCGGGCGACACCTTCGCGATGAGGCCCACCGCTTCCCGCATGACATCGCCAACCCGCCCGTTGCTGTCGTCCGTACGCCCTTGGATCGTGGGAGCCAGAAGCAGGAACGACCAGAGCAACTCGAAGGCCTCATCGACATCATGCGGCGCGATGGTGGTCTCGATCATTCCGAGCAGACCTTCGAGATCCCTGACCAGCGCCCTCTGCTTGCGCCAGTCGACGAAGCTGGTTGCGCGTCGCAGTGACGCGAACCGTTTGCGAAGATCGGCGGCGACATCCTTCGGGCCTTGCGCGGCGCTGAGTTCCATTCGCGCACGTCGCTGGAGGGCGGCGCTGCCCTGTACCAGGTCGATGACCAACTCGGCGAGCCTTTCCGCGCCCAGCTTTTCGAGATTTGCCTTGTTGAGGGTCTTCTTGGACATCGTGGAGGCTTCAAGCTTGGTTCCATTACCGCGTGGTCGACATTGCCCAACATCGCCCGTGGCAGCAACCATGTCCCGCGGACTCCGGTGGGGTGGCGAGGTTGGCAGTGGCGGACCATTCGGCACGGTGATCCAGCCTCAGCCACGCGGGCCCCGCTTCAACACGACAAGAAATTGCCGCGTGATCAAGCGCTACAACAACTCCGATGCCTACGCGATCGGTGTCGGGCATCTGGCCGACCGGATCGGCGGGGCTGGGCCGTTGCGGGGCAGCTTTCCGCCCGATGCCCACGGGTTGACCAAGGCGGATCGGATCACCTTGCAGAAGCGGCTCACGGCACGCGGATTCGATACAGAGGGTGCGGACGGGGTGATAGGCCGAAACACCGAAGCCGCGATCCGCACCTATCAGGCCTGCCAACGCCTGCCTGTGACCGGGACGCCGTCGCAAGCGCTGCTGCAAAGCTTACGTTAGAAACCGGCCGTCGGACGAAGCCGCTCGCGCGGCATGTGCGCCTGTGGTCATTGTTCCGCACTGATCTGATCCCGTCCCTTTCCAGATGGGCGCACCTGTCTGACGATCGGGGTTTTCCCTTTCATTGGACAGGAGGTTGCCATGACGGAGGAAAGAACCACCCTGCTGCGCCAACGGATGATCGAAGACATGCGTTTCCCTGGCATAAGCGAGAGAGCCGAGCAGGCCCACATCCGCGCCATCCAGAATTTCGCGGCTTTCTCAGTGCATTCGCCCGACACGGCGACGCTCAAGGAGTTGCGCCCCTACCAGTTGCGCATGATTGATGCCGGGATCACGCCATCGACTCTCAATGCCCGCATCGTGGCACATATCCTCGCTTGAGCTGGATGAGCATAGCCGCGGCTGCCAGCTGAGCCTCATAAGAGAAGCGGCGGCCGACAAGCTCGACGCCAACTGGTAAGGCGTTCTCGTTCATGCGTCACAGTGCCAACGCACGGCACAAGACATCGACCAGTTGCTGGCGCTGAATGGGTTTACACAAGGTATCGACGAATCCGCATCGCCGATACTGTGTGATCTGTTCGGTCATGACATTGGCCGTCACGGCGACCGCGAGCGGCGCGGAGCGACCAGTGCGTTCTGCCGTTGCCCGCATGCTCCGCAAAGCCTCGAGGCCATCCATGACAGGCATTGAAATGTCGAGCATGACCAGATCAATGGGTGCGGTGCTCCAAATCTCGCATGCCTGGGCTCCGTCCTCAGCGAAATGCGCCTGGACACCCAGCTTCTTCAGGATGGCCGACAGGATCGCGCGATTCGTCGCATTGTCATCAGCGACGAGAAGTCGCTTGCCTCGCAAGCCCTCCGCCCTTGCGGAAAGCCCAATGGAGTCGGCGTACGCGTCATCCGAGGCTGTGCTGGCGTCGGCTTTGGGCACCGGAAGGCGCACCTCGACAGTGGTTCCGCCGCCGAGGAAACTGTCGATCCGGATATCACCGCCCATCATTTCGACAAGCTTGTGAACGATGGTCAATCCCAGGCCTGTGCCGCCGAAGCGGCGAACTGTGCCGGCTTCCGCTTGCTCGAAGGGTTTGAACACCCGCGCGAGTTGCTCTTCTGACATGCCGATGCCTGTGTCGATGACGCGGAATATCAGTTGGCCAGGGTCGCTGGAAATTGCCTCCAGCGTTACGGACCCGCTCTCGGTGAACTTGATCGCATTGCCGATCAAATTGTGCAGAATCTGCATGATTCGCGTCTGGTCGCCGAGGCGCAAGCTCGGAGAGCTGCGATCACCCTGAAGCTCGAACACGATACCCTTGATGCGCGTATTCGCGCCGTGGAGCGACTCGATCTGTGCGGTGAGCTTGTGAAGGTCGAACGGCCGAATCTCCAGTTCCAGCTTTCCCGCCTCCACCCGCGCAAGGTCAACGATGTCGTTGAGTAGAGCGAGAAGGCTCCAGCCTGAACTCCGGATGGTGCTCAGCATCCGGTTCTGGTCTTCATCGAGCGTCGTGTCGGCCAGCAGATCGGCCATGCCCAGCACCCCGTTCAGGGGCGTGCGGATCTCGTGGCTCATGTTGGCAAGAAACTCTGACTTCGCCCGATTTGCTGCCTCGGCTTGATCACGCTGAGCATGAAGTTCGGTCACATCCACACGCAGTCCGACCCACCCACCATCGGCGGTTGGACGCTCGACGATCCGAAGCACGGTGCCATCTGAAAGTATTTGCTCTACGGGGCTCTTCGTCAGATGGTTGGCCAGCCGCTCCTGTAGCCATGCGTCCTCTCGCCCGATCGCCTCGCGAAACTGGCCGCGTTCCAGACCGTAACGAAGGATATCCGTGAACCGTGCGCCCTCGACCATGGCTGGTTCGGTGTCGGCATAGAATTCGCGAAAGCGCCGGTTCGCGAGCACCAGCCTGTCGTCGGCGTCAAAGTAGACGAACCCGTCATTTAGCGCATCGACGGCAGCGACGAGCCGAGCCCGCTCGTCACGCGCGCGTGTTTCCGCGGCGGATGCGAGTTCTCGCGCCGCAACAAGCTCGGTGATATCCGTCTCAACCGCAACAAAACCACTATGACCGCCGGCCTCATCGAACCTTGGCTGGATTTCCAGTTTCAGCCAGTACTCCCTCCCGTAGCGGCAGCGATTGAGAATTTCGGCTTCGACCGGTTCGCAGGCACGCAGTGCACGGCCAATGCGCGCGACAGTCGCTGGGTCCGTGCGTTCGAATTGCAGGATGCTTCCGGGTTTCTGGCCGCATACCTCTTCAAGCCGCCATCCGGTCATGCTCTCGAACGCCTCATTGACCCATTCGATTAGCCCTTCGCGATCGCAGATGATCACCGGGTTTATGGTCAGACGTGCGACTTCGCCAAGCCGCTCCATTGCGCTCAGACGCGCGATCTCATCGGAAATATCGCGTGCAGATGCATTGATCCGCCCATCCCGCGGGTTGACCACCGCGGACCACTCCAGGTGCCGCCACCCTCCGCGCTTTGTGCGGTAGCGGTTGGTGAAGCGGTGCACCGCACCGCTCCGCCTGAGGCCTGCGGCCGCGTCTTTGGTGCCGGCAATGTCGTCGGGGTGCATGAACTCATGGCCGCGCCGGCCGAGCATCTCCGCAGCCGTCCAACCAAGGACTTGTTCCCAACCGCTGCTGACTTGACGAATGGTGCCGTCGAGTTCCGAGACCAGCAGGAGATCACCCGAGGCTTCGACAAGGCGCATGACGCTCGGGCCGTCCAGAAGCTCCAGTTCCGCGATTTCCATGCGTCAAGTCCTTTTTGTCTCCGCGGCCCACAAATTAATCATGTTGATCATCGTCGCGATGTCTGAAGGCAAGGTTGAGTGGCCTCACGTTTGCGCCCTGATGTGGACGCGACGCCGCAAGACAACTGCCAGCGCAAGGTGATCGATCATCGGTTTCAGTGTTGCGTGGTTGTCCCCCCGGTAGCCTACCCGACAGAGCGCCCGGACATCTGCGATAAGTGGCGGATTTCTCGAACACCTCAACAGGGCCGCGGTACTCCAGCAGGCGTGGCAGTGCTTGCCCGCCACAGGAGCCAACTCTGACTGCGCTCAACTCTCTTTGGCGTTCCCTTCTGCCGCCGCGCTGATCACCTCGTGAAGGCATCGGGCAAGTTCGACCCTGCGGTAGGGTTTGTTCAGAAAGATCGCCCCCTCGGGCATTCGGTTGCGCGCGGTCAGCGTCTCGATCGCGTAGCCCGAACTGTAGATCACGCGCAGGTCCGGGTCGCGGGCGCGCGCCCGCTCGGCCAGGTCCCATCCGTTGACCCCGCCGGGCATCACGATGTCGGTGAACAAGACGTCGACCCCTGAGTCCTCGGAAAGCAGTCCCAGCGCCTCGTCGCCGGACCCCGCCGCGATCGCCCGATAGCCGAAAGCGCGCACGCAGGTGACGGCGAAGCTGCGCACCATCGGGTCGTCCTCGACGATCAGCACCGTCTCGTTGTTGCGCGCCGGCAAGATACCGGGACGATCCGCCTGCGCCGAGGGCGCGGCGCGGTGCCCCTCGGCGGTCGGCAGGTAAATCCGCACGGTCGTGCCCAGCCCCGGCTCACTGTAGATCGAAACATGCCCGCCCGACTGCTTGACGAAACCATAGACCATCGACAGCCCCAGCCCGCTGCCCTTTCCGACCTCCTTGGTGGTGAAAAAGGGCTCGAAAACGCGGGCCAGAACATCGGGTGGCATACCCTCGCCGGTGTCTGTGACGGCGATCACGGCATAGTCGCCCGGTGGTACCTCCAGGTTTCGCTCGCGGTAGCTGGAATCGAGGGTGATGTTCGCCGTCGACAGCGACAGGTTGCCGCCGTCGGGCATCGCGTCCTGTGCGTTCAGACACAGGTTGAGCAACGCGGCCTCGATCTGCGCCGGGTCGACCAGCCCGGCATGGAGGTTGTCGGCCAGTTTCAGATCAACATGGATGTTCGCGCGCAGCGTCGCCCGCAGCAACGCGCGCAATTCGCCGATCAGGTGGTTCAGATCGAGCCTCGCAGGCCGAAGGTACTGCTTGCGGCTGAAGGCAAGCAGCCGCCGGGTCAGCTCGGCGCCACGCTCGCCGGCGCGCATGATCCCGTCGGCAAGCTCGTGCAGGTCCGGCCGCGCCCGCAAGCTCAGGCCCAGAAGCTCGGCATTGCCCATGACGACGGTCAGAAGGTTGTTGAAGTCATGGGCCACGCCCCCGGAAAGCTGGCCTACGACCTCCATCTTCTGGGCATGGGCCAGCTGTACCTCGGCCTTCTTGCGCTCGGTCAAGTCGTGGATGATGCCGACAAAAACCGGCGCACCGTCCTGCTGCGCCTCGCCAACGGACAAATCCATTGGAAAAACGGTGCCGTTCTTGCGCTGCCCCTCGACCTCGCGCCCAATGCCGATGATCTTGCGCGCTCCGGTCGCCAGATAATTGGCGATGTAGCGGTCATGCTCGTCGCGGAAATGCGCCGGCATCAGCATCTTCACGTTCCGCCCGATGACTTCTGCGGCCTCGAACTCGAAAAGGCGCTCGCAAGCCGGGTTGAACATTTGCACCGTCCCATCCGCATCGATCAGGATAACGCCGTCCACCGCCGTCTCGACCACGGTTTCCAGCCGCGCGACCGCCTCGCGAATGGCGCGGTCGCTGCGTCGACGTTCCGTCAGGTCGCGGATGATGCCGACGAAGTGCGTCGTTCCATTGCGCTTGGACTCGCCTACGGAAAGGTCCATCGGAAAGATCGTGCCGTCCCTGCGCTGCCCCTCGACCTCGCGGCCGATGCCGATGATCTTGCGGTCGCCGGTGGCCAGATAGTTGGCGATGTAGCCGTCATGCGCGTCGCTGAAATGCGCCGGCATCAACATCTTGACGTTCTGTCCGATGACCTCGTCCGCGGCAAAGCCGAACAATTGCTCGCAGGCCGGGTTGAACATCTGGACCGTGCCGTCGGCATCGATCAGGATCACGCCATCCACGGCGGTCTCGACGACGGCGCGCAGCATCGCCTCATCGTGAACTATGCTCAAATTCCGGCCACTTCACACAGAGTTCATTCTATTGAGTGATCCACAATACATGTTTTGTGGCAAATGTCTGTTGCCATATGAATCCGGGTATTGATCCCGGTCTGCGATGCAGCCTTGTCTTCATACTTTGATCCGCGGCAACGCGGCGTTTAGCATAGACGAGACACAGAACCCCCGAATCCGGCGGCCTGTTCGAGGCGGGCTAC
>NZ_JADDJF010000083.1 GCF_017811755.1 Pararhodobacter sp. SW119 | reverse complement strand
CTGCCAAGCCAGCGGGCCATAAGGCATGCTGCTCTCCGCCAAAACGCCGAAACACGGCAGTCGCGCAGAGGTCTTTGAGAAGGCCCGTCCTTTGCGGGACAAAGGGGGTTGGCGGCATCGGGGTGAGCCTAGCCAAACGCGAAAGGGGCGCCCGCGGGGCGCCCCTCGAATGGGTTGTTCCGACAAGGGAACGCGCGGTCAGTCCCGCGCGGCCATCGTAGCGCGGGTCCACCAGTCCAGTTCGTTCAGCATGGCCTTGGCGGAGCCGCCGATCGCGTCTTCGATCTCGCTGATCGGCTTCGGGTCGCCGCCCATCGGGTGCACCTTCATGAACTCCGACCCGCCGATATGCACCGCCGAGCGGGTGGATACCATCTGCAGCTCGATCCCGATGGTGCGCAGGTGTTCGGCCGCCCGCGTCCCGCCGACCGAGCCGTAGCTGACGATGCCGAAGGGCTTGAGGTTCCATTCGACATAGGCCTGGTCCAGCGCGTTCTTCAGCGAGCCGGGGATCGAGCGGTTGTATTCCGCGGTCACGAAAATGTAGCCGTCGAATTCACCGATCTTCTTCTGCCAGGCGATGGCGTGCGGGTCCTCGCTGGGGGCCCAGGCGTTCGAGGCGACCTCGTTGAAGAGCGGCAGATCGAAATCCTTGATATCGACCAGTTCGACGTTCCAGTCGCCGCGGGCGCGGGCCTGTTCCAGGATCCATTCCGCGGGTTTGGCGCCGAAGCGCGCGTCGCGGGTGGAGCCGATGATGACAGCGATGCGGGGGGTGTTGGACATGAAGTTCTCCTGTTTTCTCTCCCTTCCACATCGTGACGGCGGGGGCGGATGTCAAAGCGCATGCGCGCACATGCCCCGTGCAACCATGCGCGCCGCCCCTTGCTCCGGACGGGTTGCGGTGCTTTATCTCGGATCATGAACCGCGCCTCCGACAACCCCGCCGATCCGTTCAAGAAGGCCCTGACCGAAACCACCAGGGTCATGGCCGACGATGCCGAGCTCTCGGTCAGCTACTCGGTCGACCCGCCGGGGATGGCCGGCGACACGATGCGCCTGCCGCAGGTCACCCGCCGGATGACCCGCGAGGAGGTGATGCTGGCGCGCGGCACCGCCGACGGCTTCGCGCTGAAGCGGCGGTTTCACAACGCCGGGACGCATGCGCGCTACCTGCCGCAGGGGCAGATGGCGCGCGACCTCTACGAGGCGATGGAAACCGCCCGCTGCGAGGCGGTGGGCGCGCAGCACATGCCGGGGACGGCGTCGAACATCGACGCGCGCATCGCGCACGAGGCCGAGCGCAAGGGCTATGCCCAGATCCGCAGCCAGGCCGAGGCGCCGCTGCCGGTGGCCGCGGGCTACCTCATCCGCCAGCTTGCCACGGGCCGGAAACTGCCCAAGGGCGCCGAGACGGTTGCCGACCTCTGGCGGCCCTTCGTCGAATCGCAGGCGGGGTCGACGCTGGAGGGGCTGGAAAACGTGCTGTCCGACCAGACCGCCTTTGCCCGCTTCGCGCGCAAGGTGATCGAGGATCTGGGCTACGGCGACCAGCTGGGCGACGATCCCGACGACCAGGGCGAGGAGGAGGCCAGCGACGAGGATCAGGCCGACGCGCCCGAAAACCCCGACGCGCAGGGCGATCAGGAAGAGAATCAGGACGACTCGGACGCCGCCGAAGACGGCCCGCGCCAGGAAAGCGCCGAGATGGAGGCGGTCTTCGACGAGAGCGCCGACGACGAGATGTCAGAGGAAACCGAGGCGAGCGAGGCGGAGGCGCCGCCGATGCCGCCGGAACCCCCGGCGCATTCCGAAGCCGACCCCAACTACACCGTCTTCGCCACCGATTTCGACGAGGAGGTCACCGCCGAGGATCTGGCCGAGCCGGCCGAACTGGAGCGGCTGCGCGCCTATCTGGACCAGCAACTGGAGCCGCTGAAGGGCGCGGTCAGCCGACTGGCGAACAAGCTGCAGCGCCGGCTTCAGGCCCAGCAGAACCGCAGCTGGGAATTCGACCGCGAGGAGGGCATCCTCGACGTCGCGCGGCTGGCGCGGGTGGTGGCGAACCCGACGACGCCCTTGAGCTTCAAGGTCGAGAAGGACACCGAGTTCCGCGATACGGTGGTGACGCTGCTGCTGGACAACTCAGGCTCCATGCGCGGCCGGCCGATCAGCATCGCCGCAATCTGCGCCGACGTGCTGGCCCGCACGCTGGAGCGCTGCCAGGTCAAGGTCGAGATCCTGGGCTTCACCACCCGCGCCTGGAAGGGCGGGCAGAGCCGCGAGCGCTGGCTGGGCGACGGGCGCCCGCAGGCGCCGGGGCGGCTGAACGACCTGCGCCACATCATCTACAAGTCCGCCGACGCGCCCTGGCGGCGGGTTCGCGACAACCTGGGCCTGATGATGAAGGAAGGGCTGCTGAAGGAGAACATCGACGGCGAGGCGCTGGAATGGGCGCACCGCCGGATGGTCATGCGGCGCGAGGCGCGCAAGATCCTGATGGTGATTTCCGACGGGGCCCCGGTGGACGATTCGACGCTGTCGGTGAACCCGGCGAACTACCTTGAAAAGCACCTTCGCGACGTCATCGCCATGATCGAGAAGCGCCAGGCGGTGGAGCTGCTGGCGATCGGCATCGGCCACGACGTGACGCGCTACTACGACCGGGCGGTGACGATCACCGATGTCGACCAGCTGGCCGGCGCGATGACCGAGCAGCTGGCCGCGCTCTTCGATTCCGACCCGCGTGCGCGGGCGCGGGTCATGGGGATCGCCAACGCGATCCGGCGCTAGGGCGATGATCGGCGCGTCGGGCGCAGGGCCAAGCGTGGCGGCCCCCGCGCCGGCGGGGGCGTGCCAGCGGCAGGGGGTCGCGCAGGACGATCAGGCCGCCTGATCCGTCGGCGGGGTGACGGAGCTGCCGGGGCTTTTTTCTGGTCCGGCGATCACGTTGCGCGCCCAGAGGCGGATGTCGTTGCGCGCGACGGCGGCGCGCAGGGCGCGCATGCGGCCAAGGCGTCCTTCGGGCGCCATCGACAGGGCGGTCAGGATCGCCTGGTCCATGGACCGGTTCGAAAACGGGTTGGTGATGACGGCTTCCTGCATCTCGACGGCGGCGCCGGCGAACTCGGACAGGACCACCGCGCCGTCTTCGTCCACGCGCGCGGCGACGAATTCCTTGGCGACAAGGTTCATCCCGTCGGCCAGTGGCGTGATCCAGGCCACATCCGCCGCACGGTAGTAGGCCACGAGTTCGTCGAACGGGATCGCGCGCGAGATCAGCGCGATCGGTTGCCAGTCGAGCGTGCCGAACCGCCCGTTAATCCGCCCCGCCGTCTGCTCGATCTCGGACTGCACGTTCTCATAGGCGGTCATGTTGCGGTTGGCGCTGACCGAGACATGCATCAGGCGCACCTTTCCGATCATTTCCGGCCGCGCCTCCAATACCCGTTCGAGCGATTGCAGCTGATCGACGCCCCCCTTCGTGTAGTCGGTCCGCCCGACCGAGAGGATCAGTTGCGCCCCATCCAGGCTTTCCCGAATCTGACGCGCGTGGGCCTCCGTCTCGGGCAGGCGGGCGCGGGTCTCTATGTGGTCGACATCGACGCCGACCGGCGCCACCTGCAGACGGATGTTCCGGTTCTTGTACGAAAGCCGGGTCGGAACGCTCCGTTCCGTCAGCGCCGTGCCCTCGGCAATCATGTCCGGTGGCACCCGCCGGCGTTCGGTGACTTCCGCATCCGTCAGGCTGCGCGCAACCGAGACGAAATTGGCCGCATAGCGCGGAATGTGAAAGCCCACCTCGTCGCAGGCGAGCAGGCTCTCGACGATCTCGCGCCGCCAGGGGAGCACGTTGAAGACGTCCACCGACGGAAAGGGCGTGTGGTGAAAGAAGGCGATGTGAACGTCCTTGCGCATCTGCCGCAGATAGCCGGGGACCAGCCACAGGTTGTAGTCGTGGATCCACACCACGGCGCCCGGCGCGGCCTCGGCCGCCGCGGCTTCGGCGAAACGCCAGTTCACTTCGCGAAAGTTGGGCCAGTCCACCGGGTCGTAATTGTAGCGATCCTTGAAGCCGTGCAGGATCGGCCAGAACGCTTCTTTCGAGGTGACGTGATAGAATTCGCGCACCTGATGTTCGGTCAGCGGAAGCCGGGCGACGGAATACCTGCCAAAGGCATCCTCGATCTCGACCACGGGTTCGAAGCCGGGGTTGGCGGGGTCCTCGGCCAGTTTCCAGGCGACCCAGGCGCCGTGGTCGACGCGTCCGAAAAAGCTCTTGAGTGTGGGGACGATGCCGTTGGGGCTCTTGTTCTCGCGGTAGATGGTGCGACCGTCGACCTCGACCTCCTCGTAGGGCTGGCGGTGATAGACGATGACCAGATCGGATGACATGCGTGAACCTTTCCTCAGGCCGCGTTGTGCGACAGATAGCCGAAGCGCCGGATGGCTTCGGCAATGCCGGCGGCGCCAGCGGCCTCGGCGTGGTGGACATGCGCGTGATCGACCAGTTGCTCGACAAGCGCGGCTTCGGAATTGCCGACCGCGACGGCGGGCAGGCCCAGCGTCAGCATCGAAAGATCGTTGAGCGTGTCGCCGGCCACGAGCACCTGCGGATCGGTGATGCCAAGCGCTTCCAGAAGCCGGCGCAGGGACGGCCCCTTGCTGATCCCGCGCGGCAACACATCGAAGAACCGATTGTCCGAGATGAGTGCGTCAAGCCCCAACTCCGCCACGATATCGCTTGCGCGCGGCTCGAAACGGGCCGGGTTCATGTCATAGCTGACGCGGTAGCGGAACTCGGTCGGCTGCGGGGTCAGCCCGCCGACATCGGCGAGGGCGTCGCGGACGCGTGGCCCGGCATTGTCCCATCGCGCCGCGATCTCGGCTTCCAGCGCCGCCAACGGGGTGAAACTGGCTGTCCCGTCCGCGACCGCAATCGTCGTGCCGACATCACCGACGACATAGTCGGGGCGCGGCACCTTGCCGTCGCGCGTCAGCGTCTGGATGAAGCGAAGGTCGCGCCCGGTCACGAAGATCAGGCCGACCGAGGCGCGATTCGTCTCGATCCAGCCATAAAGCTCCGCGCGCGCGGCGGCGGTGCCGCCCAGAAACGTGCCATCGAGATCGGTGGCGAGGATCAATCGCTTGCGGGCAAATTCGTTCAGTTCAGGTTCGGTCGCGGCCGAAGTAGGGGCAATGGGCATCGGGTTCTTTCGAGAGGGATGTCCAGGCGCGCTAGCCCATGTGGTCGGGGAGCGCTTGGGCGGGATGATCGAAGGAAAGATCCAGTGCGCGCGGCTCTGCCTCGATCGGTCGCGACCAGAGCGCTGTGAAGGCTGCGACGGGCTCCGCACCGTCATGCAGGATGCTGCGCACGGTCTCACAGATCGGCAGGTGAACCCCCACGCGGCGGGCCAGATCGGTGACCGATCGGGCGTTCACCTCACCCTCGACGACAACGGGGCGCCCCGCGAAGCAGTCCGCTCGCGGCGTGCCCTGGCCAAGCTGGTAACCAAGAGACATGTTGCGCGACGTCGGACTGGAGCAGGTGAGCGTCAGATCCCCCGTGCCGGACAGGCCGGTCACGGTTTCACGCCGGCCGCCCAGCGCTTCGGCCAGCAGCTTGAGCTCGTCGAGGCCGCGAGTGATCAGCGCGGCGCGGGTGTTTTCGCCATGTCCCGCGCCGGTCATCAAGCCGCAGGCGATAGCGATGACATTCTTGACCGCGCCCCCGATCTCGACCCCGACCAGATCGTCCGAGACATAGGCGCGGAAGGTCGGCGCGCTGAGCGATAACGCCAGGCGCACGGCAGGGCTTTCGGCGGGATTCAGGCGGTCCGAGAATGCGAAGGGAAACGCGACGGTCGCCGCGGTGGGATGGCCGAGCGCCATCTCGCGCGCGAAGGTGGGGCCCGAGATGACGCCAACCGGGTGCTGGCCCAGTTCCTCTTCCGCGACCTGGGTCATCAGAAGCCCGGTTTCGGCCTCGATCCCCTTGGCGCAGACGGCGATCGGGATGCCGGCTGGCGCCATCGTGGCGATCTTGCGCGCGACGGACCGTACGCTGGTCGAGGGCACGACGATCAACGCGGCCTCCGCCCCGCGCAGGGCCTCGTGCAGGTCGTTCGTGGCGCGCAGTTCGGCAGGAAGCGGCACGCCGGCAAGATGTCTGGAGTTTTCGCGGGTTTTCCGGATCGCATCGATCAGATCGGCATCACGGCCCCAGAGGCGCACATCCGTCCCGGACTTGGCAAGCGTCGCGGCCAGTGCGGTGCCCCAGCTTCCGGCGCCAAGGACCGCGAGTGCCGCGTAGGGGCGCGCATGGGGTGGGATCGAATGGCGACGGGCGATGTCGTCTTTCACGTAGCTCTCGCTTTCTCGTTGTCCGGCCGTTTGTCGTTGTCCGGCCGCACGCAGCGGGTCCTCCAACGCTGGCAGGACTAAGTTTTGTCCTTGCCGCGCGTCGTTGCTTGCGGCCAACACGCGCTGGCGTTGCGACGGACCCGTCGGATGCTTTCTTCAAGCCGAGGTAGATGATCGGCGAAGAACGACAAGATGAGTGTCGGTTTTCGACCTGGAGAAGCGATATATGCCCGACGAAGTGATGCTTGCTGCCCAAATCTTGTGCAAGCCGCACCCTAGGCGATCAGATGGTGACCCCGGCAGGATTCGAACCTGCAACCTGCCCCTAAGGAGGAAATCCACACTACACGACACTGGTCTGGCTGAGGGGGTGAAGAGGTGGTTTTCTGGTCGACTCCGACCAAGGAAGTGACCCGATGTCCCAACGCACCGTCACCGCCCTCCAGATCTTTCTGCGCCCGCATGTGGATTTGAGCAAGAGCCGTCTCGAGACGCTCTGTCTTCTGTTGGTGGGCATGATCAGCGCCCGCACTGTCAATCTCGGGCATATCGCCTGCGAGCGGGAGGGGACGGCGCGCATCGCGTCCACCTACCGCCGGTTGCAGCGGTTCTTCCAGCACGTCCGTCTGGGCCCGGACTGGGCGCTGCCGCTGGTCGCGCGGTTACTCGGCTCCGATCGCCGCTGGACGCTGGTGCTCGACCGGACGCAATGGGCGATCGGCAAGCGGGAGGTGAACTACCTGGTGCTGGCGGTGGTAACGCGCCATTTCCGGGTGCCGGTCCTGTGGACGCTCCTTCCGCGCAGCGGCAACAGCGGCACCGCCGCGCGCATCGCCCTTGTCGAGCGCTATCTGGCCCATTTCCCGGTCTCGAGCGTCGCGATCCTGCTCGCGGATCGTGAGTTCATCGGCGCCAGGTGGCTGAACTTCCTCGACAATCTCCAGATAAAGCGCTTTCTCGAAAGCCCGATGATATGGTCCCGTCGGCTCGAATACGATCCGTGCTATGGCAGACACGCCCAGCCATTTGACCAGCGCCCGATGCCCGCGCGGAGAGTTCTCGAAACGCGCCGATGCTTCGTTCTCCAAGCGGAATGCATCAAGATGGGATTTTGAAATGTCGATGCCGATGGTATGTTCAGTCATCTTCGCCAGTTCTATGCTTGTCATGCGTGGCTCGAACACGCGTATCCGTTCAGGCCCATGGTGAAGACGGCGGATGATCATACTCTCTCTTGCGGTCCTTTAAGACCAAGCTTGCTGCGATCCAGCCGCCGCCACTGCCCGCCATAAATGGCGTGGCGGGCAGTGGCTTCCAATCACCCGGAAGCCGGCTTCTGGATAAGATGATGTCGGCCGGCTCGCGGGCGGTGTCGGTGCTGAAGAAGGCCTGCGGGGGCCGCTTGCCTTCGGGGTTTCTGACAAGCACCCAGCGGATTGGTCTGGGCGGCGTTCCGGGGCGGTACCAAAGTGCGATGTCCGAGGTGATCTCGAGCGTCG
>NZ_JADDJF010000082.1 GCF_017811755.1 Pararhodobacter sp. SW119 | reverse complement strand
GCTTGACGCTTTTGCGAACCGCCACGGCAAGGAAGCTTATCTGACACCACCATTCAGTGCCGCATCATTGCTGGGCTGAAAACTCCGGGAGTGCCTTTAGCTCAACTTCAGAAAGATCCGTGCATACAAAGGTATCGTCTCCCACTTTTACTATTGCCATTCTGTTTGACGGGAGAAAAATTGATCTTTCACCTAAGCCGAGGAATCCGCCAACATCGGCAACCGCGCCATTTACGGACCCAGATCGAACGAATGACCTAATTTCTGCAACCGAAAGACCCGAAGCATCAACCAATTCTAATCCTTCAGTAGCCAGCCCGTAGAAATCAACTAAATGATATCTCGCACTAGCGCCCCCAACTCGCTCGCGCATGCAAACTTGCGCTGCTTCCGAGAATACAGCTTGTTCGATGCGAGCAATGCGCTCATCCCGCCTCAAAGCCGCCCGATCAAAGGACTCAAGCTTCTCAAGCTCTACCTCTATTCCGCGACGTACTTCATCAAAATGCTCAACGTATTGCCTAATGGTTCCATCAATCTCACGCATCCTTTCAAGAAAGCTTGCGTCTATGTGCGTCAAAATACCCTCTAGCTCTTCTTGCGCATCACCAAAAGATCCCTGGAGTTGTCGCACAATGTTCTGTGCCGAGGATAACTGCGCCTCCAACGCGTCGCGAAGTTCGAAAAAAGCCGCTTCCTTCCGGCGCTGAAAATCTTGAATAAAATCCTCTAATTCGGCAGCAGAAACTCTCGCCCGCCCCTCAGATTCTGCCAGGCTCTCATTGAGCGCGCTAACCCCGCGCTGCTCAAAAGAGTTAATGATTGCTCTATCCACCACCGGCTTTAACCCAAGCATTCCTATTAACCCAATTATGGCCGTAACTACAGCAAAAGCACCTACCGCTATATAGACCCCCTCCCGCGTCCTTTCGTTAATAAGCGTCTTTAGTTCATCTTTAAGGTTCGCACGCGCCAGGCCTTCTTCGAATCTAGATTGGTTCAGTTTATCATCTAGAGATTTTAATGATTTCCTTATCTCGCTCTCTTCCACAAGATCCTCCTTCGAACTCCACCCCTTTGCTCAAGGTACCCTGCCAGAGGCATTGTCAGAGGAACCGCACCAGTACCGCCTTCCTTGCTCCTTAGGTGAGCGCGAGGTCAAAGAATATTGATATTCAAGTCAAGAGCCATTAATGTGCTCCGAGAACCTGAGCAATCAAACGCTGAATAGTGTACCACAGTCGGTTCCTCTGACAAAGCCTGGAACGGGCGGTGTTAGAGCAAATTGCTTGAGCGGGGCTTTGTCATTTGTGGACGGGCGGTGTCAGCAAACCGTGTTGGTTCGTACTTTGTTCTGATGGGTCAGTGAGGTATGCTGAGGCTCCCAGGCCCCAAGGAGACCTGCCATGCCCCGCTTCGATCCGGCCGAATTCGGCCGCCTGCTTGCCCGCCTGACCCCGCAGGAGCTGCGCCAGGCCGAAAGGCTCGTTGCAGATGCGCGCAAGCGCGCCGAGGCCGTCCTGGAGGTTGATGCGCGGGCCGATGCTGGCGGTCCGGCGGCATCCTGCCCGCGCTGCGGGGGCGACGCGCGCATCCGGTGGGGGCGGACCAGAACAGGCGCACAGCGATGGAACTGCGCGGGGTGCGGGGCGACGTGGTCAGGCCGCAGTGGCACGCCTCTGGCCCGGGTTCACCGCCCCGACCTGGTAGTCGCGCTGGCGCGTGACATGATCGAGGCGCCGCAGCCGGTGTCCTGCCGCCGCGGGGCCGAGGTGCTGGGCGCGTCTCGTCAAAGCATCTGGCGCTGGCGGATGAAGATCATCGGGGTCCTCACGCCGGAGGCTGACAACAGCCTTGCTGGCATCGTCGAAGCTGACGAAGCGCATCAGCGCGAGAGCCGAAAGGGGTCGAGAGAGTGGGTCCAGCACCGGCGCGACCCTGCGAAACACCCGGCACCGCCGCGCCTGCGCTGGCGCGATTACAAGCGCCGCGGTGCCTCATGCACAGCGCCTCCAGGGGGATGGCGGGCTTGGGAGAAGAAGCTCCTCGCAGCAACCGATCGCGCCGGCTGTTGATTTGCACCCAGAACTGAGCCGGGTTTTTCACCGAACAGTGAGCCACCTCTGATTATGGATTTCGGTTCATGCTGGGGTCAAGATGTGTGTTGTCTCCTTCTTTTTCTTTGCAGCTGATGCTGCGGCTGAGCTTGCCTTGAAGCGGAGGCTGTCGTTGCCGGTTTCAAGGATGTGGCAGCGGTGCGTCAGGCGGTCGAGCAAGGCCGTGGTCATCTTGGCGTCGCCAAAGACCGTGGCCCATTCGCTGAAGCTGAGGTTGGTGGTGATGACGACGCTGGTGCGCTCGTAGAGCTTGCTCAACAGATGGAAGAGCAGCGCCCCGCCTGAGGCGCTGAAGGGCAGATAGCCCAACTCATCCAGGATCACGAGGTCGAGTTTGGTCATTGCTTCCGCGATCTGGCCGGCCTTGCCCTTGGCCTTTTCCTGTTCGAGCGTGTTGACCAGCTCAATCCCGAGCGTGACGCCGTAAAAGAACCGCAGCGCGGCGACCGTCTGGTTCAGGCTCGCCCACGCCACCCGCTTCGATGCCAGGTGAACCTGAAAGGTGCGGACGTCCTCCAGCGTCAGCGTATCGGGCGAGCGGCCGAAAAAACGGCTGAACTTCGATACCGCGTTAAAGTAGGATCGCTGGGTCGCCGGCGAGAGGTTGCGGACCGTCATGTCTTCGATCATGCGGCGGCGCAGAGGGCTGATCTCGGTCATCGGAATGCTCCTGTCTGGAAGGGGGCTCAGCAACCCAATCCTTCCAGACAGCAGCGCCCATGGCGACGATGCCCCCTACCGCGGAGCGGTTTCGTTCAATCCTGAATCGGAAAGCCAACAACACGCTCTAATCCGATAAGGAATTGATATTGTTGATGCGAAGTGGCAGTTTTTGCCACAACCGCAGCAGTCAAGCTGGCTTTTTGAGGCCGAGTGCGTCGAAGAGTTCCAGTTGTTCCGGTTGCTGTCGCGTCAGGCCTGTCGTGGTTGTTGGTCCAATTCGCGTGACGTGCTGGTGGAGGGTTGCGAGAAGGTCCAGCGCCCGCCGCGGGCTTGTGGCATTGCCCCTGGCTTTCAGCCGCATGCGCATGACGCGGTAAAGCACCAGGGCGAGAAAGCATATCAGGGCATGGGCACGGATGCGGTCGGGCAGCCGGTGGTGGACCGGCGCGATCTCGATGTCGGACTTGAGGACGCGGAAGCCGCGCTCGATGTCGGCCAACGCCTTGTAGCGCGCGACGGCGTCGATGGCGGTCAGGTCGGGGGCGTTGGTGATCAGCGCCAACTTGCCGTCGAAGAGTTCGGCCTCGGCGATCGCGTCCTCGTCGACGCTCCAGCTGAACCGATCCGACGTGTAATCGGCCTTGAGGAAACGCGTCAGTTCTGCCTCCGCAACCGCCCGGGTGAAGCGGCTGTAGGCGCCGCGGTCGGAGGCACGACGGCCACGGGCGGTCTGTCCCTCGTCCTGGGCATCGAGCTTCCGGACCATCTTCTCGGCCATCGCCTCGAGCTCGGCGATGCGGGCGCGGCGGCGCTCGGACTGCTCGGCCGCGCGCAGCGGATCATGCGCGACGATCAGGCGGTGGCCGGCGAAGGTGCACTCGGCCAGCCCCTCTTCATTGAAGGCGAGCCCCCTGAAGGTATCCACCAACTCGGCATAGCGGCGCGCCGGCACGGCAAGGATGAACTCGAGGCGACGGCTGCCCCGCTCTGCCAGGGCGGTCAGCTCGCCGATGTTTTCCAGGCTCAGAAGTCCGCGATCGGCAACGAGGATCACGCGCTGGATAGGGAAGCGCTCCAGGACACTCGAGAGCATGCCCTTCAAGGTCTTCGTCTCGGCCACATTCCCAGGATGGACCGTGTGCATGAGCGGCAGGCCGTCGGCGGTCTGCACCACGCCGAGCACGAATTGCCGGGCGATGCCGCCGCGCTCCTTGTTCATCCCGAAGGCGCGCAGGTCGTCGGCGACCGTGCCCTCGCCGTGGATGCGCACGGTGGTCAGGTCGTAGAACACCACCGCCAGTTCCCGGTCGACCAGCGGCCGGATCTGCTTTGTCAGTTCCATCTCGACCCGCTCGGCATGGTCCATCAGCGCATCCATGGCGCGCAGCAGATGGTGATGCTCGACCTTGGCGGGCATGTCAGGCATGGCGACCGTGTCCAGCCATCGCAGACAGCCGAGCTTGCTTGCCGGATTGCACAGGCGGTTGAAGACCATCGCTCTTACCAGCGCCTCAACCTTGAGCTCACGGCGTCCCGACCGCAAGGCGCGGCCAAGCGCGCGGTCGAACCCCAGATCCTTCCAGAGTTCGAAGAGCGCGAAGACATTGCCATAGGCCTTGGCGCTCTCGACCTCGATCGGGAATGCGGTGTTCTGGCTGCGACCCAACACTCGGTTCAGGCCATTGATCAGCGGATCGAGCTTCTGCGGGCTGAGTTCCTCAAGGCGGCCAAGGTTGGCGATCACGCGATGGCGGACCTTGCCATCCTCGTTGCGATAGCCTTCCACCAATTGCACATACTGGCGGCCGCCCGATCTGGTGATCTTCGTGTACATGTCGCAACATGTATCTAATTATATATCAACAAACAATGGCTTAAATTACTTCATATTGCCACAACAACCAAACGCAGCAAAAACACCCCCTCACCGCATCAACTCATTGATATTCTTAGGGCTGGAAGCTCATGAGGAGCGCGAAATCGGACATATCTGCCGAAGTTGGGGGCACAGGATCTCGCGGCACTCGGTCGTGCTGGTGCGTCTGAACCTCATGCACGACACCGGATGGCACGACCGATCAGCCTGAAGACACCCATGAAGCCACCTCCCGAAATCCTGCCGGGAAGATGGTGCCCGATCGGGTGCGGCGGAAACGATCGGGACTTTCGAGTGGCCGGATCAGCAAGTATCGAATGCGAATGCCTCTAGGCGCGGCTCTTGCGTGCCGTACTCCAGGATCTCCACCTCGACGCTGCAGGCGAAGTTATTCCTGTACTCCCGAACCTCGATCGGGATGCGCGATCCCCCGTTCTTCTCGAACTGGTTCGTGAAGAAATATTCCAGGGACAGTCTGAAGGTCTTTGGTTCGCCGTCGGCATCCACGAGGGCGTCTTCCGGGGGCCCGAAGCCGAGCGGAAGCTCGAAATCATGACTTGGGTCGGTCCGGTGGCTGAACGCGTAATGCGCGACGCCGACACGCGACGGCCGCGTGCCATCGTTGGTCACGTAGAAGGCGCTGGAGCTGCGCGGATGCGCAGGCTCGATCGTGGTGCTCGAGTAGTCTCGGCGGGGAGCCTCCCAGGACACGAGGGCGGTTGCGATGCCGATAGCGCCGATCGCGAGACCCACCAGCCCTGTGGTCGTGGAGATGTGGCGGCGCCAGTCCTGGTAGGAACCACAGGCGGTGCATTTGGTGGCATCATCCGGGATCGATGTGCGGCACTCGATACAGAAGCGGTCAGTCGCTGGTGATTTCGGAACGTCATTCATGAAGCACCACGAATATCTGAAATAACAAGAGCCAGCCTGGGGCAGTCACCGGTAAAAAAATTGATCTTAAAACTTTTAACCGACATTCCCCAAGTGGCCTGCCGTCTGACGTCAAGATCGCCGGATTTTGCCCGCTGGACAAGCGTTTTTCGCCCCGAGCGGCGTCTGCGGTCGCGCAAACGCCTGGAGCAGGGCGGATCGGGCCGCGAACCCGCAGCGTCTTTTCCCGGCAGCGCCGTTTTCCAGCGCGGTGGGCAGACCTGTCGAGCCTCTTTCGTTCAGTTTGGGTCCGCATCGTGGTCATGCGCATCGCGGTGGCGCTCGCAATCGGCGGATCGCGGCGCGGATGACCGGATCGACGGCGAGACGATCGGCGTCGTTGACGTCCTCGTAGCCCGCCAGCCGCCCGAACACAGACTGCCGAAACAGCCCGTCCAGAGGGTGGACGGTGTTCTTGCCCCGGCGGTTGTCGCACAGCGCCGCAGACGCCAGATCGGACAGCCCAAGCGCTCCATCCAACTCGCGCATCACCAGAACCCAGCAGCGCTGCTCCCGCGTCGTCGCGAACACCTCGCGCAGCGCGGTCCAGAACCCCAAGGCACCGTCGCCGATAGCGCGGCAGGATGCTGGGCGTGAGCGGCACAGCAAGCTGGACCCCTTTGCCGAGAAGCTGGCGGGTTGGCTGAAGACCGAAGCGGGGAAGTCGCGCAAGCAGCGACGCACAGTGAAGCAGTTGCACGCCGATCTCGTGGTGCTTGGCTTCACCGGCTCTTATGCCCGGGTGGCGGCTTTTGCGCGACGGTGGCGGGCGGATCGGCAGCGCGAACAGCAGACCACGGGGCGTGGGACGTTTGTGCCGCTGCACTTTGATCCCGGCGAGGCCTTCCAGTTCGACTGGAGCGAAGACTTTGCGGTTCTGGGCGGCGAACGCACGAAGCTTCAGGTCGCCCATATCAAGCTGTCGCACAGTCGGGCCTTCCTGCTGCGCGCCTATCCGCTACAGACCCACGAGATGCTGTTCGATGCGCATTGGCACGCATTCCGGGTCTTCGGCGGCGTGCCGGGTCGAGGGATCTACGATAGCGAGACCTTGTTCGCCATTGGTTCAAGAACAATGGTCGAGCGCGCACAGCGGTGGATCGTGTCGGTCGCGGCAAGGAGCGCCAGGTCAACATGCGCTTCCTCGCCATGACGAACCACTATGTCTTCGAGCCCGAGTTCTGCAATCCCGCCGCCGGCTGGGAGAAAGGCCAGGTCGAGAAGAACGTCCGCGACTCCCGCCACCAGATGCTGCACGGCATGCCGGACTTCCTCGATCTCGCCGCGCTGAACGCCTGGCTTGAACAGCGTTGCCAGGAGTTGTGGCGCGAGACGGCACATGGCACGCTGCCCGGCACGATCGCCGATCTCTGGGCCGAGGAGCAGGCGGCCCTGATGCCGTTGCCCGTCGCTTTTGACGGCTTCATTGAGTTGAGCAAGCGCGTCTCGCCCACGTGTCTGATCAGTTTCGAGCGTAACCGCTACAGCGTTCCGGCGTCATTCGCCAACCGCCCCGTCAGCCTGCGGATCTATCCGGACCGGCTGGTCGTGGCGGCCGAAGGCAATATCTTGTGCGACCATCCGCGGGTCATCGAACGCAGCCATCATCTGCCGCCACGGACGATCTACGACTGGCGACATTACCTGGCAGTCGTTCAACGCAAGCCTGGAGCCCTTCGGAACGGCGCGCCATTCCTGGAATTGCCGCCTGCCTTCAGGAAGTTGCAGGATCACATGCTGCGCAAGCCCCGGCGGTGACCGCGAGATGGTCGACGTCCTCGCCCTGGTGTTGCAGCACGACGAACAGGCCGTGCTCACCGCTGTGGAACTGGCATTGGCCGAGGGCGTCGCGACAAAGACCCATGTGTTGAACATCCTGCACCGGTTGCTCGACGACAAGGTGGTTGGCGGGCCGCTACTGGATACCCCGCAGGCACTGGCCCTGCGCCGCGAGCCCAAGGCCAATGTCGAACGCTATGACGGCCTGCGCAGCCAGACCGAAGGTGGCCGCCATGCGTCATGATCCTGCCAGCGGCGCCATCGTCATCATGCTGCGCAGCCTGAAGATGCACGGTATGGCGCAGGCCGTCACCGACCTGATCGAGCAAAGTGCTCCGGCTTTTGAAGCAGCCATCCCGACCCTGTCGCAACTGCTGAAGGCCGAATTGGCTGAACGCGAGGTTCGGTCGATCGCCTATCACATGAAGGCGGCACGCTTCCCGGCCTACAAGGATCTCTCGGGCTTCGGCTTCGCCGCCAGCGAAATCAACGAGGCCACGGTCCGGACGCTGCATCGCTGCGAGTTCATGGATGGCGCGCAGAACATCGTGTTGATCGGTGGGCCGGGGACCGGAAAGACCCATGTCGCGACGGCCCTCGGCGTCCAGGCTGTCGAGCATCACCGGCGAAGGGTCCGCTTCTTCTCGACCATTGATCTGGTCAACACGCTCGAGCAGGAAAAGGCCAAGGGGAAAGCCGGGCAGATCGCGGAAGCAATGACCAAACTCGACCTCGTGATCCTGGATGAGTTA
>NZ_JADDJF010000081.1 GCF_017811755.1 Pararhodobacter sp. SW119 | reverse complement strand
AGCCGAGCAGGCGCGCATCGTGGCGCTGCTGGTCGAGCGGATCGACATCGGCGCGGATGGCCTGAACGTCCGGCTGCGCGTCGACGGGCTCACCGGGCTGGTTCGCGAGATGACGGATGGAGCGATGGGGCGGGCGGCATGAGCCGGAGCACGCCGAATCCTGACATCGTCACCCTCCACGTCCCCTTCCGCATCGTGAAGCGCGGCGGCCGGAAAGAGATGCGGCTGCCGACTGGTGCCGCGCAGCCGCGCCAGGCGGACAACGCGCTCGTCAAGGCGCTGGCGCGTGCATTCCGCTGGAACCGCATGCTGGAGACGGGCGAGTTCGTTACCATCAGCGAACTGGCCGAACGCGAGGGGATCGCGGTTTCCTATGTCACGCGGGTGCTGCGGCTCACGCTTCTCGCGCCGGGGATCGTAGAGGCGATCTTGGACGGGACGCAGGGGGCCGAGGTGACGCTGGCGGGGTTGCGGGAGCCGTTTCCGGCGGAGTGGGAGCGCCAGTACTTAAGTATTTGTGCCGTAAAATCGAACGCTTAGTTCAGTTGACCTTGAGCCCCATGTCCCGCCTGAAGTCAGGTTCCTCTAACAGAGCCGGCTGGAGCATTCTGGAACGGAGCTCCTTCTGCTTCGGCGATGTTGAGAATCTCGACACCGCGCAATGCCTGCTTGACTGACGGGGCCTTCGCCCAGTCTCGCGCGGCGTATCCGCTCAGAGTGGCTGCAATCCCGCACTGCCAGTCCTTCAGGTTGCCTGTCTCTGCACCCCACTGACTGATTGCGATCCATTCCTGGGCGGAGGTTCCCTGGCAGCGATGCATCGCATCCAGTTCGGCAGGGCTGAGGGACGGGTCGGCAGGTCTTTCCCTGCCTTTCCCCTTGCCTGTATCCTGCGTTGTGCCGCCGATTTCCGGCGGCAGTGTTGATGGCAGGGGAAGGTCTAGGCCCCGGATCGCCTTCCAGCACTCGGCCTTCTTGCACCATTCGGTCACGTTCTTGCCGTTGGATGTCTCGACGATCGCATCACGAATCTCGTATGCCCAGTCACGCATGAGTTCGACGATCTCATCCGAGAGTTCCTGCTTTCTCCAAATCGCGTCGAGATCGACCTGCCTCCCCGTGCGGTGTGACAGATAGGCAACGACATAGGTTGCCACCTGCGCACGATAAGCGGGAAAAGCCTCCTTGCGGGTGATGCTGACAGCCTGCTTGTAGAGGATCGCCTTCGCAATCGCTCGACGATAGTATGTCTCGTCAGGTTGCCATCCCTTCGAGTGTGTCTCCGAATGGTTCTGCATGAACCAGGCAAAGCACTTCTGTCCGCCCAAGCTGACCTTGTCCGGCTTCTGTTCCCAGGAGAGGAGAAACTTGGCGAGCTCGACCTTGTCGAACTTGCGCTGACGAGGTGTCTTCTCGTTGAACTTCTTGATCTGGGCAGGTGTTCTTGCAGTTCGTGACTTCTCGACCTCGTATTCCCCGCGGGTCCTCTCGTAGAACCAGCGGCCCTGCTCGCCCGGGCACCATATTTGGGAGGACAGGCGGGACATCTCGACATGATAGGGGTCGTTGGCCGAAAAGTCGGCCATCTGGATGTTGTTCTGTGAGTTCGCGTAGAGCGAGATCGCAGGGACCATCTCCTCGATCCGGTCAGCCTCGATGAGGGAGATCTTTGCGGGCACATAAACGGTCGAGAGATCGACCTTGTCGTTGCGTCGCGCCCTGTGGATGGAGGCGGTTGTCTGGCCTCCGTTCACGATCTGGAGCCCCTTGACCGCTGTAATGTGGCGGGCGCCGGTCTCGGCGTCATGCCTGACCTCAATCTCGTCGACAGTAGCCACGATGCCATTGTTGTAGGCCATGAAACGATCCGGACGCGTGCGAAGCGTGTCGCGAATCCCCCGGTTCACCTTGCCCCTTGCCTGAAGGAATGATCGGACGTTCTTCTCGAGAAGTAGCGGACCATATCTGTCATAGAGCTGGAAGAGGATCTCCCCGGGTATGAGGGCGAGATAGGCGTCGTAGTCTTGGGAAATCTCTGGCGCGTGAAGGCAGCGAAGCCCTTCGTCGGAGTAGATCGTGAAATCCACCACGATCTCGTCGCGGGGCAGCCCTGCCTGAACGAGTCGGTAGAGCCTCTCGATGTCCACGACTTCGTAGGAGAGGGGAGTGCCATCGATGTCCTCTGCATCGATGGCGTTCAGCGAGCAGCGCGAGTCGGTCAGTATGAGAACGCGGTAGCGCCCTACATCGTCCGCAATTTCGCGGATCCGCTCCACCATGCCGTAGTCGGCGTGCGAAGGATCAAGGGACTCCAGCAGATCACCCGTCGCCTTTTTGATGAATGTCCGGGCATGACGCCCCGCGCGCCGGATTTCCTCTGGAGGTATCGAACCCAGCTCACCCGTGCCGTCGAAACAGGAGATGTAGACATCAATGACGGCTTCGTCGTCACTGATACCGTACCCGTTTGATCGTGCCGTTCTCGCTCCGAAGCTTCGTTCGAAATGGCAGACTTCGGGGTTTTCCGTAAAAGCGACTTCCGAGAGCCACGTAGTGCAGATGTCAGTGAAGACATTCTCGGAGAAGTCGGGAAGGACAGGCGAGCCGCCGCCCGAGCCCCCACTTCTCGCCTCGTTGATGTCTGCGATCAGGCTCGTGCGAAATTCGGAAATATCCAGGTCAGTCGACATCTTCATCCCCGGCAAACACTGCTGCGAAGTCGGAAAGTTCGGTTTGAAAATCGGAACAGGCATTCACTGCCACCGAGTACTTGCCCGCAACGATTCCTCTGTGGAGGTCCTCTCTCCTCAGCCGTGGAAATTCATCCCGCACACGATAGAGCTTCAGGCTCGCAGGTTTCAGTTGCGGCTCTGCATAATTCGACGCCTGCGACTCGTGGTACCCGGCAGCAACGAGGAGATCCTCCAACCGCTGCAGGGCGCCAGGGAAGTCTTTCAGGCGGTCTCGCTGCCGCGCGACAAGGGCGGGCAGGCTCAAGCCATCCTGCGTATCCGTCCTAAGTGCCACGAAGCATAAGTGAAGGCTCCTTACCGTCGCCTCGTCGAACTGCTCCAAGCGGGATACGCGCATGACCGGATCCCCCGTCGCCGAACCACTCTTGACCTCGAGTGCGTGGCCCAGCCGATCGAAGTCGTGAAGGGCGCGCGGACCTTGCCAGGCCTCCACTGCCTGAAGCTCGCCAAGCATGGGATAGAGGATCTGCTCCAGAACCGTGATTTCCGCGAAGATGCCCCTGATCTGCTCCTGAGACAGGCCTCTGTCCGAATGGAGCTGCATGAAGCGCTGCCAGGCCTGAAGCCGCCTCAGGAACGCGCTGAACCCCGCTCGTCCGGGACTATGTTCCATGATCACATTTGCAATGTCGGCACACAGCGCCGAAAACACATCCCGATACTGTGCGCCGGAAAGCTCTAGCGCTACCCGCAGCTTGCCGCCGGACCCGGCGGTAATCATCTGTACCTTCGTGCGGAAACCCTTGCCCTCGGGCCACTCAGCACCTGGCGGCACGGAACTCGCATCGAGATCGTAGAGAAGCCCGACGCTGCCGGAAGGCATCCTCCGGCCAGCCAGAAGGTCATGGGGCGAGCCACGCGAGATCTTCCGCCCGTGCCAGCCCGATTCCCTGTGTCCTTCCTTCTCGATTTCCTGCCAGATCGCTTCGATGTCTTCGCCGGTCACAGTTCACTCTCCGTGCGGGCAAAGACATTGTTCACGACGTAGTCGATCTCCGTGGCGTTCGAGCTCGTGGGGAAACTCAGTGCGACAGCCATGACCGGATCCGTGACACCTCGTGTCACCTCGGTGTCCGGATCAAGGGGGTAGAGCAACATCAGCCCGCGCCCCTGATGCCTCGTTTCCCGAATGGACATGCCGCTGGGTTCGTTCGGAAATTCGCCTCGCGTCCGGTTGCGAGCCGCATCCTCATGCCACGTGGCACGTGTCCGTTCGAGAGCCTCGGCGAAAGCATCCTCGTCGAGGTCGATCGCTTCGTCGCGTGGCGAGACAAGCCGGCCGATGATGTACTTCTTGGCATCGATCTGGTCGCTGATCGATGTGTTCCTGGTCAACGGCGTACGCTCCACCATGGGGATCTTCAGACCGGCCAGGTCAGTCACCTGCCCCCTTCCCGACAGCAGTGCAACGTCCCACTCCAGAAGATCCCTGTGCTCGTTCTGCTTCTCGATGAACTGCCTGAGGAAATTGCTGTTCGCCTTGACCGAGTCCTCGTGCGTCGCATAGCCTCCAAGGAAAGAGAGGATCGCGGAAGCATCCACTCGCTCCCAGAAGAAAGAGTTCTTCCACTGGTGCAGGCTTCCCTCGGGACGCGCGCGCGAAGGATCGATTTTCGAAGGCAATCCGATTGCCTTCAGGAATGTTTCGGTTGTTTGCCTGTTTGCTTCGATCACATCCTTGCTGGCATGAAAGACGACGGTTTCCGAGATCGTGCCGGCAAAGCTGAGTTTCATCGGAGTGCCGGAACGCATCTTGACCCTTGAGGTGATCATTAGGGCCGGATGGGAGCGGACGCGCAGGCCGTAGTTGCGCGGGGTTCCCCGCACGGCTGCCATGTGATCGAACTCTTCGCGCAGCTCCTCCGACGCGACCGTGATCTTCTCGAACCATTCGCGAAGGTCCGCCGTCATGTAGAGCCTGCAGACATCCTCGTACCCATGGCGGTATCCGAACCAGCGCCCCATCTGCATGAGCGTGTCGTACATGCGCGAGGCTCGAAGAAAGTAGCTTGTTGTCAGACCCTTGAGCGTGAGACCGCGGCTGAGCTTGTCGCCGCCCACGGCAATGCTGAGAACGTGCTCTGATCCCGCCGCTTCCTGATCGAGGATGTCACCGGCACTTCCGTTGATCTCCTTGACGTCGATTTGCGGGATGGCCCTTTCGACAAAGGGCTCGATGTCCTCCCATTCGAAGATTTCGTCGTCGGGATTGTGATCCGGCTTCAGGCTGTCCGCGAAATCCTCGGTAAAGAGCGCTTCCAGCTCGTCCCTGATGCAACGCTCGCCCTCCGTCTCACCGTAGCGGAACTCGCGCTTTATCGCTTCCACTTCGGCCTCGATCTGCTGCTTCACAAGGTTCTGGACGCTGGTGAACCGCGAGACGTGGACCAGCATCGAGTTGTGGGCACGGTCTTGACCACGAGCACGTCGCACTGCGGAAGCGATGATGAACGAGTGGATCGCCTTCACGAGCGATGGCGGGAGCGTGAGCTCGCCCATATAGCGCGGGACCCAGCCGTTCTTGTGCTTCGGAGGTACCCAGCCGGAATTCTCGTTCAGGCTGAGGGAATCGGCATGGTCCTCGATCTCCCGCACGTAACGGTGCTGTGCATCCTCGATCTCGTCTTCGTCCTCCCCGTCAGATCCGAAGACATGCACCGGACCGAAGTAATCGGAAGGGGCAGGAAGACTGATGATGAAGCTGCTCGGAAAGAGATCGGGGCCCTCTTCCTTCGTCTCCGCCTGTTCGTGGATGAAGATGTTTGCGAATGGCGTTGCGGTGTAGCCGACATAGGCCTTCTGCTGGAACAGCGTGAGCAACCTTCGGATCAGTTGGTTGATGTGCGAGGGATCATGTTCCGGATCAGGCTGGCCGTGCTCGTCGAAGGCGCCGTCCTTCGTATCGACCGACGCGTGGTCCGCCTCGTCGTCGATAACCAGCAGTGGAATTCCGGAAACACTCTCCCTTCCTGTCTCCTGATGGACAGCAGTGTGCGCCCACTTGACCCAGTTGATCAGGTTCTGAAGCACGGTGTACTGTTTCTTGATCACGAAAACGAGAGGCCGTCCGCCCGGATTGATCGAGAAGGTTTTCGCGCGGTTCGTGTTGAAGTCACCGTCGTCCGCGCGGTTGGTCACCGAGTCCGGACGAAGAAACGGATCCGGGTTGATGTTGCCGACCCCAACCGCTCGAAAGCCCTCATCGGGCCGACGATTGTTGTCATACCCTAGGAACCCTTCCTCGATGCGAATCTGGGTCTGCGACCGCAGGTTCTTGTGAATGCCTGCGAGAACAATGATGATCTTGTATCCGGCGTCTGCAGCCTTGCAGATGAGGCCCGTGTAGTTCGCGGTCTTGCCTGACTGGACGTGACCGACGACCAACCCGCGCCGGTCCCAAGCTCCTTCTCGCTGCGGATCCTCGAGGTGCGAAAGGATGCGGTCGGTGATGCCGTCAAGCTTTGTCGTCGGCTCGAGACCGATATCAGGCAGGATGTGCTGCCGATAGCGGTCCCAGTAGTTCCATTCGAGTTCGGGCTTGCGCGCAGCGAGCCATTCCACGTGGTTCTCGTTGTTGACCAGTTCCTGAGCATCGCCTATCCAGATACTGATCCGCTCTTCGATCGATGCCAGCATGTCTTCGCGATCGAAGTCTTCGGGCAGGTTCGGAAACATCATGCAGATCCCGTCGAGGACTCGGGCGATCCGTTCGCGAGTAATGGTCTCCGACTTTCTGATTTCCTCCAGAATACCCATGACCTGACCACGGATCTTGGCTGCAACACCATCTGCCAAACTGATTTCCCCTCTAGATTTCGTCGATTATCTCTGAATGCTGGTCGAAAGGCGCCATCCTGCGCAGCTGCGCCCTCGCCTCATCTTCTGAAAGCCCCCTACCGCGCATGAGGCTTGCAAGCAGGTCACGAGCGAGTGCTCGGATCTGCTCCCGCGTTTCTCCGGAGAACGGCGTCGCGGGAAGCTCCCCCTGCTCGACAGTATCTATCCAGATCTTCTCGACCGGGACAGTGTTTTCCAGCAGCTTGAAGAAGGCAGCGATCGAACGATCGTCATCATCAAGCGATGACAGGATGTAGCTCGCCACCGGATGAATCGTATCGATGCGGTAGGCTGACTGTCCACCGATCCTGACCGACTTCCACGGACGAGCAAGGTTGGCAACCTTGGGGCTCTTTCCGTATTCTCCGCGATGGACGAACACGGACCTGGCCTCTCCGCGAATTGCGAGAGCAAGATCGGTCAGGCGGGCCCTCAGATTTTCCGGCGGACTGGCATCGGATTTCTTGACGTCGATTTGCCAAGCAGCGTCTTCTGAGTTCGGAAGGTCGACACGAATCCGCGCGAGCTTGTGAGTCTCGTCCCGAACCCAGGGTCTGGGCCTTCCCAGACCCAACCACCCGCCTGCGACAAGAAGCCTGTCATTGCGGTAGATATAAAAGCCCTGGCTTGTCACCCAGCCTTCGCTGCCTCCAGCCTGGTTCCAGGCCTTCTCGTCCTCGATCATGTCCTTGTTGGGCAGAACGAAACCCTTGACCCGGATCCGAGCATTCGCCGTGCCGACAGTCTCCTCGGGACTGGGTCTGCATGCAGGGTGCGAACTCAGGAAAGGATCCCACGGCCTTATCCGAGCAGCATTTACATGCAGTTTCAGCTTCGGCTGGCCGCCTTCCAGATAGCGATGAAATACCATGGAGAGATGTTGCTCAAGCTGCTCCATCAGAAGGTGCGACTTGGCGCCCCCAACGGCTGCACTGTGGCGGGGACGGACCCTGTCCAGCTTGTTCCAGAGGACGAGTGTTCCGCTTTCCTGTTTCTCGAGACGTTCGATATGCGGACCGGCATCTTCGGGGGCCGAAGTGAGCAAACGCCACTCACCCTTCGAATCTGCCAGATAATCGAGGTCCCACCTCCTTATGGCGACCTCCCCACCCTTGCGCTTCGAGGCGACGGTGAGGCTTCTCGCCTGGGAAAAGGATGCGGTCTTAAGACCAAGCCCGAAGCGGCCAAGATCGGCTTCGGCTCGAGGTATCAACGGACTCTGCGAACCCAGCTTCATGGCCTCCCGAAGGGTCTTCTCGCTCATCCCCTCGCCGTCATCGAGGATACTTATGAAAGGAGTTCCTGCAGCCAGCTCCACGTTGACGAAGACATTGCGGGCCCTGGCGGTGATGCTGTTGTCTATGATATCTGCAATAGCGGTTTCGGCGGAGTAGCCGAAACCGCGAAGGGATTCAGCCAGCGCGTCGGCTGGCGGTGGAGCATCTTCGTATTCCTGCATGGCACCCCGAGACACCAGAATGAGCGACCCTTCGGTTGTTCATCCATAGATCCACAACAAGTCGATTCCAAACCTATCTTGCCAAATACTTCCGAGACCGAACAGTCTTGCATGCCGGAGTTTATTCGGAAATAGGTGCTTAAATTCGTAGGGTTAACGTGATCCGCCCCACTTGAGTGGTCCGGTTTGAGTGTTAGTGCATGATCGGCCTCTAGTCTATCGGGACGATGGCTTCCGAGGCCGGCGGACGGTAACCGAGAGCACTGTGTGGGCGCTTCGTATTGTAATGCCTCCTCCATTGTTCGATCAGGATTTGCGCTTCCCGCAGGCTGTTGAAGATCTCGCCATTGAGTAGCTCGTCGCGGAACCTGGCATTGAAGCTTTCGCAGTAGCCGTTCTCCCAAGGTGATCCCGGCTCGATGTAGGCGGTCTTGGCACCTACGGCGGCGGTCCAGTCGCGGACAGCCCGTGCGACGAACTCGGT
>NZ_JADDJF010000080.1 GCF_017811755.1 Pararhodobacter sp. SW119 | reverse complement strand
TCAATGCGGTTAACGCGGCCGGAAAGACAAGCTGGAACAATGACTTGATCGCCGGTCCGCTGGCGGACCACCGGCGGGGGCCCGTCGCTTGCCGGGGCAACAGAAGAAAAGGCGGAAGACGCCGCCGATCCGGGTCGCCTTCCGCCTGTGTGGGGCCGTCCCGGTGGGGGCAAGCCCACCGGGTTCCAACCGGCTTCCGCCCCGTCAGGACCCCTGCCGCGGGGAGCCCGAGATGGCGTCGCGGTTGCTGGGCGCGCCGCTGCGCGGCCCGCCGGGATCAGTAACGTCGCCGGCCGTGCTGCTGGTGCTGCCAGCACCCGAACTGCCGCCCGGATTGCCGCCCGGTGCGCCGCCGCTGCTGCCCGGCCCGCGATTGCCAGACCCCGCGCCGCCTCCAGATCTTTCGGACGACGTGTCGGACGACCTGTCGGACCCGGAGGACGCGCCTGAGCCGCCCGCGGCACCCTGCTTCGTCCCGGCCTTTTCCTCGACCTCGGACCGGGCGCTTCTGGTGATGTCCCGCGCCGCCTCACCGGCCTTGCGGGTCGCGCCGACCGCTGCGTCGGCAGCGGCCCCGGTCGAGAAGCCGCGGTCCTCGAATTCCTTCGAGACCTCGTCCGCGGCCTCGCTCACGACCTCCTTGGCGTCCTCGTACTGGCGGTCGACCGTGTCCTTCACGGACGACTTCAGGCTGTCGCTGGCCGACCCCATCAGGCGGTTCTCGATCCGGCTGGGCGGCAGCATGGCGGCGATCGCGGCGCCGACGGCGAGACCGATGACGCCCAGCGCCAGCGGCTGTTCCTCGGCGAGGCGCGTCAGGCCGCGTTCCATCCCGGCCCGGGTGTCCTGGACGTAATCGGTCGCGTGGTGGGTCGCGCTGCGGGCCATCTCGCCGGTCTGGCGCAGGCTGTCACGGACGCCACCGGCCATCGCACTGCCGGTTTCGCTGGCCGAGGCATAGGCCGCGGCGGCGCGTTCGGTGGTGCGATGCAGCCCATCTCGCGCCGATGCGGCCATATCCGAGGCCGCCTCCGCCGCGCGTCCGGCGCGATCGGACACCTCGGCGCCGACGTCCGCGCCCATCTCGGCGGCGCGGCCCAGGGCACCCGAGGCGCGTTCATTGGCGCCGTGCTCATGCATCCCCCCGGCCGAGGAGCCGTGGCTGGCGCCATAGCTCGACCCGTAGCTTCGGGTGGAACTACGGTCGCCACTGGCCATCATCAGCCAGCCGATGCCCGCGCCGGTCAGCAGGACCGGCAAGGGATTGTCGCGGACCGACCGGCCGAGATTGCGCATGAATTCACCGCCGCCGGCATCGCGGGCGTAGTCGACCACTTGTTCCATGATCTGCCCCGGCGATACCCGGCTGCGGATCTGGTCCAGCGTCCGGCTCAGTTCACGGCGTTCGTGCTCGACCTCGCGCTCCAGTTCGGCGCTGGACTTGTCGTGATCGTCGTCCTCGTCGTGACGGCGGCGCCGCTCGTCGCGGTAGGTCTCAGCCGCGTCGGTACGGGCGGGGGGCTGGGCAGTGTCGCGGTGAGCGGTGTTGCGATGCGTGTCAGCATAGGCCCTGGATGACGACGCCCCGGCATCCTGGCGCGCACCCCAGTTTTGGTTCGTCTCGCCGGTGCGCGTGGTGTCTGTCCGCGTGCTGTCGGAAGTTCCGGCCGATTTGGACCCTGTCGCGTCGTCGCGGGCGCGCATCGCGTGGATGTCGCGGTCGATCTCGTCGCGCGAGCGGGTCGAGACCTGGGGCGAGGTCTGCGGCGCCTGGGATGACGTGGCGCCGGGGGACGTCTTGACGCCGCTGACGCCAGGGGCTGCGGCGCCGCTCGCGCCGGGTTTCTTGTTCTCGGCCATCAGACTTGCTCCTTGGCGGTGCGCACATCGGCGCGCAATTGGTCCACCGTGCGTTGGGGTTTCAGGTTCGTCGCCTTCAGGTCGTTGGTTCCCTTCCAGATGGCAATCACGCCGATCAGGAGGGCGACGCCGCCGACGACCAGCAAGCTCAACTCGTTCGACAGGCCCGACTCGACGAGGAAGGCCGTAATGGCGAACAGAAGGACGATCAGCGCCGCAAGGGCGATGGCGCCGCCGAGGGCAATGAAAACCACGGCGCGGCCGGCTTGCTGCATCTTTTCGTGCGCCTCGGTCTTGGCAAGTTGCACCTCCTTGCGGAAAAGCGTCGACAGATGTTCGATCATGTCGGCAAAGAGGTCGGGGATGGTTTTCTCATGTCTCATGTCGGCCTCCGCGTGGTGGTGGCGGACGCGGACCTGCCGTCGCCCGAATGGTAGCTGCCCCCGCTCTGCCCCGTCTCGTGCGCGGCGCTGCTGCGCAGGAAGCGCGACAGGGCCATGCCGGCGATAACGGCCGCGCCGAAGAAGAGGGCGGGCTCGCGGCGGGCGAAATCGTTGGCGTCATGGATCAGGTCGCGCACATTGCCTTGCCGGATCCGGTCAGAGAAGCGCTCCACGCTCGTCGCCGCATCGTGCACGTGGCGGGCAAGTTCGGGTGAGGTTTCCTCGAGTTCGTCGGCGGCGCGTTCTACCGCACGGGCGACGCTGGCGACGTGCTGGGCGCCGGCATCCTTCTGCTCGCGGGCGTAGCGGTCGGCCCCCTCCATAACGGATGAGGCGATCTCGCTGCCCTGCTCGCGTAGCTCTGACGCGGTGCGGGCGGCTTCGTGCTTGACCTCCTCACCGGCGCGGGTGAGGTCTTTCTTCGCTGCGTCCGTGCGTGCGCCGGGTGATCCGGGCGGGTCGTGACGCTCGGGATTGGTGTTGTCGCTCATGCTGCGCTCCAATGCGTGAAGGCTGTGGAACCTTGCGGAAGTACCAGGAACTTGACGGACCCGGCACCTCCGCTTGGCCATTAACTATCAACCGCAATGGAGGCGTATTGTTCCCGGGATCTGCAGCGGCGGCTGCGGAAGGGAGTGGCTGTGGCGGGAAACGGCGCGGGGCGGCGTAGGAAAAGGATGGGTCCAAATTTGGACCGACGCATAATGCGCTGATAATAATGTATAAGTTGGAAAAAATTAACCTGATTGAAACCGCATAAGTCGGCGGGGTTTTCGCCTACCGGGCGGGATCAAGCATAGCTACGGCAGCGCGGTTCCGCGTCCTGGATTAAAGCTCGCGCCGGGTCTGCCGACATGGTACGCTTAAATCATCCACTGCCTCTATATCGGGCGCAGGCGACTGAGAGACCCGATTACCCCAGAGCGAGGGCGTTCGCTTGCCGACCCGGTCCCATTCCAACATTCTCCTGCGTACGCTTTCTCCCGATGACGCCGCTTTGCTCGAACCTCATTTCGAACCTGTCGATCTGCCCCTGCGCTACGTGCTCGAACGGCCGAAGGTGGCGATCGAGCATGTCTATTTCCCTCTGTCCGGCCTTGCCTCGATCGTCGCCTTGGCGGGGCGCGACAAGCAGGTCGAGGTCGGCATCTTCGGGGGCGAGGGGATGTCTGGCACGGCCATCGTCCTGGAAAACGATACCTCGCCCTATAAGTGCTTCATGCAGATCGGGGGCGAAGGCCTACGCGTCCGCGGCGAGAGGCTGCGCAAGGCGATGGATGAAAGTCCGACCCTGCGCGCAAAGTTCCTACGCTACGCGAATTACATGTCGGTACAGACCACGCAAACCGCCGTGGCGAACACGCACTCGCAACTGGAAGAGCGTCTCTGCCGGTGGCTTCTGATGTGCCATGACCGCATGGGGGGCGACAAGCTGGGGCTGACGCATGAATTTCTGTCGACGATGCTGGGTGTGCGGCGAGCCGGCGTCACACTGGCGGTTCATATCCTCGAAGGGCGCGGCCTGATCCGCGCCACCCGCGGCTGCATCGAGATCGTCGACCGCGAAGGACTGGAGGTCTGCGCGGACGGTATCTACGGGCTGGCGGAAGCCGAATACGCGCGTCTTTTCGGCGTCAGCCCAAGGGAATGGTTATCGTGAACTGGGCACCGCCGTTGGTGCGGCACTGCATCGAGCCACCAAGCTCCGAGACCAGCGAACTCACGATCTTCATTCCCAGACCGCTGCAGGTGTTCGGATCGAAATCGTCATCAAGGCCCGCTCCGCTGTCCGCCATGACAAGCTTGAGGCGATCCGCGCCATCCATCACCAGTTCGACCGAGATGCACGCGCCCTGCTGGCCGCGATAGCCGTGCTTGAGCGCATTGAGCGCCAGCTCGTTTACGATCACCAGAAGTTGCCGTGCCATGCGTTTGGAAACGACCAGCGTCTCGGCTGCTTCCACCGCGAGCAGGCAGCGGATACCGATGCCCCTCGCCATGACCGGCAGGATCTCGGCAAAGGCATCTGCCAGGTTGACGCGCTCGGTCGAGCTGCGCCGGTGCAGGTAGGCGTGAAACTTCGCGATGCTGATGATGCGAGCCTCCGCGCTTATAAGCGCAGATTGGACGGCGGAGTCGTCGGACTGTTCGCGCTGTGCTCGAAGGAGTGCTGCAGTCACGCTGAGGCTGTTGGCGATGCGATGATCGCTTTCCGCGATCCGTAGGTTGAAGTGATCCTTCGAGTGGTCATTGGTGGCCCTTGGCCGCGGTTCGGCGGTTCCCATGTCGTGTCTCCCCCCGAAGCAACAACACAACTGTCGCAAGTTGATAGGATAAGGGCACCAAGTGTTAACCCCAAGCCGATTCACGGTACGCTTGCGCACACCCAGCGGTGGAAATGGACGGCAGTTGCTGGATGTCGCCGGCAGGAGCGAGGTGCCCCTCGCACGGTCCGTCGCCGTCGGCCCTGGATCCATTAGTGTCTAGCATTTCGGCCCTTGGGCCTCGGAGGGGTGGCGCGGCGAAAGGCCTGACCGAGCCGGGCCGCGCCGCTCTGGCTGGTTTGCCCGTTCATCAGAGGGAGCCTGATCGCAGTCGACCAGCGTGTCGAGGAAGCGATTGAGCCACGCTGCGGCGTCGTTTGTCATGATCTCGTTCAAAAGTACCCGATGGCGCGCGCGCCGTTCCCTCAATGGCATCGTCAGCGCCTGGTGAAGCGCCTCGGCCATTTCCGAGATATTGTAGGGATTGACGATCAGCGCCTCGCGCATGTTCTCGGCCGCGCCGGCAAACTTCGACAGGACAAGTACGCCGGGGTCGTCTGGATTCTGCGCGGCGACGTATTCCTTGGCGACCAGGTTCATGCCATCGCGCAGAGGCGTCACGAACCCTACCTTGCTGTGACGCAAGAGTGGCGCCAACTTCCGCCGCGCCATGGGCTTGCAGACGAGCTGAATCGGCGTCCAGTCGAAATCGCCGAAGCGACCGTTGACAGAGCCGGTCAAGTGTTCCAACTCGACGCGGATTTCGGCATAAGCGTCCACCTCACTGCGGGTGGGGGGAGCGATCTGCAGGTAGTTCACGCGCTTGCACAGGTCCTGATGATTGGACAGCAGAAGCTCCATCGCCTTGAACTTCTCGGGCAGGCCCTTGGAGTAATCGAGCCGGTCGACCCCGATGATCCGCGCACAATCTTTCAATTGCAGCCGCTGGCGGTCCACGGTGGGGTCGGAAATCCGCGCTAGCTGCGAGAACCCCGTGGCGTCGATACCGATCGGATACGTCTGGATCCGGACGGTCCGCCCGCGCAGTCGGAACCTGTTGCCGGGCAGTTCCTGTGCATTCGGCAGCGTCCTCAGATAGCTCTTGAGGTTGTCGACATCCGCCTGCGTCTGAAAGCCCAAGAGGTCGTCGTAGAATAGCGCCTCCACCAGATCGCGGTGATGCGGCGCCGCCGCAAAAAGGTCGGGAGGCGGGAAGGGGATGTGCTGGAAATGCCCGATCCGTTGCGTGCAGCCCAGCCTCCGCAGGCAGCGGGCGAGCGGCAGCAGGTGATAGTCGTGGATCCAGATCAGGTCGTCGGGCTGAAGGAAAGGCTGCAATTGGCGGGCGAAGGCTTCGTTGACGCGCATGTAGGCGGCGAAATGTGCCGGGTCGTAATCCACAAGGTCCAGTCGGTAGTGAAACAGTGGCCAGAGCGTGCTGTTCGCGAAGCCCAGATAGTAGTCCGAGAAATCCCGCGCGGAAATCGGCATGCCGACGCAGGTCACCTTGCCAACCTGGCTGGTTTCGACGGGGTCGCCGGTGGTGCCGAACCGCTTGCCGTCCCAGCCGAACCAGACCCCGCCCCGCTCTTTCAGTGCATCGGCCAACCCGACCGCCAGCCCGCCCGACTGCGAGGACGCGCGCAGATCGGCAACGCGGTTGGAGACGATAACCAGGCGTTGCAGTCTGTCTCCGTCCTTGCCCGCTGATGACCCGTCAGTTGTTTCATCACGCCGCTCGCGCCGTTGCGGAACCGCGCGGACGAGGGGGTTATGGAAAAAGCCGATGGTCATCGGGAATGGCCCGCCGCACGTGGGTTTCGGTCGCTTGAGGAACCCAGCCAGGTCAGGAAAGTTCCCGTAAAAGATGTGTATCGGGGGCGTTTCGCGAGGCGCCCAGCGCGCGCGGTCGTGCGGCTCCGCTCGGGGTCGTCGCGGCGGGAAATAAGGCTTGGATTGGCCCCGACTACGGCCGGCGACCCGCGCAGGCTGCCTTGTCCGTCCGGCCCGTGGGATCGATCATTTTCTTGCGCTCGGCAACAGACCCGCCTCGGCCCGAGCGCGCCGGACAAAAAGATCGTTCTCCAGCGTCAGCTCTCCGATCTTCGCATGCTGGGTCTTCACAACGATCACCAGTTCCAGCTCAGCCTTCGGGCCGTCGACAAAGACCCCGATCGCGCCCTCAAGCCACTGGTCACGCCACTGCTTGATCCGGTCCGGACGAACGTCGAAATCCTGCGCCAGCTTGATCGAGGTCTTCTCGGCCTGGATCGCATAAACAGCCACTTTCGTTGGATCTCTGAGGGAACACTTTCTACCACGAACTGTGCGATTCAATCACCTATACCAGGGGAGGCAACGATGCTTCGGCAGCGATGGCTCACACTGCCTAGGCTCAGGACCCATAAAGTTGCTTGAGCAACGAGCGGTTGCGTGATTCAAGCTCCCAAATCGAAGGGGGCAGGATGAGCGATCTCTATTGGTTGACCGACAAGCAGATGGAGCGGCTGCGGCCGTTCTTTCCGAAGTCGCGTGGCAAGCCGAGGGTTGACGACCAGCGTGTGCTGAGTGGGATTATCTTCATAAACCGCAATGGCTTGCGGTGGCGTGACGCGCCTTCGGCCTATGGGCCGCCGAAGACGCTCTACAACCGATGGGTTCGCTGGAGCCGGATGGGAATATTCGCACGGATGTTCACGGAATTGGCTGCCGAAGGCGCGCAGACCGATACGGTGATGATTGATGCCACCCACCTGAAAGCGCACCGCACCGCGTCGAGCATGGCGCGGAAAAAGATCCTATGAGGCGACGGACGCTGAGGTTGGCTACCATCTGAGGGTCCGAAACTCTTAGCCAAGGAGATTGTCTCATGGAAATCTCTTCAGTAACCGCGGCGACGGTGAGCGCGCAGAATGCCACGATTTACGTGGCGCTGGAATTGAGCAAGAGTCGCTGGCTGGTAGGTATGCACACGCCGGTTGCCGACAAGGTGAGCCAGTATTCGGTGCCTGGTGGCGACAGCGAAGCGCTGCTGAACCGCATCGGTCGTGTGCACGATCAGACGGAGCGGCGTCTCGGGCGCCCGACGCGTATCATCTGTTGCTACGAGGCCGGCTACGACGGCTTCTGACTGCATCGTCTTCTGCGGGCCAACAATATCGAGAACCACGTCATGGACCCGGCAAGCCTGCCGGTCGATCGCCGGGCGCGGCGGGCCAAGACGGACCGGATCGACCTGGCGGCGCTGCTGCGGGCCCTGATGGCCTGGCATCGGGGCGAGCACCAGGTCTGTCGCATGGTGCAGGTGCCAAGCCCCGAACAGGAGGATTACCGCCGACGCTCGCGAGAGCGCGAGCGTTTGGTCAAGGAGCGGGGTCCAGCACATCGCCCGCATCAAGGGCCTGCTGATGACCCAGGGCATCCGTGACTTCCAGCCGGCCCGTAAAGACTGGGTGGATCGGCTCGAGCGGTTGCGCACCGGGGACGGCCGCCGCGACGCATCGCAACACGATACGACCGCTGCGCGGACCTGTTCCTGTCAGCCTGCTGCCTCGGCGCCTTTGTGCAGGCGCGCGCGGAGATTTCCGAGGATTTCTTCGAAGAACTTCTCCGGGCGCTGGGCCATCACCCGGACGCCGACCTCCCCGGTTGGTGGCAGGGCTGGCCACCCCGCGAACACGTCCGCCGCCGGCGCGACGATCTTGGCCTCGGCGCGGATTTACACCGCCCAGCTTCGTGCTGTCGTTGGCGACGTCCTCGAAGGTGTTCTCGCTCCCGATCGGCCCCTCGTTCGTCATCGCGAACCGGCCCCTTGGACCGTCGGATACCGGGATCTTTCGCGAGATTGTCGGGGAACTCGGCTTCCATTCCCTTGGGCGACTTGCGTCCCGACTTCACGTGCTTGCTGCTACTTATGACGCGATCCCCTCGCATTGGCTGCAAGAGGAAAACCGGTTCGGCATGGTACCGGTTCCGGGGCTCTCCAGTGCGCGTGATCCGTGCATTCGG
>NZ_JADDJF010000008.1 GCF_017811755.1 Pararhodobacter sp. SW119 | reverse complement strand
ACGCTCTCAGCAAAATTTCCAGACATCAGGTTGCTCAATCTCGATGCGCTGAGGCGCGCGGCTCAGTGATGCGGGGGCTTCGCCCCCGCGCGCCCGCTGTGGGGACGCAGGGGAAGGTTCGGTCAGCCCCAGGTGTGGGGTTGCGCCCGGTGGCCGCCGTTGTGCCCAGCCTCAGACCGCGAACTCCTCCTTTTCGTGGCCTTGCTTGACGGCTTCTTTCAACCAGTTGGGTAGGCGCCCTGCGCCAGACCAAGTGTTTTCGGGATTGTTTGGGTCTTGAAACTTGACGCCAGCGTTTGACGCCGACGAAGACTTTTTCCGGCCCCGTGCGCCGGTTCCGGCTTCGGGGAAGATGTCGCCGACGGTGAAGCCTTCCGCGCGGATGCGATCGACAAGCTCTTTCCGAAGGTCTTTCTTGAACTGATCTTTCTTTTTTTCGGCCATGGCGGTCACCTGGCGGGCGAGGTCTTCGAGCTCCCTGGGAGACATCTTCTCAAGGTCTTTCACGTCATTCTCCGTTTGTTGAGTGCGCGGCACACTGAAAGACGCGCGCCTCAATACCGTGAGCGGCACGCCTGTGGTCAACTTCCGCATCGTCTCGAACGTGGGCTTCGGGCAACGCCAGACGACCCTCTGGATCGACTGCGCCCTCTGGGGCAACCTCGCCAACACCCTTGCCGCTTCCCTGGTCAAGGGCCAGTTCGTGACCGTTGCCGGGGAGCTCTCGGAGTCCGAATACAACGGCAAGTCAAAGCTCGAGTTGCGGGTGTCATCCATCGACCTGGGCCCGCGCGCCACGGCGGGGTCTGATGACCGCCGCGCCTCGGGTGCCGGGGCCACACCTCAAAACGCCCGCCAGGGTGCTCAGGCGTCGGCGGCATGCGTCGCATTCGAGAGGTTTTTCAAGAGATGGGCATCATGGGCAGGCTGGAGACCTGGGAGCGGTGGCGGGACGGCGACACGGGACTACCTATCTTGGGGCTTTTCAGAATCGTCACCGCGATCCAGGACTTTCACAAGTTCAGCGATGGGTTCGATCGCGTCGACCTGATCGTGAGATATCCAGTCTATCTTGAGGTGTCGAACCTGCTGGACCACCTGGAGCGGCATGGCGCCCAATCGGTGGGGCAGGGGTTCGAGTTCTTCAACACGATGGACCTGGAGAGACGGGTCCAGGTTGTCGAGCTCGTCGCTCACCTGGAGGGCAGACAATTCTTCATCGACTGACCAGGGCCTCCTCCGGGAGGCCCTTTTCGTTTGTAGCAAAAGGTGGGGGGATTCTGTAGCGAACCGCTCTGGAATCCGGCGCCTCTCCGTGCTATGGCCTTATTTTACAGGCCTGCTGCAAAGCGAGATGGCAGCCCGTAGGGGAATCGAACCCCTCTTTCCAGGTTGAAAACCTGGCGTCCTAACCGATAGACGAACGGGCCACTTGGGGCGTGCGCGGCTATTTAGGCCAGCCGGGCAGGGGGTGCAAGGGGGAATTTTCGAGAAGCGGGGTTGCGTTCGCGGGGCCGGGCAAGAGGGGTGCGGATCACCCGGGCGCCGCGTCTTCAAGGCGCAGCTGGACACGCCGCGCGCCGCCCCAGGTGTTGATCTCGATCCGGCCGGCAAGGTGGATGCGGGCGGGGGCGGCGCGTTCGATCGCAGAGCCGAGTGGCGTGTCGAAGGCACCGAAGGCGATGGCGTCCAGTGCCGGGCCGGTCGTGTCCCCGATTCGCAGGCGCAGATGGCGTTCTCCGACGCGGCGGGCGTCGCGGATCTGCAGCGATGGCAGGGCGAAGCGCGGCGCCGGTGCGCCCTGGCCGAAGGGGCCTGCGGTTTCCAGTGCCTCGACCAGTTCGGGGGTCACCGCGCCGGGCATCAGGATGCCGTCGAGACGCAGGTCGGCCGCGCCGCCCAGCCCCGCGCCCTGCCGCGCCAGAAGTTCACCCAACCGGTCCATCGCCGCCTCCAGCCGGTCGCGGGCAACGGTCAGGCCGGCGGCCATGCGGTGTCCGCCGCCGCGCGTGAGCAAGCCTTCGGCGGTGAGCCGTTGCACCGCAGCGCCCAGATCGACCCCGGCGACCGACCGGGCGGAGCCCTTGCCCTCGTCACCGTCCAGCGCGATGACCACCGCGGGTCGGTTCGTGGCCTCCTTCAGGCGGGCGGCGACAATGCCGATGACGCCGGGATGCCAGCCTTCGCCCGCCGCCCAGACCAGCGGACCCGCCACGCCGCGCCGCTCGGCCTGGGCGAGGGCCTCTTCGCGCACGGCGCCTTCGATCGCGCGCCGTTCGGCGTTGAGTCCATCAAGCTGCAAGGCGATGCGCGCCGCCTCGGCCGCGTCGGCGGTGGACAGAAGCCGCGCGCCCAGATCGGCGGCACCGATGCGCCCGCCGGCGTTCACCCGCGGTCCCAGCACGAAACCCAGATGGTAGGGGTTCGGCGCGCTGTCGATGCGGGCGACGTCGGACAGCGCGACCAGCCCGGGACGGGCGCGCGCAGCCATCACCTTCAGCCCCTGCCGCACGAAGGCACGGTTGACTCCGATCAACGGCGCGACATCGGCAACCGTGGCCAGCGCGACGAGATCGACCATCCCCATCAGGTCCGGCCCGGTGACGCCGCGGCCACGCAGGCGGCGATTGGCCTCGACCAGCAGCAGGAAGACGACGCCCGCGGCGCAGAGATGGCCCAGATCGCCCGATTCGTCCTGCCGGTTCGGGTTGACCACCGCCAGCGCCGGCGGCAGCGTCTCGGTGCCCAGATGGTGGTCGATGACCACCACATCGGCGCCCCGTGCCGCGGCGATCGGTTCGTGGCTGAGCGTGCCGCAATCCACGCAGACGATCAGGTCGTGCGACCCGGCCAGCGTCGCCATCGCCGGGGCGTTCGGCCCGTACCCCTCGTCGATGCGGTCGGGGATGTAGAGCGTCGCATCGTGCCCCATCGCGCGCAGCCAGACCAGCAGGAGGGCCGCCGACGCGCCGCCATCGACATCGTAGTCGGCGAAGACGGCGATCCGCTCGCGCCGCTCCAGCGCGTGGAGCAGGCGCTCGGCGGCGGGTTCCATGTCGCGCAGCAGCATCGGATCGGGCAGCAGCGCGCGCAGCGAAGGCGCCAGATAATCCGCGACAGCGTCCGCCTCGATGCCGGTGCGCGCCAGAACCGAGCACAGCGCCGGCGGCAGCCGGGTCGCCTGCACCAGTGCCTCGGCCCGGCGTTCATTGCCGGCGTCGGGGCCCACCCAGCGCCTTCCGGTGAAAGACTGCGCGACCCCAAGGTAGGCGTCGGGCTGGGACGTCATTTCGCCGGGGTGCGGTAACGCATCCGTCGGACCGAGCCGGTCTTGGACCGCATCAGCAGGGTCTCCGTCGTCAGCCAGCCCGGTTCTCGCTTCATGCCGGGCAGGATCGAGCCGTCGGTGACGCCCGTGGCCGAGAAGATCACGTCGGCGGTCACCATCTCGTCGCGGGTATAGATGCGGTCCAGGTCGGTGATCCCGGCCTTGGCGGCGCGCGCGCGCTCATCGTCGTTGCGGAACTGCAGGCGGCCATAGATCTGCCCGCCCATGCATTTCAACGCCGCCGCCGCCAGCACCCCCTCGGGCGCGCCGCCGGCACCCATGTACATGTCGATCCCGGTCAGGTCGGGCTCGGCCACATGCATGACGCCGGCCACGTCGCCATCGGTGATCAGCCGGATCGCCGCCCCGGTCGAGCGGACCTCGCGGATCAGATCCTCGTGGCGCGGGCGCTCCAGGATGCAGACGGTGATGTCGTCCACGTCGCACCCCTTGGCACGGGCCAGCGCGTGCACCCGCTCGGCGGGCGGCATGTCCAGCGTGACAGTGTCGCGCGCGAACCCCGGGCCGATGGCGAGCTTGTCCATGTAGACGTCGGGCGCGTGAAGCAGCGTGCCGCGCGGCGCCATGGCGATCACGGTCAGTGCGTTCGGCATGTCCTTGGCGGTCAGCGTCGTGCCTTCCAGCGGATCGAGCGCGATGTCGACTGCCGGGCCGGCGCCCGATCCCACCTCCTCGCCGATGAACAGCATCGGGGCCTCGTCGCGCTCTCCCTCGCCGATGACCACGACGCCCTGGATGTCCAGCATGTTGAGCTGGTTGCGCATGGCGTTGACGGCCGCCTGGTCGGCCGCCTTCTCGTCTCCGCGGCCGACAAAATCGGCCGATGCAAGCGCAGCGGCCTCGGACACCCGGGCCAGGCCGAGCGACAGCAGGCGGTCGTGGAATTCGGGCGAATCGGCCATGGGCGGTCCTCGGGCTGGTGGGTCGGTTTCATGTACCGCCAGTGTGCTGTCCGGCACAACCCGCCCGGGCCGCCCCCGTCGTGCGACGAGGCACGCTCAAGAAACCGCTCGCAATTCTGAAGACAGGGGTTATTGTCTGGGCAGTCAGGTTCGGCCGGATTTTGCCGACCGGACCGAACGGGCGGCGACAGCGATCGCCCCACGGAATGCAAGAAACCAGGGAGACCGGAATGAACAAGCAACTCCTCGATGCGGGCATCAGTCGGCGCAGCCTGATCAAGGGCGCCACCGCGCTTGGCGCGGCCGGGTTGATCCTGCCCGCTGGCTACCGGAAAGCCGCGGCGCAACCGCGCAAGGGCGGCACCATGCGTATCGCCATGGGCCACGGCAACACGTCGGACAACCTCGACCCGGCGACCTGGGACAACGCCTATGTCCAGGTCATGGCCTCGACCATCCACAACTACCTGACCGAGATCGGCACCGATGGCACCCTGCAGCCCGAGATTGCCGAAAGCTGGGACGCGTCGTCGGACGCGGCGACCTGGACCTTCCGCATCCGCGAGGGGGTGACCTTCCATTCGGGCAAGGACGTGACGCCCGAGGATGTCGTGGCCTCGATCAACTACCACCGGGGCGAGGATTCGACCTCGGCCGCGAAGCCGATCGTGGACCCGATCCGGGACATCCGCGTCGACGGACAGAACGTCGTCTTCGAACTGGAGGATGGCAACGCCGACTTCCCCTTCATCATGTCGGACTACCACCTGCCGATCATGCCGTCGTCGGACGGACGGATCGACCCAAGCTCGGCCGATGGATGCGGCGGCTATGTGATGCAGAACTTCGAACCCGGGGTCGAGGCGCGGATGACCCGCAACCCCGACTACTGGAAGTCGGGTCGCGCGCATGTCGACGAGGTGATCATGCTGCCGATCATCGACGCCGCCGCGCGCCAGAACGCGCTGATCACCGGCGAGGTGGACGTGATCGACCGGGTCAACCTGAACACCGTTCACCTGCTGGAGCGGTCGGGCAGCATCCGCATCATCTCGGTCCCCGGAACCCAGCACTATACCTTCGTCATGGACAGTCGTGTCGATCCCTTCACCGACAACAACATCCGCCTGGCGCTGAAGTACGGCGTCAACCGGCAACAGCTGGTCGACACGGTCCTGTCGGGCTACGGCGTTGTCGGCAACGACCATCCGATCGGACGGTCCAACCGCTTCTTCGCCGACGAACTGGAGCAGCGCGAACTCGATCCCGATCGCGCCCGGCATTACCTGCGCGAAGCCGGCATGGATTCGCTGCAGGTCGATCTGTCGGCCTCGGACGCGGCGTTCGGCGGGGCGGTCGATGCGGCGGTCCTGTTCGCCGAAAGCGCGGCGGAAGCCGGCATCAACATCAACGTCGTGCGCGAACCGTCCGATGGCTACTGGTCGAATGTCTGGATGGTGAAGCTGTTCACCGCGGTCTACTGGGGCGGGCGCCCGACCGAGGACTGGATGTTCTCCACCGCCTATGCCGCCGGCGCCGCCTGGAACGACGCCTTCTGGGAGCATGAGCGCTTCAACCAGCTTCTGTCCGAGGCGCGGTCGGAACTGGACGAAACGCGCCGCCGCGAGATGTATGTCGAGATGCAGCGCATCGTCAAAGACGAAGGATCGACCATCATCCCGATGTTCGCGAACTACGTCATGGCGGTGTCGGAAGCCATCGCCACGCCCGAGGATATCGGCGCGAATTGGACGATGGACGGCTTCCGCGCGCCGGAACGCTGGTGGATGGCCTGATCCGCGATACGCCCCGGTGCGCCACACGCGCGCCGGGGTTTGCCTTTTGCCGTCGGCGTCCTGCGCGGGTGCAATTCGACCGTACCCATCCCGCCGGCGGACTACCCCTTGTTGACCGCAGTCGGAGGATGACTTCTTGACGCTGGTCCTGCGCATGATCGCCCAACGCCTCGCGCTCGGGCTTCTGACCCTTTTCGTCGTTTCCCTGCTGATCTTCGGCGCGACCGAGCTCTTGCCCGGGGACTTCGCCGAAGCCGTGCTCGGCCAGGCCGCCACCCCCGAAACCGTCGCCGCCATACGGCGAGAGCTGGGGCTCGATCAGCCGCTGGTCTTGCGCTATGTCGACTGGCTCTGGGGCGCGGTGCAGTTCGACTTCGGCTCGTCGCTGGCGCAGCGCAACCGGGCGGTGTCGGACCTGATCGCCACGCGGCTGGGGAATACGCTTTTCCTTGCACTTTATGCCGCCGCGATGGCGGTGCCGCTGGCCCTGACCCTGGGCATCCTTGCCGCGCTCTGGCGGAACTCGCTTTTCGACCGCGTGGCCAATTCATCGGCCCTGAGCGCGATTTCCTTCCCCGAGTTCTTCGTGGCCTACATCCTGATCTACATCCTTGCCCAGGGCGGCTGGTTCCCGTCGATGGCGCGGCTGCCCGCCGGCGCCGATCTGGGCGAGAAGCTCTATCGCGCCTTCCTGCCGGCGCTGACGCTGACGCTGGTGGTGACCGCGCACATGATGCGGATGACCCGCGCCGCGATCATCAACCTCCTGGCCAGCCCCTATATCGAGATGGCGCGGCTCAAGGGCATGCGGCCGTCCCGTGTCATCGTCCATCATGCGCTGCCCAACGCGATCGCTCCCATCGTCAACGTCATCGCGATCAACCTGGCCTACCTGATCACCGGGGTGGTCGTGGTCGAGGTGGTGTTCGTCTATCCGGGCCTGGGGCAGTTGATGGTCGACAGCGTCTCGCGCCGGGACATCCCGGTGGTCCAGGCCGTCGCGCTGATCTTTGCCGCGGCCTATGTCCTGCTCAACCTCACCGCCGACGTGATCTCGACCCTGTCGAACCCGCGGCTGATGCACCGGAAGTGAGGGGGGCATGGGAATGATCTTCACGCTTCTCTGGATCGCGGTCGCACTGACCGTCGCCATGGCGTTGGCCTTGGGGTTCCGCAAGCTTGCCACCGCGGCCACGCGCGGCGAAACCAGCCGCGCCCTGCGCGACGCCCCCCTGACCGCCGCCTTCGGCATGATGGTGATCGTGATCTACCTGATCGTCGCGATCCTGGCGCCACTGATCGCACCCTTTCCGGAGCGCGAGATCGTCGGCACCCAGTTCCAGCCCTGGACAGCCGAGCACTGGCTGGGCACCGATGCGCTGGGACGGGATCTGTTCAGCCGCATGGTCTACGGCACCCGCAACACCGTCGGGATCGCCTTTGCCACCACCGCGCTGGCCTTCCTGATCGGGTCGGTTCTGGGGCTGCTGGCGGCGACGGTCGGCGGCTGGCTGGATCAGGGCATGTCGCGGCTGGTCGACGTGCTGATGGCGATTCCGTCGCTGATCTTCGCGCTGCTGCTGCTGACGATCTTCGGCACCTCGATCATGACGCTGATCCTGGTGATCGCGGTAATCGATTCGACCCGCGTCTTCCGTCTGGCGCGCGCCGTGTCCGAAGGCGTTGTCGTCATGGACTACATCGAAGCCGCGCGGCTGAGGGGCGAGCGTTTGCCCTACCTCATCACGCGGGAAATCCTGCCCAACGTGACCGCGCCGCTGGTGGCCGAGTTCGGCCTGCGCTTCTGCTTCGTCTTCCTGTCGATCTCGGCGCTCAGCTTCCTCGGCCTCGGCATCCAGCCGCCGACCGCCGACTGGGGGTCGATGGTGCGGGAGAACGCGACGCTGATCACCTTTGGCGACATCACGCCGCTACTGCCCGCGGGCGCCATCGCGCTGCTGACGGTGGCGGTGAACTTTGTCGTCGACTGGCAGCTCTACCGCGCCAGCGGACTGAAGGAGTGACCATGGCCGATAGCGACCTGCTTCTGGATATCCGCGATTTGCGGATCGACGGGAAAGCCGGCGATGACTGGCTGCCCATCGTGAAAGGCGTGAACCTGACGCTGAAGAAGGGTGAGGTGCTGGGCCTGATCGGCGAATCCGGTGCCGGCAAGTCCACCATCGGCCTGGCGGCGATGGGGTTTGCCCGCGACGGCTGCCGCATTTCGGGCGGTACGATCGATTTCGACGGGGTCGATCTGCGCAAGTCCAGCCAGGACAATCTGCGCCGACTGCGCGGCAAGCGCATCGCCTATGTCGCCCAGTCTGCCGCGGCCAGCTTCAACCCCGCCCACAAGCTGATGGAGCAGTATGTCGAGGCGCCCGTGCGCCACGGCGTGATGGGCCGATCCGAGGCCGAACGCGACGCGGTGGAGCTTTACCGCAAGATGCAGTTGCCGAACCCCGAAGAGATCGGCTTTCGCTTTCCCCACCAGGTCTCGGGCGGGCAGTTGCAGCGGGCGATGACGGCGATGGCCATGTCCTGCCGCCCCGATCTGATCATCTTCGACGAACCGACCACCGCGCTCGACGTGACCACGCAGATCGAAGTGCTGGCCGCGATCCGCGACATCGTCGAGCAGTTCGGAACCTCGGCCATCTACATCACCCACGATCTGGCGGTGGTTGCGCAGATGGCCGACCGCATCAAGATCCTGCTGCGCGGCGAGGAGGTCGAGGAAGCCGACACCCGCACCATGCTGGCCGACCCGCAGGAGGACTACACCAAATCGCTCTGGGCCGTGCGCAGCTTCAAGCGCAGCGCGCAGGACGCCCCGAAAAGCGAACCGGTCGTGTCCGTTCGCAACGTCTCGGCCTCCTATGGGCCGGTACAGGTGCTCGACGACGTGAGCTTCGACATCCACGCCCGCCGCACCGTCGCCGTGGTCGGCGAATCCGGCTCGGGCAAGTCCACCGCGGCGCGGGTCATCACCGGGCTTCTGCCGCCGACCCACGGCGAAGTTCTCTTCGATGGCACACCGCTGCCCGCCGATTACCGCAAGCGCACGCGCGACCAGTTGCGCCACGCGCAGATGATCTACCAGATGGCCGACACCGCGCTGAACCCCAAGCTGACCATTCGCAAGCTGATCGGCCGGCCGGCGCAGATGTATCTTGGCCTGCGCGGACGCAAGCTGAACGAACGCATCCGCGAGTTGCTGCACCTGATCGAGATGGAGCCCGACGAATTCATCGACCGCCTGCCGTCCGAGCTTTCGGGCGGGCAGAAGCAGCGCATCGGCATCGCCCGGGCGCTGGCCGCCGAGCCGCGCTTCATCATCTGCGACGAGGTCACCTCGGCGCTGGACCAGATCGTGGCCGAGGGGATCCTGAAGCTGCTGGACCGCCTGCAGGGCGAATTGAACCTGGCCTACATGTTCATCACCCACGACCTGGCCACCGTGAAAGCCATCGCCGACGACGTGGTGGTCATGCAAAAGGGCAGGGTGGTCGAACAGGGTCCCAAGGAAGAAATGTTCCGCCCCCCGCACCACCCCTACACCGACCTTCTGCTGTCCTCGGTGCCCGAGATGGACCCCGACTGGCTGACCAACCTGCTGGAAGAGCGCAAGTCGAAGGATCACCCGACCTCAGCCGACGCCTGACGCCCGATCGAATCCACGAAAGGCGGGTTAAAATCGGGTTAAATTGTTAGGCGTAACATAGACATTTCAAAGCCTTGATCGATTGCGCACGCGTGCGCATCTGCCCGATCCGCCTCGATTTCCACGCCCGGCACGCCGCCCGCCCTCCGTTTGCCCCGGTCCCGCGCGATCTCCTGACGCGCCCCCCGGGACTGCCGGGGCTGGACAGTCGGCGCCGCCCGCGTCACTTTGGCGGCCACAGTCCTTCTCGCCACATCAGGGGCCGCCATGACCAAATCCGCATCCGCCGACGCTCCGGGCCATCTGTGGCTACTCGCCGTTCTGCTGCTCGTCTGGCACGCGCTTCTGGCCGCCGACTACACCATCGCGCGCTTCGCGCTGGGGATCGACCTGCCCAGCATCGACCCGGTTCTGATGGCCGGTCCGACCTGGACGCAGATCGCCTGGGCGCTGGCCGTGTGGACGGGCCTGGCCGGCGCGATCTTCGCGATGCTCCGCGACGATGCTGCGGTGCTGCTCTTCTTCGCGGCGTTCATCGGTGTGCTGGTCGCGTTGATCGGGGTCGAGCTATCCGCGCCGCCGGAACTCGTGCTCGGCTACGCGCGCTATTCGGTCTACGCGGCGCTGCTTCTGGTGCCGCTGATCGGTTGGATCTATACGCGGGCGATGAAACGCGCGCTTGTGCTTCACTGACGTTACGAGCGCATGTGACCGGAACCAAAGGAACCCCGCCCATGATCCGCCGCGACCTGGCCGATGCCGTAGGCAACACCCCCCTGATCCGACTGCGTGCCGCCAGCGAAGCGACGGGGTGCGAGATTCTGGGCAAGGCCGAGTTCCTGAACCCCGGGCAATCGGTGAAGGACCGCGCCGCGCTCTGGATCATCCGGGACGCGGTGGCGAAGGGCGAGCTGCATCCCGGCGGCACGATTGTCGAGGGCACGGCGGGCAACACCGGCATCGGACTGGCGCTGGTCGGCGCGTCGATGGGCTTTCGCACCGTAATCGTCATCCCCGAGACGCAGAGCCAGGAAAAGAAGGACATGCTTCGGCTGGCCGGCGCCGAACTGGTCGAGGTGCCGGCCGCGCCCTACCGCAATCCCAACAACTACGTTCGCTATTCCGGCCGTCTGGCCGAGGAACTGTCGAAGACCGAGCCCAGCGGTGCGATCTGGGCCAACCAGTTCGACAACGTCGCCAACCGCCAGGCGCATGTGGACACTACCGGCCCCGAGATCTGGGAACAGACGCAGGGCAAGGTCGATGGCTTCATCTGCGCCGTCGGGTCCGGCGGCACGCTGGCGGGCGTGGCGATGGCGCTGCAACCGAAGGGCGTCAAGATCGGACTGGCCGACCCCGAGGGGGCGGCGCTCTACAACTACTACGCGCATGGTGAACTGAAATCCGAGGGCACCTCGATCACCGAAGGGATCGGACAGGGCCGCATCACCGCCAATCTGGAAGCGCTGAAGCCCGATTTCGCCTATCAGATCCCCGATGCCGAGGCCCTGCCCATCGTTTTCGACCTGCTCGAGCACGAGGGGCTTTGCATGGGAAGTTCGACCGGCATCAACATCGCCGGCGCGATCCGCATGGCGCGGGACATGGGGCCGGGGCACACCATCGTCACGATCCTGTGCGATTACGGCACCCGGTATCAGTCCAAGCTGTTCAACCCGGCGTTCCTGCGTGAGAAGGGCTTGCCCTTGCCCGGTTGGCTGGAGCGGCCCGCCCGCAATCTGCCTGACCCGCGCGTCGAGGAGTGAGTCAGCAACCGGCGTTGTCCACCCGATGAACCCCTCAGCCGCCGCTTCGTCCCTGTCTGCCTGCCTCGCGCGTCTTGCGGCGCTGCTGCTGGTACTCTGTCTTTCGCTGCCGGCTTTGGCGCAGTCGACCAACGGCCCGACCGAAGTGGAGGGGCCGGACTACGCCCGCTGGGAAGCGACAGCCGGTCTGGCCGAAAACCTGCTCGCCAACCCGTCGACGCCCGATACGGTGCTGAGCAATCTGCGGTCGGAAGTCGTTGCCTTCAGATCCGAGTTCATTGCGACGCAGAACGCCCACAGGGACCGCATCGACGCGCTGCGCGAACAGATTGAGGGGCTTGGCCCGCCCCCCGCCGAAGGAGAGGTCGAGGCCGACGAGATCGTCGCACGCCGCGCCGAACTGAACGAGCGGTTGGCGACCCGGCAGGCACCCCTTCTGGCCGCAAGCGAGGCGCAGCGGCGGGCGGATGTCATCGTCCGCGCGATCGACCGCGTGATGCGCGAACGACAGGCTGATGCGCTGCTCAGCCTCTGGCCTAGCCCGCTGAACCCGGCCAACTGGTCAGCCGGGGCAAACGCCGTCATCAGTTCGGGCCTGACGCTGATGGGCGAGGCGCACAACGCCTGGCTTCACCCCAACTGGTACCAGTCGTTCCGATCCGACCTGCCGCTGTTCCTCGGCACCCTGGCGCTGTCCGTGCTGCTTCTGACCCGTGGGCGTGCGCTTGCGGTCCGACTGACGCTGCGCCTGCTTGACAGCGCCGCGATCCTGCGCGGGCGCGAGGCGGCGGCTTACTTCGTGTCGCTGGCACAGCTGGCCATGCCGCTTGCCGGGCTCTGGCTACTTTCGCAGGCCATCCTGCTCAGCCAATTGACGGGCCCGACGATCGAGGCGCTGGCGGCCGTGCTGGTGCCCGCGGGAATGGCGATCTACGCGGCGCGCTGGCTCTCGCTGCAGGTCTTTCCGATTTCACAGAATGTCGATGTGCCGTTGAGGCTGGACGACAGTGAACGCAGGCAGGGACGCGTGCTCGCGCCGGTGTTCGGCCTGGTCTACGCACTCTACCTGCTCTACGAGCCGTTCATTCAGCCGGATGCTCAGTCCGAAGCGGCGCGGGCGGTGGTGATCTTCCCCATCGTCGTCCTGGCCTCGGTCATCCTTTACCGGATGGGCCGGCTGTTGATGCGGCACAAACGGCATCTGGCGCGCACCGAAACTGATCCACCCGAAAGCGACAGCCTTTTCGACAGGCTGGTGCCGATCGCCGGCAAGCTGCTGGTGATCGTCGCCGTCGCGGCGACGGCGATCGGTGCGGTCGGCTATATTCCGGCCGCGGTGCAGCTGGTCTTCTCGACCCTGGGATCGCTTGCCTTGATCGCTTTCGTGATAGTCGTGCATGGGCTGATCGTCGCGATTTATGCCGCCATAGTCGGCGACGCCGCGGCGGCATCGCGCGCCCTGGTTCCGGCGCTGGCGGGATTGCTGCTGGCCCTGGCCAGCATGCCCGCGCTTGCCATGATCTGGGGTCTGCGCGCGACCGAGATCCTTGAGGTCTGGGCGCGTTTCCAGGCCGGTTTTGCCCTGGGCGAGACACGCATCTCGCCGGCGAACATCCTTTCGTTCCTGCTGGCTTTCGCGATCGGTTACGTCATCACCCGCGCGGTGCAGATGATGCTCTCGCAATCTGTCCTGCCCAAGACGACGATGGAACGCGGCGCCCAGAAGGCAGTGGTCTCGGGTGTCGGATACATCGGGATCTTCGCCGCCGCGCTGATCGCCTTTTCGACCGCCGGAATCGACCTGTCGGGGCTGGCCATCGTCGCCGGGGCGCTGTCGGTGGGCATCGGCTTCGGTTTGCAGAACATCGTGTCTAACTTCGTTTCGGGTGTGATCCTGCTGGTGGAACGGCCGGTGTCCGAAGGCGACTGGGTCGAGGTCGGCACCACGATGGGGACGGTCAGCCGCATCTCGGTCCGTTCGACGGTGATCGAGACTTTCGACCGGACCGAGGTGATCGTGCCGAACTCGGACCTGATCTCGGGCACCGTCACCAACTATACCAAGTCCAACACGACCGGCCGTGTCATCATCCCGGTGGGCGTGGCCTACGGCACCGATACCCGCCGCGTCGAGAAGATCCTGCGCGAGATCATCGAGGCACAGCCCATCGTCTCGCTGAGCCCGCCGCCCACTGTGCTTTTTCAGCGCTTCGGCGCCGATTCCCTCGAATTCGAGATTCGCGCGATTCTGCGTGACGTGAACTTTTCGCTGCGCGTGAAATCCGAGGTGAACCACGAGATCGCCCGCCGCTTTGTCGAAGAGGGTATCGAGATTCCCTTCGCGCAGCGCGATATCTGGTTGCGCAACCCCGAGGTGCTCACCGGCCGGCCCGCTTCCGAACCCGCAGCGCCACCGCCTGCCGAAACTGACCCCGAGCCACAGCCGCCGCCCGATCCCGAACTGGAATTCGACGGTACCGACAGCCCCCCCGAAGCCGAGGACAGTGGAAGATGACCGAGCCGCTTTACCGAACCGCGCCCTATCAGCGCGAAACCGCCGCCCGCGTTACCGAAATCACCGAGGCTGGCGCGCTGGTGGTCGACCGGTCGAACTTCTACCCCACGGGGGGCGGACAGCCGGGCGACAGCGGGCATCTGGACTGGTCTGGTGGCCGGATCGCGATCACCGACACGGTCAAGGCGAATGACGGTGTCGCGCTGGTGCCCGAGGCCGGCATTGCGTTGCCCCGCGTGGGGGACGAGGTGACGATGGTTCTGGACTGGGATCGCCGTCATCTGCACATGCGGGTGCATACGGCGCTGCATCTGCTGTCGGTTGTGCTGCCATTGCCGGTCACCGGCGGGTCGATTGGCGCGGGCAAGGGCCGGCTCGACTTCGACATGCCGGAGGCGCCCGAGGACAAGTCAGCGGTCGAAGACGCGCTGAACGAGCTGATCGCGCGCGACCTGCTGGTGACCGAGGACTGGATCTCGGACGCGGAACTCGACGCCAATCCGGGACTGGTCAAGACGATGTCGGTCAAGCCGCCGATGGGTCAGGGCCGTGTGCGCCTGATCCGCATCGGCCACGGCGAGGGGCAGGTGGACCTTCAGCCGTGTGGCGGCACCCATGTCGCGCGGACCGCCGAGATAGGTCGGGTCACACTGGGCAAGATCGAGAAGAAAGGCCGCCAGAACCGTCGCGTCACGCTGCATCTGGACGGGGCAGAGGACTGACGCTCTCGCGATAGAAATTCTGTCCGCCGCGCCACTCACTCCGCCGCGGCGACCTTGGGGCGCCCCGCTGGCGCCAGATCGTCCAGATGTTCGTCGTGTTCGATCTCGGGCAGGCCCTCGCGCGACAGGAGGATGGCAACGGGGCGCGCCGATGGAATATGCGAACAGACGATCATCGTCGCGACCATGATGGGCACGGCAAGGAACATTCCCGGCACACCCCACACCGCGCCCCAGAACGCCAGCGAGATGATGATCCCGAAGGACGACAGCCTGAGCGTCCGCCCCATCAACATCGGATCGATGACCGAGCCAAGCATGAACTGGATCATCCCCACGATCACGAAGATCAGGATCGCGAAGGCCGGCTCGGTGATCTGCATGTAGGCGACCAGCGACACCAGGAAGGTCGCGATGATCGAGCCGACCGAGGGCAGGTAGTTCAGCAGGAAGGTCAGGATGCCCATGGCAGCGGCAAACTCGAGCCCGAAGAAAGCCATCACCAGGTAGACCGCGAAACCGGTCACCGCGCTGACCCCGGTCTTGACCAGCAGGTAGCGGTTCACGCGGCGGATGATCGAATGGATGATCCGCCCGATACGCTCGGCCCGCGCCTTGTCCTGCATGAGGTTGGCGAGCTTGGTGTCGAACCAGATCCGTTCGGCGAAGAGGAAGCCGACGAAGAGGATGACGAGAGTCGTCGCGGACAGAAGGTTCCCCGCCTGACCGGCCGCAGTCCGGATATAGCCCGAAAGCGGGATCGACCGGATCGACGCGGCGACCGCTTCCTCGGTATCCGGGCCCATCCAGGCAAAAAGCTTTGCAATCGCCAGAATCGCCTGATCGGTATAGGAAATCGTTGTCGTGACGACCGTGTTGATCTGCGACAGGACAATCGCCAGCAACGTCAGCAGCACGCCCGATATCAGCGCCATCGCGGCCAGCGACGCCACGACCCGCGTGATCCGCCAGGACCCGATCCTGAGTTTCGAGATCGAGTTGATGGCGTCCGTGGTCAGCGAAAACAGTATGATCGCGATTACCAGAGAGATCAGGATGAACCGCGCCTGAACCAGCAGGAACAGGATGACCGAAAAGGCGATGATGCCCAGAAACCACGTCTGCAGCCGGTCGCGCCCGCGCAGATTGAGGCGGGACAGAGCGATGTTTCCCTTGTCGTCGGTGTCTGCGTTGCGCGCGTTCATCTCGTACCCGAACCGCTCGGAAGATATGACAAGTTAGGTGTTGCGAGACGGTGAGACAACCGGCAATGCATCGCTTTGCGCACGCAGGCCGGGTCCCCGCGCGGCATGCGCCAGGGCGCCGGTCAGGTCGCCATAGCCGGTGGACCGTCGCTCGTACTTCAGGCCCAGCCGATCCGCCGCCGCCTGCGCACGCTTATTCAGCGCCGGATCGTCGGTCTGCGCCAGGTAGATCAGTTTCTCGTAATTGCCGAACATCATCGGGATCAGTTCCGGATGGCGCTCGAACCCCATGGGTTTCCACACGAAGGCATCGAACTGCCGGACCAGGAAATCGGTCAGGTAGAAGGCCGTGATCTCGGTCTCTTCATGCGCGGCGAATTCCGTCAGCCCTTCGAAGAAGGCGTAGCAATGCGGGCCGGCGACCATTTCGACCCCCAGCTTCGCGCAGCGGGCCTGCAGGGCGCCGCCGGTGCCGCAATCGGCGTAGACCACGAAAATATCGGCATATCGGTCGCGAAAGCGCGCCACCGCCGCCGCGACCGCGTCGGGGATGCGATCTGGCCAGAGGTGCAGGTTCGCGGGCAGGCAATGCAGGTCCAGGTGGTCCCAGCCATTCGCGGCCTTCAGCGCCAGGATCTCATGCGCCAGCGCGCCGCAGGCCAGAAGCAACACCCGCCCCTCGCCCCTCGCCGCAAGGCCCGTTTCGGTCAGCACGGCGTCATTGGGGGGCTGGGTCATGGGGCTAGTTCCCCGCCGCCTGCGCCATCGCCGGGCGGATGCGCGATGCCACGATCTCGTCGGTGATCGGGCCGGCGTAGCGCAGCACGATATTGCCCTGCCCATCCAGCACGAAGGTTTCGGGCAAGCCCACCACCCCCCAGTCCAGCCCCATCCTCGCGCGCGGGTCGGCCCCTACGGCAGCATAGGGATCGCCCAGTTCCTGCAGGAAGGCATCGGCACGCTCTGGTTGGTCGCGATAGTTCACGCCCAGCACCGTTACCCCCTCGGCCGCCAGATCCTCCAGCACCGGGTGTTCGGCGCGGCAGGGCGGGCACCACGACGCCCAGAAATTGACCAGCGTCACCTCGCCCGCGCGGATACGCTCGTCGGTCAGCAGGGTGCGGCCCGGCATCTCTTCCAGGGCGATCACCGGCGCCGCCTGTCCCGCGCGGGCCGAGGGCAGGGCGTCGCGGTCTTCGCGCAGGTTGCCCACCGCGACAAAGGCCACGAACCCGGCCAGCAGCGCGGGCGGCAGGATCATCAGCGGTTTCAGTCTAGCCATGTCGGTTTCGCTCCGAACGGTTTTCGATCAGGTCAAGATCGGCCCGGACACGCCGACCGCGCAACCAGACCCAAAGTGTCAGCCCGCCAAGAAGTCCGAGCGAGCCGAGGTAGGCGAGGCTCACCTCGACCGTGTAGGCGCCGAGATCCGGCATCACGCGGCCATCCTTTCGCGGATCATCAGCGCGCGCGACCGGCGGGCGCGAATCTCGGTGCGCGTGCCGGCCAGCAGCAGCGCAAGGAACAGAAGCGTGAACCCCGCCATGCAGACGTAAAGCGGCGCCTTGTAGGCCCAGTCCATGCGCGTGCCCGGCTGCAGGCTGAGCGAGGCGCCCTGGTGCAACCCCTGGCTCCAGAAGAACGCCGCGTAGCGCGACAGCACCGCAAAGACCGTGCCGACCAGGCACAGCACCGCGGTCAGGTCGGCCGCCGTTTCCGCGTCCTCGATCGCCGACCAGAGCGCGATGTAGCCGAGGTAGAACAGGAACAGGATCAGAAACGCCGTCAACCGCGGGTCCCAGACCCACCAGGTGCCCCACATCGGCTGGCCCCAGACCGCGCCGGTGAAAAGCCCGATCACGGTCATCACCGCGCCCACCGGGGCCGCCGCCTTCGCCGCCAGCGCCGCGACATGGTGCCGCCGGATCAGCCAAACCAGAGATGCCACGAGCATCATCACCCAGGCGTTGATCGCCACCAGCGCGGCGGGAACATGCAGGAAGATGATCTTGACCGTCGATCCCTGGCGAAAGTCGTCGGGCGTCAGGAAAAAGCCCCAGAAAAGCCCGCCCACGACACATGCCGCAGCCAGCCCCGCGACCCAGGGCAGAACCTGCCCCGACAGCCGCATGAACTTCACCGGATTGGCATATTCCCAAAGCGAGCCGTTCGACATGCGATCTTCCTAGTCTCTCGCCCCGGCACGCTCAAGCCACGAGGCTGTGACACCTCAGCGCAGATTGACCCGCAGCGCAAGCGCGGCGGCGAAGGGCAGGATCGCCGCGGACCCGGCGGTGATGCCCGCCAGCAGCAACAAGGGCGTTGTGGTGTCCAACCCCTGGGCGCCGCGTATCACCACCTCGGCCCCGTAGATCAGCGTCGGTATGTAAAGCGGCAGGACCAGGATCGACAGAAGCAGCCCGCCGCGCTTCAGCCCCACCGTCAGCGCCGCGCCAAACGCACCGATCACGCTCAGCGCTGGGGTGCCGAGAAGGAGCGACATGATGAGCCAGCCGTAGGCCGCACCGGGCAGGTTCAGCAAGACCCCCAGCAGCGGCGCCATCAGCACCAGCGGCAGGCCGGTCGTCAGCCAATGCGCCAACGCCTTAACGGCCACGACCCCTTCCAGCGGAATGGGCGCGGTCGCCAGCAGGTCCAGCGAGCCGTCCTCGTGGTCCAGGGCGAACATCCGGTCCAGCGACAGAAGACAGGCCAGCAGCGCGCCGATCCACAGGATGCCGGGCGCGATCAGCGCCAGCGTGCGCGGATCGGACCCGACACCCAGCGGCACAAGGACGGCAAGAACCAGAAAGAAACCCAGGCCAAGCCCGAAGCCGCCACCCGCCCGAAAGGCAAGCCGAAGATCGCGCAGCAGCAGCGCGATCACGCGAAAGCCTCGTCGAAGCCCTGCGGCAACCGGGGCGCGGCGCGATAGGAGGTCAGGTCGAGCACGCGCGCCTCATTGAGGCCCAGATCGATGTGGCTCGCCATCAGCGCCGTACCGCCCCGCGCCAGATGCGTCCGCGCCACCGATCCGAACAGCGCGACCGACGCAGTATCCAGCGATACCGTCGGTTCGTCCAGCAGCCAGATCGGCCGCCCGGTGACCAGCAGACGCGCCAGGCCCAGCCGGCGTTTCTGCCCGGCAGACAGGTGCTGCGCCTGACGCGCGGCCAGGTCGGTCAGGTTCATCGCTTCCAGCGCCGCGTCGATGCCCGGCGTCCCATGAATCGCCGCCCAGAAAGCCAGATTCTCGGCCACCGTCAGGACCGCCTTCAAACCGTCGGCATGGCCGGCATAGGTGATCGCATCGGGCGGGCAGTCGATCGTGCCGGAAAGCTGTGGTTGCAACCCGGCGATGGTGCGCAGAAGCGTGGTCTTGCCGCAGCCGTTGGGGCCACGCAGAACCAGCGCCGCCCCCGCCGGCAGGGTGAAGCGCACCCCCTCCAGCAAGGGCACGCCGCCCCGGGCACAGGTCAGATCGGAAACCGCCAGTTCCATCCGGGCGGGTTTAGCCGATTACGGCACGCGCGCAACCGAAAGCGCGCGGCCAGCCCTGGCTGGGACCGAGGGGACGGCATTGCGTCGGCGAAAGATGCCAGGATGGGTGCAACCGGCCCCTGCGCGACAGGTCGCGATTGGGGGTCCGTGTCACGGGTTTTCCGAAAGTTTCATTGCGGTTAACGACGCAGATTCACCTATATGAAATCAATAACTTGCCAAATGGTCCAAGCTTGGACCGACCACCGACAATCAGGACTTTGCGCCTCAAAGGCATGCCGTAGACGCTGTTGGTCCGCTACACCCCGATCAAGGCAACCGCGACGCGCCGTCCCTCGGACAGAAGCACGTTGTAGGTGCGGCACGCGGTGGGCGAGGCCATGACCTCGACCCCCAGCCCGGCGTCTTCCAGGGGGCGGCGCAGGGCTGGGGGGATGGGTGCGATCTCGGCCCCGGTGCCGATGAAAAGCACATCGACCTGCCCGGTCAAGGCCAGCAGCGGCGCGGGATCGTCAAAGCCGCCCCAGGACGCGACGTGCCCGGGCGCAATGATGACCGGTGCCTCATGCGCCTCCCCGCCGATCCGGAAGAAGCCGGGTCCGTAGGCTTCGATGGGACGCGCCGCGCCGAAGTCTATCTCGATCAATCGCATCGCTGCCTCAGCCTTCGGTAGAAAACTGCGTTCCGGGCTTGTCGGTGTCGGTCTTCGACCAGTCGCGCTTGACGCCCAACCGCTTGACCACGACCGCAGCCACGAAGATCGACGACCAGGTCCCGACGACCACGCCCCACATCATGGCAAAGACGAAGCCACGGATCACGTCGCCGCCCAACGCGAACAGCGCGATCAGCGCCAGGAGCGTGGTCAGCGAGGTCATGACGGTACGCGACAGCGTCTCGTTCAGGGACATGTTGAAGACGTCGATCAAGGGGCGCTTCTTGAACTTGATCAGATTCTCACGAATTCGATCAAAGACCACAACGGTGTCGTTGATCGAATAGCCGACGATGGTCAGGATCGCCGCGATGATCGCCAGGTCGAAGCGGATCTGCAGGACCGAGAAAAGCCCGATGGTCAGCACCACGTCATGCACCAGCGCGGCCACCGCGCCGACGCTGAACTGCCATTCGAACCTGAGCCAGATATAGACAAGGATCGCGGCCAGCGCCGTTGCGACCGCCAGGATGGCGGATTGGACAAGCTCGCCGGACACCTTGGGCCCCACCGACTCGACCGACGAAAAGCGCAGCGAGGGATCGACCTCCTGCAGCGCGGTCTGGACCTCTTCCAGCACTGCCGGAGGCACCGATTCCTGTCCTTCCTGCGCCTGGATGCGGATCATGGCGACATTCTGATCGGGGCCGAAGGTGGGGTCGAACACCTCGGATATCGCGACGTCGCCCAGACCCAGCTGCGCGATCGCACTGCGGTACTGGCCAACATCCACGGGCTGCGTGGCCTCGGTCCGGATGGAGGTCCCGCCCCGAAAGTCGATGCCGAAGTTCAGCCCGAAGGCGAAGAAGGCCACGACCGACAAGACCATCATCACCATCGAGGCGCCGAAGCTCAGTCGCCAGGTGCCAAGGAAGTCGATCGACGTTTCGTCGCGGACGAGTTTCAGTCGCATGTCTCGCGCTCCTCAGATGGCGAAGGTTTTCGGGCGTTTGCGCTCGAACCAGAAGACGATCATCAGCCGCGTCACGAAGAGCGCGGTGAAGACCGAGGTCACGATGCCCAGCCCCAGCGTCACGGCGAATCCTCGCACCGGGCCGGATCCCAGCGCGAACAGGATCGCGGCGGTGATGAAGGTGGTGATATTGGCATCGAGGATGGCCGAGAGCGCCTTCTCGTAACCCAGTTCGATGGCGCGGGCGGGGCCGCGGGCGGTCTTCAGTTCTTCGCGTATTCGTTCGAAGATAAGCACGTTCGCATCCACCGCCATGCCGATGGTCAGCACGATCCCGGCGATGCCGGGCAGCGTCAGCGTGGCACCGATGAGCGACAGGAGGGCGAAGACCATGGTCAGGTTCAATATCAACGCGATATTGGCGATGATGCCGAAGAAGCCGTAGCTGAACACCATGAACGCGAGGACCGCGACCATTGCCACCATGGCGGCGACGCGGCCCGCATCGATGCTGTCCTGCCCCAGTTCGGGCCCGATGGTGCGTTCCTCGAGGAAGGTCATCTCGGCCGGTAGCGCGCCCGAGCGCAGGAGTAGGGCGAGGCGCGTCGATTCGTCGACCGAGAAGCGGCCGGTGATGATGCCCGAGCCGCCCGAGATATGACTCTGGATCACCGGGGCCGAGATCACCTCGCCATCCAGAACGATCGCGAAGGGCGAGCCGATGTTCTCGGCAGTGTAGAGGCCGAAGGCGCGCCCGCCGGCCGGGTTGAACCGAAAGCTGACCGCGGGGCGGTTGTTCTGGTCGAAATCGGGCTGTGCGTCGACCAGTTGCTCGCCGGTCACCACGGGCGTCTGTTCGAGGATGTAGTAGGTGCCGGGCTCGTCCATCGAGGGGTAGATCACCTCGCGCGGGCCTGGGGCGGCGTTTGCGTCCGAGGTGACGTTGATGACCGGGTGAAAGGTCAGTCGGGCGGTGGTTCCGATCAGTTCTTTGAGCTCCGCCGCTGAGCCGATACCGGGCACCTGGATCAGGATGCGGTCTTCGCCCTGACGCTGGATCGTGGGCTCGCGCGTGCCGGCCTCGTCGACGCGGCGGCGGATGATCTCCAGCGACTGGCGCATCGTCCGGTCGTCGGTGGCGAGGCGTTCGGCCTCGGACAGGGTCACGACGATTTCCTGCCCTTCGAGGCGCACGTCGAGATCGCGCGCCCCGGCGCCGAGAAGCGTCTGGACCGGACGGGCGATGGTGCGCACGGTCTCCAGCGCGTGCTGCAACCCGTCGGGGTTGGAGACCGTAACGCGCAGCAGGCCGGCGTCGTCGGAGGGCATGCGGCGGACGTTGCCGACGATGGCGCGTTCGGCGACGAGGAGGTCGCGAACCTCGGGCCAGAGGCCGTCGATGCGGTCGGCATAGACGTCGCTCACGTGAACTTCGGCCAGCAGATGCGCGCCGCCACGCAGGTCGAGCCCGAGGTTGATCAGGTAGGAGGGCGCCCAGTCCGGCCAGAGCCCCTGGTCCGCGGCGACAGCGTCGGGTTGGGTGCCGGCCTCGATCGCGGCGACGGCGTCGTTGTGCCGCTCGACCCGGTCGTAGAACAGGTTCGGGGTCGAGAAGACGAGCGCGGAAAGGCAGATCAGCAGGATCAGCGCGCGTTTCCAGAGCGGGATTTGCAGCATGTCAATGCCTTCTCAGGGGGCCGTCACGGGGTCGTTTCGCCGCGGGGCCTTCAAATGGTGTGGCCCGGGGTTTGGGGCCCCGGGCGACAACAGGGGCCGGCCGGGCGAGCGCCCGGGGCCGGATCATTCCTTGGCGGGTTCGGTCTTGGAGACGACCGCGCTGATCGTCTGCTTGACGACGCGGACGCGTACGCCGTCGGCGATCTCGACCTCGACCTCGCCGTCTTCCTTGACCTTGGTGACCTTTCCGACGACGCCGCCGGCGGTGACGATCTGGTCGCCGCGGCGCAGGCCTTCGACCATGGAGCGGTGTTCCTTCATCTTCTTCTGCTGCGGACGGATCAGCAGGAACCACATGATCGCGAAGATCAGGATGAAGGGGATCAGGCTGGTGATCAGGCCGGGGCCGTCACCGGCAGCCTGGGCGTAAGCAGGGGAAATGAACATCGCGTGCCTCGTGTGGAAAATGCGTCCGGGGGCGGCCCGAATTGGCGCGCACCCTATATGCGGGGCGGGGCGAGTTCAAGCGAGGGCGGGGGGTGTCCGGGACGGCGTCGCCGGAGGCGGGTCACAAGCGCGAAAGATCGGCGTGAAGGGATGCACGGGGCCGGCCGGGTGGGGCATCGAACCCCACCCGCCCGGGTCGGGCCGCACGCGGCCCTCCGGCGCCGCCGCGGGCGGTTAACGGTGTCCTGACGGGGCGCGCGCCGGTAGGGGGCGTAAACGCGGTATCGTGTGAACAAGGCACTGAAAAAAACTATATTTTTACCTGCCAGAATCTGGCTGGCAAGTGTATGGCAAACGTATGGCAAGCGTATGGCAGTTTTGCCGGCAGTGAGGGGTTTCGGGCTGGATCGCACCTGCCACGCGAGGTTCGGCTGGCGGGTCGTCGCGGACGGGATCGGGCTGACGCGGGTCGGTCCGAGGTGGCGGCGGGACGCCCTCGGGAGGCGGGTGCGGCGCGCGGCGCCTTCGCCCGGCAGCATCGGCGTGGGAACTTCCTTCGCTTGTCCTAAGTATACATCTCGTCTACTGCACCGGATCCGCGCCATTCAGAAGGGTCAAGCCCATGCGCCTTTGCCGTTCCGCCATCGCCGCAACCGTCTCGACCGCGGCGTTGCTGGCGCAGCCCGCAGTCGCGCAGGAGCGGGTCTTCGCGTTTTCCCTGACCGGGGGCGCGAGCCTGGCGCCCAGTTACTTCGGTTCCGACAGCTACAGTGTCTCGCCCAGCGGCAGCTTCGGGTTCACCGCGTTGCGTTTTGGGGCGCTGGCGGTGGGGGATCCGATGGGGCCCCGGCAGTTCGCGCCGGGCACCGGGCTGCGCGGCGTCTTCCGCTACATCCCCAAGCGTGAGGGGAAGGACGAACTGGCCGGCCTGAACGACGTGAAGGCCGCGCTGGAACTGGGGCTGGGACTGCATCACACGACCGAGTTCTGGCAGGTCTATGGCGAGGTGCGCTACGGCGTCGTCGGCCACCGGGCGCTGACCGGTGCGATCGGCGCCAACGCGATCTACCGGGCCGAGAGTGGGCTGGTCCTGCACGCGGGGCCACGCGCGGAGTTCGGCGATGGACGGTTCATGCGCACCTATTTCGGCATCACCGCCGCGGAGGCCTCGCCCCCCGTGCTGAACGCCTACCGGCCCGGAGGCGGGACCTATTCCGTCGGGTTCGAGATCGGCGCCTACCAGCCGCTGAACGCGGACTGGGGCATCACCGGGTCGCTGCGCTACGACCGATTGCGCGGCGATGCCGCCGCCTCGCCCATCGTGCGGCAGGGCAGCCGCGACCAGCTGACGGCCCGGATCGGTCTGACGCGGCATTTCAGCCTGCGTTTCTGAGGCAACCCGGCCCGTGAAACCGCGGGCGGGCAGGGGGCTCAGGCGGCCACACCGAATCCGGCCGGGCGGAACCTGACCATCGCTTCGGGCCCACGGGGGTCCAGATCGTAGAGCGTGGGGCGGGCAAGCAGGTAGGTGCGCCAGTTCTTTTCGGGATACGTGCTGATCCGGACGCCGTGCAGCGCATGCAGTCTTGCGCTGAGTTCCGCAATGCGGATGCCGGAGCCGTTCTGGCTCTGCGCCGCGATGACTGCGCGGATCGTCTGATCCAGTTGCGTCACTGGAGGGAACGCGACGTGGAAAGGCGAATGCTGCGGCTTTGCGTCGAGTTCGACGAACTCTGTGCAGGAAGCGCGGAAGCAATTGGGGGCTTTCGCCTCGCCGATCCCGATGACCTTGGCGCCGTGTTCGCGCAGGCGGGTCGCGACATGGTTGAAATCACCATCGGAACTGGCGATCACGAAACAGCGCAGATGCCTAGACAGCGCCAGTTCCATCGCATCGAGCGCCAGAAACAGGTCGGCGGCGTTCTTGCCGGTGCCTGAATGCACCATCCGATAGCCACAGGCGCCATGCCAGTCGGAGGCGCGCTGCGCGTCGGCATAGACGCGCACGACCGAGGGATCGCCGTGGCGCGCGGCGATCGACAGGATCCGCGCGGCGTGCCGCGCGCCAATGTTCTCGCCATCGACGAGCACTGCTACCTGTTGCGCCATGGAAAGCCCCGAAAACCATTTCCTTGGCCAGCGTTGGCTTAGGAATGCGCCGAAAATTCGGCACGTTTCGGACCGGCCCGGACTTGCTGAGCGGGAGCCTCTGTCCCTGTCGACCCGTTGCGTATGCGACAGAGTTGTTCTTGCCAAAATGGAAAACGGCCGGGGACAGACGCCCCGGCCGTTGATCCGGCTTGTCGGTCGGCTCAGGCCGATTGCGCGAGGTTGCGCAGGACGTAGTGCAGGACGCCCCCGTGCTTGACGTAGTCGACCTCGATCTCGGTATCGATGCGGCACTTGAGCGTGATCGTCTTTTCGCTGCCGTCGGGATAGGCGATTTTGCAGGGCACCTCGGAGAGCGGCTTGACGTCGTCATCCAGCCCCTCGATCGAGATTTCCTCCTCACCGGACAGCTTGAGCGACTTGCGGCTGTCGCCGTCGGTGAACTCGAACGGGATGACGCCCATGCCGACGAGGTTGGAGCGGTGGATACGCTCGAAGCTTTCGGCGATCACGGCCTTGACGCCCAGCAGGCTCGTGCCCTTGGCCGCCCAGTCGCGGCTGGAGCCGGCGCCGTATTCCACCCCGCCGACGACGACCAGCGGCACATCCTGATCCTGCCAGGCCATCGCGGCGTCGTAGATCGAGGTCTGCTCGCCGTCGGGGCCTTTCGTGTAGCCGCCCTCGACGCCGTCCAGCATCTCGTTCCGGATGCGGATGTTGGCGAAGGTGCCACGCATCATGACTTCATGGTTGCCCCGGCGCGAGCCGTAGCTGTTGAAATCCTTGGACGCGACCTGGCGTTCCGTCAGGTACTTGCCGGCCGGCGTTTCGGCCTTGAAGGAGCCTGCCGGCGAGATGTGGTCGGTGGTGATCATGTCGCCCAGAAGCGCGAGGATGCGCGCGCCCTTCAGTGGTTCGATCGAGCCCTTTTCCTTTGACATGCCCTGGAAGTAGGGCGGGTTCTGGATGTAGGTCGAGGTCGCGGGCCAGTCGTAGGTCTCGGTGTCCGGGGTCTGCACGCCCTGCCACTTCTCGTCGCCCTTGAAGACATCACCGTACTTGTCGATGAACATCTCGCGGTGGACGACCTTCTCGACCATCTCGGCGATTTCCTGGGTCGAGGGCCAGATGTCCTTCAGGTAGACGGGGTTGCCGTCCTTGTCATTTCCCAGCGGGTCGCGGGTGATATCGATGTTCATGTCGCCGGCCAGCGCATAGGCCACGACCAGCGGCGGCGAGGCGAGGTAGTTGGCGCGCACGTCGGGGCTGATGCGCCCTTCGAAGTTGCGGTTGCCCGAAAGGACCGAGACGGCGACGAGGTCGTTGTCGTTCACCGCCTTCGAGATCTCGGGCTGCAGCGGACCGGAGTTGCCGATGCAGGTTGTGCAGCCGTAGCCCACGAGGTTGAAGCCGAGCGCGTCCAGATCCTCGCTGAGGTCGGCGGCGTTGAGGTATTCGGTCACCACCTGGCTGCCGGGCGCGAGCGAGGTCTTGACCCAGGGCTTGCGGTTCAACCCCAGCGCGCGCGCCTTGCGGGCCAGAAGCCCCGCGCCGACCAGCACATAGGGGTTGGAGGTGTTGGTGCAGGAGGTGATCGAGGCGATGACGATGGAGCCGTCGCGCAGCTTGTAATCCTCGCCCGCGACAGTCACCCATTTCACGCCGTCATGATCGCCGGGCACATGGTTCGGACCGGGCGAGCCGCCCTCCTCCGCCCAGTCGGCCTTTTCCAGTTCGGGGGCCGAGGGCACCTTGCGCAGGCCGCGGATATAGTCGCCGAAGGCGCCGGCGGCGGCATCGAGTGCCACGTGGTCCTGCGGACGCTTGGGGCCCGAGATGGCGGGAACGACATCGCCGAGGTCCAGGTGCAGGGTCGAGGTGTAGACCGGCGCGTAGCTTTCGTCGCGCCACATGCCGTTTTCCTTGGCATAGGCCTCGACCAGGGCGATGCGGTCCTCATGCCGGCCGGTCTGGCGCAGGTAGCGCAGGGTTTCGCCGTCGATGGGGAAGAAGCCGCAGGTGGCGCCGTATTCGGGGGCCATGTTGGCGATGGTCGCGCGGTCGGCCAGCGGCATGTGATCGAGGCCGTCGCCGTAGAATTCGACGAACTTGCCCACAACGCCGTGATCGCGCAGCATCTTGACGACCTTGAGCACGAGGTCGGTGGCGGTCACCCCTTCGACCATGGCGCCGGTGACCTTGAAGCCGACAACCTCGGGGATCAGCATGGAGATCGGCTGGCCGAGCATCGCGGCCTCGGCCTCGATCCCGCCGACGCCCCAGCCGAGGACGGCGAGGCCGTTGACCATCGTGGTGTGGCTGTCGGTGCCGACCAGGGTATCGGGATAGGCCACGGTGTCGCCGTTCTGGTCCTGATCGGTCCAGACGGTCTGGGCGAGATATTCCAGGTTAACCTGGTGGCAGATGCCGGTGCCCGGCGGGACCACGCGGAAGTTGTCGAACGCCTTCTGCCCCCATTTGAGGAAGGTGTAGCGTTCCATGTTCCGCTCGTATTCGCGGTCGACGTTCATCTGGAAGGCGCGCGGATTGCCGAATTCGTCGATCATCACCGAATGGTCGATCACGAGGTCGACGGGGTTCAGCGGGTTGATCTTCTGCGCGTCGCCACCGAGCGCCACGATCCCGTCGCGCATTGCCGCCAGGTCGACGACGGCGGGCACGCCGGTGAAGTCCTGCATCAGCACGCGGGCCGGACGGTAGGCGATCTCGCGCGGGTTCTTGCCGCCCTTGTCGGCCCAGTCGGCGAAGGCGCGGATGTCGTCCTGCGTCACCGTCTTGCCGTCCTCGAAGCGGAGCATGTTTTCCAGCACGACCTTCAGCGCCGCGGGAAGTTTGCTGAAATCGCCTAGTCCCGCGGCCTCGGCGGCGGGGATTGAGTAGTAGGCGATGGTCTTGCCGCCCGCGCTGAGTGTCTTGCGCGTCTTGGCGCTGTCCTGGCCGACAATGATGGGCATCTGGGTGGCTCCCTTCTGGAAAACAGAGGTTTCGCTGCGGCTCTCTAGCCTGTTCGGGGATGAGGGATCAAGGGCCGTTACGTGTTCTGTATACCATTGTGCACAGAAAAGTCGAGGCCTGCCGAGACGCTGTCTGCGGTCACATCCGGGTGTAACCGTGCGCACGGTGCTTGCCCGCGCTTGCATCGGTGCTTTCTTGGCTGGCATTAAGGGCGAGGCCCGAGACAAGGTTCAGGCAAAGGAGCAATCATGATTCCCGGCGCGCGCGATTCCGTCGACCGCGACCCGTTCCGCAACGGCCCGCCGCGTCCCGCGTCCGGGCTGCCGCGTCCCGCGTCCGGGCTGATGGCGGGGATTGCGGTCTGGGCGGCGGGCTTGCTGCTGGCGGCGCCGGCGGTTGCGCAGGTCTCGCTGCCCGGGGCGTCGGCCGAGCGGCAGGTGGTGATCGAGCTTTTCACCGCGCAGGGTTGCGCGGCCTGCCCGCCGGCGGATGCGATGATGGCACAACTGGCGATGCGCGAGGACGTGATCGCGCTGGCCCTGCATGTCGATTACTGGGATTATATCGGCTGGGCGGACACCTTCGCACTGCCCGAACACGCCGAACGCCAGAAGCGCTACGCCCGGCGCAACGGTCATTCGACGATCTACACGCCGCAGGTGATCGTCAACGGCGACGACGTGATCGAGGGGTTTCGCGTCATGCAGGTGATGAACGCCATCGACCATCACCGCCGCCAGAAGGCCGAGATCATACTGGAACTGACCCGCGCGCCCAGCGGCGCGCTGGAGATTCGCGCCCATCGCGACGAACAGGCGGAGGACGCGCCGCTGATCGCTGCGCGCCCGGGCGCCGAACTGGCGGATACCGCGTTTGCCGCGCGCGCGCAGACGGCGCCGGACGCGCAGGCGGCGCTGGTGCTGCATCTGATCCGCTATGCACCGACCGCGATGGTCGAGATCGAGGCCGGCGAGAATGCCGGGCGGCGAGGCGAGTACCACAACATCGTCACCAGCTGGCAGACGATCGCCACCTGGGACATGCGCGCGCCGCTAGAAATGTCGGTGCAGATCGACGGAACCGACCCGCTGGTCGTTGTCGCGCAGGAACGCGGGCAGGGCGAGATCGTGGCGGCGGCGCGGCTGCGCTGAGCGCCGGGACCGTTTGGTTCAGCCGCCAGTGGCGGCAGAAGCGTCGGGTGCACCCTTCCAGCGACGATGAATCCAGAGCCACTGATCCATGTTCGCGCGGACCTGCGCCGCGGCGCTGTCATTCAGCGCCTGGGTCATGGAGACGGGATCGCCCGGCGGCACCGGCGCCTCCACGATGACGCGAAAGCCAGTGGGGTCGTCGGTGCGCAGCGCGTAGCCGGGGATCAGGGGCGCGTCGAACTTCAGCGCCAGTTCCGCCGCGGAAATCGCCGTCATCGCGGGTTGGCCCATGAAATCCAGCGGCTCGCCATGGTGCATGTGCTGGTCCACGACCAGCGCCAGCACGCCCCCCTGCCGAAGATGCCGGATCATGCCGGAAAGCCCGGCGCGCCCGCGCGGGAACATTTCCCCGCCGAGCGACTCCATCGCGGCGACGTAGCGGCGGTTGAAAGCCGGGTTCGCCATCGGCATGTAGAGCGCGCCCAGCCGATAGCCGCGGTTCAGCAGCGTCGCGCGCGCGGCGTCGTAATTGCCCAGATGCGCCGTGGCGAGGATCACCGGGCGGCCGGCATCATGCGCCGCCTGCAGCGCCGACAGCCCCGGCCCCTCGACCGGGACATGCCGCGTCTGTGCGATCAGATCGGGACCCGAGAACAGCTCCATCACCGTGCGCCCGACGTTTTCGGGCACCCTGCGGGCGATGCGTTCGACCTCGGCCCTCGGCAGGTCGGGGAAGACATGGGCAAGGTTGGCGCGCACCCGCTTGCGCCAGCCGGCAAGCGGCGCGACGAGGCGCGAGACGATCCATCCCATCAGCGCCACGCGTCGCCGGTAGGGCAGCCGCAGAAGAAGCGCGATCAGCACGCCAATCGCGCGGTCCTGCAACCGGTGCCCGAGCGAGGCGGGCACGGCGTCTGTCGGCGGCGCGTTCCGGCTATTCGGCATGTCTGCCCCTTGTTGGCGCCCCATGCGGACAGGGGGCGGTAGCGGGTGCTTCTATCTCGGCGACGGCGAAACGGGCAAGGCTTCAAGGCCGGTGCGGCCCTGCCCGAAATGCGAATGGCGCCCTTTCCGGGGAAAGGGCGCCACAAATTTCGTTCGGTGCTGTCTGGCGCGACGGGTCAGGCCGCGTCGGAAATGAACTTCACCGCATCGCCGAAAGTCTGGATGTTCTCGGCGGCGTCATCGGGGATCTCGATGCCGAATTCTTCCTCGAAAGCCATCACAAGTTCGACCGTGTCGAGGCTGTCAGCGCCCAGATCGTCGATGAAAGAGGCGTTTTCGGTGATCTTCTCTTCGTCGACACCGAGATGTTCGACCACAATCTTCTTCACGCGCTCTGAGATGTCGCTCATGTCATTTCCTCGTGTGTTTCGGCGGAACCCGCCGTTCTTGTCCTACTGCCCCTACCAGGCGCCGCCTGCACATGCTCGGCAATGCAGGCATTGACCAGCGCGGGCAGGTCCCGGCTCGATCAGCGCCGCCTATAGCACAGTCATGCGGCATGGCAAACGCTTTCGCAAGGGGCGGGAATCGGCCTCAGATCATCGCCATCCCGCCGTTCACATGCAGGGTCGCGCCGGTGACATAGGCGGCCTCGTCGCTGGCCAGATAGAGGACGGCGGCGGCGATTTCCTCGGGCGTGCCCATGCGGCCGGCGGGAATCTGCCCGTTTATCCGGGTTTTCTGCTCGTCGGTCAGCTTTTCGGTCATGGCGGTGGCGATAAAGCCGGGCGCGACCGCGTTGGCGGTGATTCCCCGGCTGGCCACCTCGGCGGCAAGCGACTTGGTCAGGCCGATCAATCCGGCCTTGGCGGCGGCATAATTCGCCTGACCGGCGTTACCGGTGGCGCCGACGATGGACGAGATGTTGACGATCCGACCCCAGCGCGCCTTCATCATCGGGCGCATGACGCCCCGGCAGAGGCGCATGGCGGCGGTCAGGTTGACATCCAGAACCGCCTGCCAATCGGCATCGGACATGCGCATGAAGATCTGGTCGCGGGTGATGCCGGCATTGTTGACCAGGATATCGAGACCGCCCATCGCGTCTGCCGCAGTTTTCGGAAGGGCGTCCACGGCGGCGGGGTCGGACAGGTCGCACGGCAGCACATGCGCGCGTTCGCCCAGTTCCCTGGCCAGGTCCGTGAGCGGCGTCTCGCGCGTGCCGGACAGGCCGACCGTCGCGCCAGCGCCGTGCAGCACCCGCGCGATCGCGGCACCGATCCCCCCCGAGGCGCCGGTGATCAGCGCGCGCTTTCCCGTCAGATCGAACATGTTCCCCCCGTTTTCTGCCTCCCGCGCTTCTAGCAGCGGCGATGGGTTTGTGCCAGTCATGCGGTAGAAGCGGAGGCTGTGATGATCGAGGCGATGCGGGCGGAGGCAACGCGACTTTTCGGCGTGGCGGTGGCCGCGGCCGACCCTGGCCCGGCGGTGGCGCACGCGCTTGCCGAGATGGATGTCCGCGGGGTGCGGGTCTGGATCGTTGCGGTGGGCAAGGCCGCGCGTGCCATGGCGTCGGCGGCGCAGGAGCATCTGGCCGAAAGCATCCCGGCAAGCGGCGTGATCGTCGTGACAAACGCCGAAAACGCCGCGCCGCTGGATGGTGCCGAGGTGCATGTCGCGGGCCACCCGGTGCCCGACGCGGGCGGGCTGCGCGCCGCCGAGGCGGTGGAGGCGATGCTGGCCCGGACGAGGGCCGGCGATGTGGTTCTGGCCCTGATTTCGGGTGGGGGCTCGGCCCTGCTGGCGGCACCGGTGCCGGGCGTATCGCTGGAGGACAAGGCGCAGGCCAACCGGCTGATGCTGGCTGCGGGAATGGACATCACCGGAATGAACTCCGTTCGGCAACGCCTGTCGCGGCTGAAAGGCGGCGGGCTGGCGCGTGCCGCAGCGCCGGCGCGAGTGGTCGCCCTGATCCTGTCCGACGTGATCGGGGATGACCTGCGCGTCGTCGCCTCGGGTCTGACGGTGGCGCCAATTTGCGCGAGAGAAGAGGCGCGGCAACTGCTGGTGACGCGCAACCTCTGGGACCGGATGCCTGTGTCGGTGCGCGAGGCACTGGATCGTAGCGAGGACGGCGCACAGCGCGTCCAGGCCGAAAACCGGTTGATCGGGTCGAACGGCATGTCGCTGGCGGCGATGGTTTCGGCGTCGGCCGCGACGATATGGACGGATCGGCTGACGGGCGATGTGGGCGCGGCCGCCGACTGGCTGGTGGCGCGGATGCGGGCGGCACCGGCAGGAGAGATCCTGGCGGTCTGTGGGGGTGAGACGACGGTGACCCTGCAGGGGCGGGGCAGGGGTGGACGCAACCAGGAACTGGCGTTGCGGGTCGCGGCGGGGATGGAGGGGATTGCCCGACCCTGGGTCTTTCTCTCGGGCGGCACCGACGGGCGCGATGGCCCCACCGAGGCGGCGGGCGGACTGGTCGATGGTGGAACGCTGGACAGGATCGCGGCCGCGGGCGGCGACTGGCGCGCGCTTCTGGCCGACAACGACAGCCACAGGGCGCTACAGCTAGCGGGCGACCTGCTGGTCACCGGCGGGACCGGCACGAATGTCGCAGATGTCCAGATCGTGATGCTGGGGTGACATTGGCTTCGGGCGGGCACTCGCCCGAATGGCGAGCGCGGGCTTTTCGCGCGCGGAAAGTGTGTGTATCAGCAAACGGAACTGCGATCGGAGGTCAAAATGCGCCGAGTTGTCGTCACCGGATTGGGAATGGTCACGCCGCTGGGCTGCGGGGTCGAGGCGACATGGACGCGCCTGCTGGCCGGCAAGTCGGGCGCGGGGCCGATCACGCGCTTCGATCCGAGCCATCTGACAACGACCTATGCCTGCGAAATACCACGCGGCGATGGGGCGGACGGGACATTCAACCCCGACGACTGGATGGCGCCCAAGGAACAGCGGAAGGTCGACGACTTCATCCTCTACGGCATGGCCGCCGCGCAACAGGCGGTCGAGGATGCGGGCTGGACGCCGGAGGACGAGGAAAGCCTGCTGCGCACCGGGGTGATGATCGGATCGGGCATCGGCGGCCTGAGCACGATTGCGGAAACCGCGGTGCTGATCAAGGAGCGCGGGCCGAAGCGGGTCTCGCCTTTTTTCATCCCCGGCGCGCTCATCAACCTGATCTCGGGCCAGGTGAGCATCCGCTACGGCTTCAAGGGGCCGAACCACGCGGTCGTGACCGCCTGTTCCACCGGCGCGCATGCCATTGGCGACGCGGCGCGGCTGATTGCATTCGGCGATGCCGACGTGATGGTGGCGGGCGGCGCGGAAAGCCCGATCAGCGAGATCGGGATCGCGGGTTTCAACGCCTGCAAGGCGCTTTCGACCAAACGCGGGAACGACCCCAAGGCTGCGAGCCGCCCCTACGACGCGGATCGCGATGGGTTCGTCATGGGCGAGGGCGCGGGCGTCGTCGTGCTGGAGGAGTTGGAGCATGCGCGCGCAAGGGGCGCGAAGATCCATGCCGAGGTGCTTGGCTACGGACTTTCGGGCGATGCCTATCACATCACCGCCCCCAGCGAGGACGGCGATGGCGGGTACCGCTCGATGGCGGCGGCGTTGAAGCGCGCCGGACTCGAGCCCTCTGGGATCGACTACATCAACGCGCACGGCACCTCGACCATGGCCGACACGATCGAACTGGGCGCGGTCGAGCGGCTTCTGGGCGACGCGGCCGCCGCGACGACGATGAGTTCGACCAAGTCCTCCATCGGACACCTGTTGGGCGCGGCAGGTGCCGTCGAGGCCATCTTCTGCATTCTGGCAATCCGCGACCAGAAGGCGCCACCGACGATCAACCTGGACAATCCCGCGGTGCAAAGCGCGATGGATCTGGCCCCGCATGAAGCCCGCCAACGGAAAATCGATGTCGTGCTGTCCAATTCCTTCGGCTTCGGCGGGACCAATGCCAGCCTGATCATGGGGCGGGTCCGCGACTGATGTGGAAGCACATTGCGGCAAACGCGCTGACGCTGCTGATCGTCGGTTTCGTGGTCCTCGGCGGCGTGCTGGCGATGGGTCAGCGCAGCTTCCACGCCGAAGGCCCGCTGGAGCAGGCGATCTGCCTGCGGGTCGAACAGGGGGCGAATCTGCGCGCGGTCACCCGGCAACTGGAGGCGCAGGAGGCGATCTCGAGCGGCATCCTGTTCCGCATCGGTGCCCAGTACACCGAACGCGATGATCGACTGCGGTTCGGCTCCTATCTGATCGAACCCGGCGTCTCGATGGACCAGATTCTGGACATCGTGACACGCGGGGGGGCGTCCACCTGCGGGACGGAGGTGGTGCTGCGCGTCGGCGTGACGCGCGCCGAACTGCTGGTCCGCGATCTGGACACGGCAACCGGCCGGTTTGCCGAGGTGGCGCTGATGCCCGTCGATTCGGAGGACCGGCCGGAAGAGTTCGACGCCGTTCTGGAGCAGGCCGACACGCGTTTTCGCGTGACCCTGGCGGAAGGGGTGACAAGCTGGCAGGTCTGGTTTGCGTTGACCAATGCCCCGTTCCTGGAAGGGGAATTGCCCGAGGTGCCGGCGGAGGGATCGCTGGCGACGGAAAGCTACGAGGTCCGTCCGGGCGCCGATCGCGCCACCTTGATCGACGAGATGCAGGCCCGGCAAAGCGCGATCCTCTCCGCGGCATGGGAAAATCGCGCTGAGGGACTGCCGCTCGACAGCCCGGAAGAGGCGCTGATCCTGGCCTCCATCGTCGAGAAGGAGACTGGCCAGCCGCAGGAGCGCCCGCAGGTGGCCAGTGTCTTCGTCAACCGACTGCGCGTTCCGATGCGCCTGCAGACGGACCCGACAGTGATCTACGGGATCACGCAGGGCGAGGGCGTTCTGGGCAGGGGATTGCGGCGGTCCGAACTGGATGCGCGCACGCCCTACAACACCTATCAGATCGACGGATTGCCGCCCACGCCGATCGCAAATCCCGGCCGTGCGGCGATCGAGGCGACTCTGAACCCGGATGAGACGCCTTACCTCTATTTCGTCGCGGATGGGACCGGGGGACATGCGTTCGCGACCAACCTGGCCGACCACAACAGCAACGTGGCCCGCTGGCGCGAGATCGAAGCGCAGCAGCGAAGTCAATGAGTTGCGCTGCGACCTTGGCAGAATGTGGCAGATTTTAGGCTTTTTCCCGGCGGGATCACGGCGGAGTCAAATTGACTTTGCGTACGCCTTGATGTAGACATTCGGGCAAGCTGGAAGAATTGCAAAAGCGGCACGGGGTACGCCCCCGGGCCGCTTTTTCTTTTCGCTCGTGCGGAGCAGCATGAGAACGGGCAAAAAAAATGAAACAAGAAACGACAACGATAAACAAGAACGAGCTCGAACTGGAACAGGCGAGAGAGCGCAATATCGCGCGCTTCATGATCGAAACGCTAACCAAGGCCGCCGACAGGTTTGCCACCCTGCAGGCGGAACTGGAAGCTGGGGAGCATCAGAATTTCCCACAGGCAAAGGTGGCGCTCGATGAGTTTACCAAACTTGGCACACTCGCGGTCAATGACAGGGGCAAGTTCTACAAATATCTCAAAGGGGAACTCGACGATGCCGGGATTGGCGAACTCGACCTCGGCGCCGCACGCGCCGAAATCCGACGCCGAATGGATCGCTTGCGCACCAGCGCCGGTGCAGGAAGCGTTCCTGAATGACCTGAGCGATCAGGCGCTGATGGCATTGCCCTGGCTTTTCGAGTTCTGGGCATTGCCGCATCAGTTGCCGCCCGAGGCCACGGCCTCGGGCGGGGCATGGCGGACCTGGGTCTGTATCGGCGGGCGTGGCGCGGGGAAAACCCGTGCCGGTTCCGAATGGGTGCGTGCGCAGGTTGAAGGCGGCCGCCCCGGCGATCCGGGCCGCGCCAACCGTGTGGCCCTGGTGGGCGAGACCTACGACCAGGTGCGGGACGTGATGATCTTTGGCGACAGTGGCATCATGGCCTGCTCGCCCCCCGACCGCCGCCCGGAGTGGGAGGCGTCGAAGCGCCGACTGGTCTGGCCGAACGGGGCCACCGCACAGGCCTTCTCGGCGACCGAGCCCGAGGCGCTGCGCGGCCCGCAATTCGACGCAGCCTGGGCCGACGAACTGGCCAAGTGGAAAAAGGCGGAAGAGGCTTGGGACATGCTGCAGTTCGCGTTGCGACTGGGCGATCACCCGCAGCAGATCGTCACCACCACACCGCGGGCGCAACCCACGCTGAAGCGAATCCTCGGCTTGCCCAGCACGGTATCCACCCATGCCCCGACCAGCGCCAACAAGGCGTGGCTGGCGGCGTCTTTCCTTGAGGAAATGCAACAGCGTTACGGTGCGACCCGGCTGGGCCGCCAGGAACTGGAAGGCGTCCTGCTGGAGGATGCCGAGGGCACTCTGTTTCCAAGCGCCCTGATCGAGGCGGCGCGCGTGCGTGAACTGCCCGCTTTGTCCCGCATCGTAGTCGCCATCGACCCCTCGGTGACCGGGCACGCGAAATCGGACGTTTGTGGCATCCTGGTCGTGGGGGCGATGACCGAAGGCCCGGTCAAGGACTGGCGCGCATATGTGATCGAGGATGCTAGCGTTGCCGCCGTCTCGCCGTCGGAATGGGCGGAGGCCGCGCTCGCGGCGAAGGCGCGACACGGCGCCGATCGTGTTGTGGCCGAAGTCAATCAGGGCGGTGACCTGATCGCGGGTGTCCTGCGGCAGGTCGATCCGCTGGTTCCCTACCGCGCCGTGCGCGCAACGATTGGCAAGGCTGCGCGCGCAGAGCCTGTGGCCGCGCTTTATGAACAGCGCCGCGTGAAGCACATGCCCGGTCTGTCCTTGCTGGAGGAACAGATGGCGCTAATGACGGCGCAGGGGTTTTGCGGGCCGGGCAGCCCCGATCGTGTCGATGCATTGGTCTGGGCGCTGCACGAGTTAATTATTGAACCCGCCTCACGCTGGCGTGATCCGCGGGTGCGCACGCTCTGAGGGTGGGAAGAAGGCAACCTCTTCCGACAGCCTTTTTCGAGCGCTCTCCTGGCCCGTGTCGAGCGTCTGTCAGGACGCACCGAATGCGCTGTGGTAGCTGACGACCCCTGTCGGGATCGGATCGGAGAAAGCCAGGCACATGAAATACTCGGCTGGGACCCCTGGAAACCGAAGTTTCGCATCGGTCATGAAGCCGAAGCGATGATAGTACCCCGGATCGCCGAGAACCACACATCCCCGGGCACCTTGCGCATGTAGACGCGACAATCCCTCGCAGATCAGGGTGCCACCGATGCCCTCGTGCTGTCGGTCGGGCCGCACCGACACCGGGCCGAGGCCGAACCAGGCCACTTCGCGCCCGCCGACAAGCACGGGCGAAAACGCGACATGGCCAACGATTTCGTCGCCTTCCTCAGCCAGCAGCGACAGGGTGAGTGACCCTTCGCGACGGAGCGCGTCGATGATCGCGCTTTCGGTGCCTGAACTGTGCGCTGAACCGGCGAACGCATCCTCGGTGATGCGTCGAATCTGATCGGCGTCGGCCGGGGTTTCGTTGCGAATCTTCACGTGCGTCAGAATCCTTGATGCTCTCTTCCCGTCAACGTGGCGGCTGATCGCCTGTGCCATTTTCACGGAGCTACAGCAATCTGCCGGCCCTAGCGCATTCGACTACCGCGTTGCGGGGGCAGCGTACGCTCGCCTTTCGCCATCTTCAGGAATCTCGTCGAAAACACAGACCAAGCCCAGGTGGCGCCGAGCGTATCACGCCTGCCCCCAAGCCACCGTCCGCTTGCCGACTGCTCGGCTCGGGCGAAAGACGAAGAGGTTTCGCATGTTCGATTTCTTTCGAAAGTCGGCGGACACGGTGCCCGAGGCCAAGGCCTCGGCCGTGGGGCCGTTGACTGCGGGGCCGGTCGGCAAGATCGCCGCGATTCAGGCAGCGACCAGGGTCAACTGGACGGCGCGAGATACCGGGTCGCTGACGCGCGTGGGCTTCCAGCGAAATCCGATGGGGTTTCGCGTGGTCCGCATGATCACCGAAGCGGCTGCCGCCTTGCCGCTGATCCTGCAGGATGCCGAGCGGCGGTATGAACAGCATCCCCTGCTGTCACTGATGCGCCGCCCGAATCCGATACAGGGAAAAGCCGAGTTTCTTGAGGCGATCTACGCCCAACTTCTGCTTTCCGGTAACGCCTATGTCGAGGCCGTGGCCCCCGCTGGCGGCATGCCGTCGGAACTGCATGTACTGCGTTCCGATCGGATGAGCGTGGTGCCGGGGCCGGATGGCTGGCCGCAGGCCTATGATTACAGCGTGAGTGGACGCAAGCATCGATTCCTCATGGGCGCCGAACCCGCCGAGATGCCGGTCTGCCATATCCGCGCCTACCATCCGACCGACGATCACTACGGTCTTTCGCCATTGGAAGCGGCCGCCACGGCGATCGATGTGCACAATGCGGCCTCGCGCTGGTCGAAGGCGCTTCTGGACAACGCCGCGCGCCCTTCCGGAGCAATCATCTACAAGGGCGCCGACGGGCAGGCCAAGATGTCGAACGAGCAGTTCGAGCGCCTGCAATCGGAGATGGAACACCACCATATGGGCGCACGCAACGCCGGGCGTCCGATGTTGCTGGAAGGGGGGCTGGACTGGAAACCGATGGGATTCAGCCCCTCGGACATGGAGTTTCACAAGACCAAGGAAGCCGCGGCGCGCGAAATCGCCATCGCTTTCGGCGTGCCGCCGATGCTGATGGGTATTCCCGGCGACGCGACCTACGCAAACTATCAGGAGGCCAATCGCGCCTTCTACCGGCTTACGGTGCTGCCCCTGGCGGCGAAAGTCACGGCGGCGCTGGGACACTGGCTTTCGGGCCATGTCGGCGCGGCGGTCGAACTCAAGCCGGACCTCGACCAGGTTCCTGCGCTGTCGGCCGAGCGCGAGCAGCAGTGGCGTCGGGTGAGCGAGGCAAGTTTTCTGAGCGATGCCGAGAAGCGCGTGCTTCTGGGCCTCCCCCGGCTGGCGGAGGATACATGAACGTCGCGCGGCGCACGGTGGGTGGGTCCCGCTTTCTCTATGACAGCTTCGACCTCGCGCAGGCCCGGATCGACGCCCAGGAGCGTGTCGAGGAAGAACGGCGCGCAGGGCTAGAATACCGCCTGAACCGGATCGAGACGATGATCGAACGGCTGGAAAAGCGACTGTGGCTGGCGGTCTACGGGGTCGCGGCCGGGGTTCTGATGCATGGCGCGCTGGCTTTGCTGGCGACCCGTTTGTGAGAGAGGCGTCCTTGATGTTGGAGACCAAGTTCAACCGACCTGAAGAGGCCCTTCGCATCCACGATGGATCGAAGGTCGCAGGTTACGCCTCGATCTTCGGGGCGCGCGATCAGGGCGGCGACACCGTCGTGCCGGGCGCCTATGCAGCCTCGCTTGCGCGGCTGGCGGCAGCGGGCGGGCGGGTGCGTATGCTCTGGCAGCACGACGCGTCGCAGCCCATCGGCGTCTGGGACACCGTGCGCGAAGATGAGCGCGGCCTTTGGGTCGAAGGTCGCTTGCTGACCGAAGTGACGCGCGCGCGAGAAGCCGCGGCGCTGATGGAGGCTGGCGCCGTCGATGGCCTGTCGATCGGTTATCGAACGGTCAGATCCGAGAAATCGCCGGGCGGCGGGCGCAGGCTGCTGGAACTGGAACTCTGGGAGGTGTCGCTGGTGACCTTCCCCATGCTTTCGGTCGCCCGGGTGGCGGCAAAAGGCGCTTCCGTGACGGACGACATCGCGGCGGCAATGGCGGTGCTGGCGCAGGGGATCGACTCCGCGCGCGCAGCAATGCGGGAATGAAGCCCATGCGTCGCCTGCGCGACCAATCAACGCCTGCCGGTTTCGACCGGCGTGGGACAGGCGGGTACAGGGATGACCCGACCCTATGGCCGGGCGGATCCGGCTCAATGACTGACGCAAACACTCAAGGATGACAGCCATGACACCACAGGTTCCGGGCTACGGCCAGGATATGGACACCGCGCTCGAGCCTGGCGACGAGGCGCGTCGACTGAAGTCGGCAATGGATGGTTTCGTGAACGAGATCAGATCCTTCCGAACTGAAATCAAGACCAATCTTCAACAACATGACGAGCGTCTCACCATGCTGGACCGTAAACTTTCGATCAAGTCCCAACGCCCCCCGCTGTCGACCGGCGATGGCTGTCAGAACCTGCATCTGAAGGCATTCGACGCCTACCTGCGCTCTGGCGACGATGACGCGCTGCGCGGCCTCGTGCTCGAAGGCAAGGGGATGAACACGTCCGTCAACTCCGAAGGGGGCTACCTTGTGGATCCGCAGACCACCGATCGGATTCGAGGGGTGCTCTACGCGTCCTCCTCGCTCCGATCGATCGCGAATGTCGTCCAGGTCGAGGCGTCCAGCTTCGACGTTCTGGTCGATCACAGCGAAATCGGTTCGGGTTGGGCCAGCGAAAGCGACCCCGTTGCCGACACCGCCAGTCCGGTCCTTGACCGGATCTCGATCCGCCTGCACGAGCTTTCGGCCATGCCCAAGGCCAGCCAGCGACTGCTGGAAGACAGCGCCTTCGACGTCGAGGGCTGGCTTGCCGACCGGATCGCCCAGAAGTTCGCCCGCGCCGAGGCCTCGGCCTTCATTCACGGCGATGGCGTCGACAAGCCGCGTGGTTTCCTCGACCATGCGATCGTCCCCGAAAACCTCGCGGATTGGGGGTCGCTGGGGTACGTGGCGACGGGCGCGGCGGGCGATTTCCTCGGCACGAACTCCGCCGATGCCATCGTCGATCTGGTCTACGCGCTTGAAGCCGGCTATCGCGCCAACGCGGTCTTCGTGATGAACTCGAAAACCGCGGGCGCCGTGCGCAAGATGAAGGACGCTGACGGCCGCTTCCTGTGGTCCGATGGTCTGGCAGCCGCCGAACCCGCGCGTCTGATGGGCTATCCGGTGCTGGTCGCCGAAGACATGCCGGACATTGCCGAGGACGCCTATGCGATCGCCTTTGGCGACTTCACCGCCGGCTACACCGTTGCCGAACGGCCGGACCTGCGGGTTCTGCGCGACCCGTTCAGCGCCAAGCCGCATGTGCTGTTCTACGCAACCAAGCGCGTGGGCGGCGACGTCACCGATTTCAAGGCGATCAAGATCCTGAAGTTCGCCGTGAATTGAGCATCGGTTCGGGTCGATTGGCGAATCGGCCCGAACCGGTTGCGGCGCAGGTTCGCGGGGTGTCCATCTTGATGTCGCATCACCTCGCATCGTCCAGCTGCTCCCCTCCGTCCGAGCGATGCGGGGGCGTTCCTGCGCCGTTTTTTCTACCTGGTCTGGAGAATTTCGCATGGATCTGATCGAAACCACGGCCATCGCGGCGGAAGATCTGCCAGTTGCGACCTTCCGTGCGCACCTGCGCCTTGGCGTCGGTTTTGCCGACAGCGCGTCGCTCGATCCCGAACTCGCCCGACATTTGTCTGCGGCAATTGCACGGATCGAGGCCGAAAGCGGCAAGATCCTGCTTCAGCGGGGATTCAAACTGATTTTGCGCAACTGGCGGACCATCGACGCGCAGACCCTGCCGGTCGCCCCGGTGACCGCGATCCAGGCGATCACGCTTCGTAATCGCGCCAACAGTCCAACGATCGTCGCATCGGACCGCTACCGGCTGTTTCCCGATCGCCATAGACCGCAGATCGTCGCGCGCGGTGCCATGATGCCGGCGATCCCGATTGGTGGTCTGGTCGAGATCGACTTCACCGCGGGCTTCGGCCCGTCCTGGGACGCCGTGCCCGACGATCTTGCCCATGCCGTGATGATACTCGCCGCGCGATTTTTCGAGGACCGCACCGGCGCAGGAACCCCCGCGACGGTCAGCGCAATGATCGCGCGCTGGACTCCGACCAGACTGACAGCGGGGGGGCATCGCGGATGAACAGGTATTCGCTCAACCGTCCAATGCTCCTGGAACAGGCGCAGTTCACGCAGGACGGCGCTGGTGGGCATGCTACCGACTGGCACTCCCTCGGCACTCACTGGACCGAACTCAGCCCGGGGCCGGCGCGCGAGGTGCGCGGGGACATCGTGCCGGAAGGACAGATGGCGTTCCGCATCTTTCTGCGTTCCGCACCACACGACAGCCCGCAACGCCCGCGCCCCGGCCAGCGTTTCCGCGATGGCTCCCGCATCTTCAATATCGTTGCTGTCAGCGAGGCCGATCCCTTGGGCGCATTTTTGATCTGCCACGCGCGCGAAAGGGTTCCGATATGAGCTACAGCTGCGCGGCCGATCTGCAGGGGGCGATCTTTCAGTTGCTTCAGGCCGATCCCGACCTGGCCTCGGCCGGCGTGCCCGTCCATGACGCCCTGCCTCCGGGCGCGCCGCGCGGAACCTATGTCCTGCTAGGCCCCGAGGACGTGATCGATCGGTCGGATGCCAGCGGCCCCGGCGCCGAGCACCGCTTCACCATCAGCGTGGTCAGCGATGCCGCGGGGTTCTCTACCGCCAAGCGGATTGCGGGTCGGGTGAGTGTCTTGCTCCAGGATCCTCCGCTAGATCTGGGGCCGAGCCGGTTGGTCCACATGTGGTTCCACCAAGCCCAGGCACGCCGGATCGACGGCGGCCGGGGGCGACAGGTTGAGCTGCGCTTCCGGGCGCGGATCGAAGGTTGATGCGCCCCTTGGCGCGATTTTCAGAACTGGAGGAAGTCGATGGCGGTTCAGAAAGGCAAGGATCTGCTGATCAAGATGGACATGACCGGCACGGGTGATTTCGAAACCGTGGCGGGACTGCGCGCAACGCGCATCAGCTTCAACGCCGAAACGGTGGATACGACCAACCTCGACAGCGCCGGCGGCTGGCGCGAGCTGCTGGGCGGGGCAGGGGTCAAATCGGCGTCGCTGACGGGTTCCGGAGTCTTCCGCGACGCAGCCACCGATGAGCGCGCGCGCGCGGCGTTCTTTGCCGGCGAGATCCCGCAGATGCGAGTGATCATCCCCGACTTCGGCACGATCGACGGGCCTTTCCAGATCACCGCGATCGAATACTCCGGCTCGCACAACGGCGAGGCCAGCTATGAGTTGTCGCTCGCCTCGGCGGGCGCGCTGAACTTCACCGCACATTGAGGGGGCAGCGATGGTTAATCCCTTCAGGGGCGAAGTCGCGCTGGTGTTGGACGGTCAGCGTCATGTTCTGAAACTGACGCTGGGCGCGCTGGCCGAACTGGAAGAAACCCTTGGCGCCGACAGCCTGGTCGATCTGGTCGAACGGTTCGAAGGCGGTCGCTTCTCGGCCCGCGACGTACTGGCGCTGATCCTTGCGGGGCTGCGCGGCGGCGGCTGGCGCGGCGACGCCGAAACCCTGGCCCATGCCGATCTGGTGGGCGGCCCGATGCAGGCCGCGCGCACCGCCGCGCAACTTTTGGCGCGGTCCTTCGCCCTGCCCGAGGCCGGCTGATGACATCGTCCAGCCGACGGATCGACTGGGCGGGCCTGATGCGCGCGGGCCTTCACGGGCTGGGCCTGAAGCCTGGCGAGTTCTGGGCCCTCACGCCGCTGGAACTGATGCTCATGCTCGGGCGCGAGGCGGGCGATGCCGGATTCTCGCGCGCCTCGCTCGATGCGTTGATGGCGCAATTTCCGGATGATCCGGCGCACCGAAATCCCAAGGGGGGCGAATGAACGACCTCGATGACATCAGCGCGCAGATCGCCCAGCTTGAAGCGCGCCTCGGGCCGACCACCGACATGATCGCCGTGTTCGACGCCGAACTGGCGCAGATGGGCAGGACCCTCAACGCCACGGGACGCGAGGTCGAGGGCATGTCGCGCTCCTTCGGCTCGGGCGTGCGCCGAGCCTTCGATGGCGTGGTCTTCGACGGCGGCCGCCTGTCGGACGCGATGCGGCAACTGGGCCGGTCGATTTCCAACACCCTCTACGGCGCCGCGATGCGCCCGGTGCAGAACGCCCTCGGCGGCGCGCTCGCCTCCGGCCTTTCGGGCATGATGGCAAACGTCATGCCCTTCGCCAACGGCGGCGCCTTCAGCCAGGGAAGGGTCATGCCCTTTGCCAGGGGCGGCGTCGTCTCGGGCCCGGTCACCTTTCCGATGCGCAACGGCACCGGCCTGATGGGCGAGGCCGGACCCGAGGCGATCATGCCCCTGACCCGCGGCGCCGATGGTCGGCTGGGCGTGCGGGCCGACGGCGGTGCGGCACGGCCGGTCAATGTGGTGATCAACATCTCGACCCCGGATGTCGCCGGCTTCCAGCGCAGCCAGAGCCAGATCGCCGCGCAGATGAACCGCCTGCTCGCGCAGGGGCACAGGAACGGGTAAGCGCATGGCCTTCCACGACGTCAGATTCCCCACCAACCTCAGCTTCGGATCGCTCGGCGGCCCCGAGAGACGCACCGAGATCGTGACCTTCGCCAACGGTCACGAGGAACGCAACACCCCCTGGGCCCAGTCGCGCCGACGCTACGATGCCGGGGTCGGCCTGCGTTCGCTCGATGACCTTGAAACGGTCCTGGCCTTTTTCGAGGCCCGCCAGGGGATGCTTCACGCCTTTCGCTGGAAGGACTGGGTCGATTTCAAGTCTGCCCGCGCCGCGAATGCCATCGCCGCGACCGATCAGGTGATCGGCAGCGGTGACGGCGCGCAGCAGGCCTTCGCGCTGGTCAAGACCTACCGCTCGGGCGACGCCAGCGTCGTGCGCCCCATCCGCAAGCCCGTCGCCGGTACCCTGCGCGTCGCCATCGACGGGGTCGAGATGGCGGCAGACGCGGGCTGGGCACTGGATACCGCGACCGGTCTCGTGAGCTTCGACACCCCGCCCGCACCGGCGGCGACCATCACCGCGGGCTACGAATTCGACGTCCCGGTCCGTTTCGACACCGACCTGATCCAGATCTCGCTCGCCAGCTTCGCGGCGGGCGAGATCCCGAAGATCCCGGTGATCGAGGTGCGGCTGTGAGCGGCGGCACGTCAACCCTCGCCCGCGCCTGGGCGCTCAGTCGCCGCGACGGACGCGTTCTCGGCTTTACCGACCACGACCGCGACCTAGACTTCGACGGCATCCTGTTTCGCGCCGAAACCGGCATGACCGCGAAAGCCTTGATGCAGACCACGGGGCTGTCGACCGACAACACCGAAGCCTCCGGGGCACTCAGCAGCGCCGGCCTGACCGAGGCCGACATCTTCGCCGGTCGCTACGACGCCGCCGAACTACGCATCTGGCAGGTCGACTGGACCTCGGTCACCGACCGGCAACTCCTCTTCCGCGGCACGCTGGGCGAGATCACACGGGCGGGCGGCGCGTTTCGCGTCGAACTGCGCGGGCTCTCCGAACCCCTCTCGCGCGGCGCTGGCCGCGTCTTCGGCGCGCTCTGCCCCGTGGTTCTGGGCGACAGCGCCTGCGGCTTCGATCTCGCCTCACCGGGCTATTTCGACCTCTGTCAGATTACCGCGGTCGCTGAAAGCGGCGCCCTCCTGACGCTGCCGCCGCTGGAAACACACGCCTCCGGCTGGTTCACCGCCGGGCGGGTGCGGTTTCTGGACGGCGCGGCGGGGGGCCTCACCGGCCTGATCAAGCGCGACCACAACGCCGGCGATGCGCGCCAAATCGAGCTTTGGGCCGCACCGGGCGCCACGCCCGCGCCGGGCGACGCGATCCGGCTGGAGGCAGGCTGCGACAAGCGCTTCGCGACCTGTCGTGAAAAATTCGCCAATCAAGTCAACTTCCGCGGCTTCCCGCATATCCCGGGCGAGGATTGGCTGACCCTGATGCCGCGCGGCGATGGCGTCAATGATGGCGGTCGCCGTCGATGAGCGTGGACCGGTCGGAAGCCGTCGCGCGCCTTGCCCGCGACTGGCTGGGCACCCCCTACTGCCACCGTGCGGCGCGCAAGGGCATCGGCTGCGACTGCCTCGGCCTCGTGCGCGGCCTCTGGCAGGACCTCCACGGCGCGGCGATCCCGCCCGTTCCGTTCTACGGCGCCGCCTGGGACGAACCCGACGCGGGCGAAACGCTCTGGCGCGCGCTCGCGCGGCAGCTGACCGAACTCCCCCCGTCGGCAACCATGCGCCCCGGCCAAATTCTGCTTTTCCGGATGCGCGCGCGCGCGGCGGCGCGCCACGTGGGCGTGCTCTCGTCGGCCGGTGCGACCCCCGATTTCCGCTTCATCCACGCCTACGAACGTCATGGCGTGATCGAAAGCCCGCTCAGCCTGCCCTGGCGGCGGCGCGTCGTGGCGCGGTTCGAATTTCACTGAACAAGGAGGCCGAGGCAGATGGCGACACTGGTCCTCTCGGCGGTCGGGGCTGCGGCAGGCGCGCAGGTCGGCGGCGCGGTCCTGGGGCTTTCGGGTGCGGTGATCGGGCGCGCGGTGGGCGCGACGGTCGGCCGCGTCATCGACCAGCGGCTTCTCGGGTTGGGTTCGCGCTCGGTCGATCATAGCCGCGTCGACCGGCTGCGCATCACCGGCGCGGGCGAGGGGGTGGCGCTGCCGCGCCTCTGGGGCCGGATGCGGCTCGCCGGCCACGTCATCTGGGCCTCGAACTTCGAGGAACATGCCGGCCGGTCGCGCCGCACCAAGGGCGGGCTGGGGCCGCGCGTCAGCGAGGGCGCGCGCTACACCGTCAGCCTCGCCATCGCCCTCTGCGAGGGTCAGATCACCGGCCTCGGCCGCGTCTGGGCGGATGGCGAGGAAATCGACCGCGACACGCTGAACCTGCGGCTCTATCCCGGCACCTCGGACCAGTTGCCCGACCCGAAGATCGAGGCGATCGAAGGGGCAGGGCGCGCGCCCGCCTACCGCGGCACCGCCTATGTGGTGATGGAGGACCTGGACCTCGGCCCCTTCGGCAACCGCATTCCCGGCTTTTCCTTCGAGGTCATGCGCGCCGCGCAAGCCCCGGACCAGACCACCCTTCAACAGGCGGTCCGCGCGGTCGCCTGGATGCCGGGCTCGGGGGAGTACGCGCTGGCGACCGACCCGGTCGACACCGACGATGGCCTCGGCGCGCGCCGCATGCTCAACGTCAATTCGCCGGGCGGTGGGTCGGACTTCACCGCCTCCCTCGACTCGCTGCGCAACGAGTTGCCGGCGGTCGGCTCGGGCCTTCTGGTCGTGTCGTGGTTCGGCGACGACCTGCGCTGCGCCGACTGCCGCATCCGCCCCAAGGTCGAGGCCCCGGCGCGCAACACCAGCCAGCCTTGGGCGGTCAGCGGCCTGACCCGCGCCGCGGCCCAGACACTGCCGAACCTGGACGGCGCGCCGGTCTATGGCGGCACCCCCTCGGACGCCTCGGTCCTGCAGGCCATCGCGGCGATGAACGCGGCCGACCAGAAGGTGGTCTTCTACCCCTTCATCCTGATGGACCAGTTGGCCGGCAACACGCTGCCCGACCCCTGGACCGGCGCGGCGGGCCAGCCGCCGCTGCCTTGGCGCGGGCGCATCACGCTCTCGCAGGCGCCCGGCCTGCCCGGCTCGCCCGACCGGAGCGCCGCCGCGGCGGACGAGGTCGCCGCTTTCTTCGGCACCGCGCGCGCGCAGGACTTCACCGTCACCCCCGGCCGCGTCATCTATATCGGCCCTGACGAGTGGTCCTACCGCCGCTTCATCCTGCACTGCGCGGCGCTCTGCGCGGCCTCAACCGGGGTCGACGCGTTCTGCATCGGCTCCGAGATGCGCGCACTCAGCCAGATCCGCGGCGACGGCGACAGCTTTCCGGCCGTCGCCGCGCTGATCGACCTCGCGCGCGATGTCCGCACCCTCCTCGGCCCCTCGGTCAAGCTCAGCTATGCGGCCGACTGGAGCGAATATTCGGGCTACCGGGACGCCGCCGGCAACCGCTACTTCCACCTCGACCCGCTCTGGGCGGACCCCGACATCGACTTCATCGGCATCGACAACTACATGCCGCTGTCGGACTGGCGCGACGGCGACACCCATCTCGACCGCGTCCACTGGCCCGCAATCCACGACCTCGACTACCTCAAGGACAATGTCGCCGGGGGCGAGGGGTTCGACTGGTTCTACCCCGACGCCGCCGCCCGCGCCGCCCAGGCCCGCCAGCCGATCACCGACGGCGCCCACGACGAACCCTGGATCTGGCGCTACAAGGACCTGCGCGCCTGGTGGGAAAACCCGCACCACGACCGCATCGATGGCCAGCGCGCCGCCACCCCCAGCCCCTGGCAGCCCCGCTCCAAACCCGTCTGGTTCACCGAGATCGGCTGCGCCGCCATCGACAAGGGCACCAACCAGCCCAACAAGTTCCTCGATCCCAAATCCTCGGAATCGAGCCTGCCCTGGCACTCCACCGGCCAGCGCGACGACCTGATCCAGATGCAGTACCTGCGCGCGCTCGCCGCGCACTGGACCGACCCCGCGCAGAACCCCGTCTCGCCCCTCTACGGTGCGCCAATGGTCGACTGGGACCGCGCCCATGTCTGGGCGTGGGACGCGCGCCCCTTCCCGTGGTTTCCCGGCCGCCGCGACCTCTGGTCCGACGGCGACAACTGGGCGCGCGGCCACTGGATCACCGGCCGCGCCATGAATCAGCCCCTCGCTGCCGTCGTGGCCGAGGTCTGCGCCGCCGCCGGCGTCACCGCGGTCGATGTCAGCGACCTGCGCGGGCTGGTGCGCGGCTACGCCATTCCGTCCACGCAAAGCGGCCGCGCTGCGTTGCAACCCCTGATGCTCGCCCACGGGTTCGAGGCGATCGAGCGTGACGGCACCCTCGTCTTCCGCATGCGCGACGGCCAGCCCCTGCACCACATCGACCACGACGCCCTGATCGCCCGCGACGGCGGCGATCTGGAAACCATCCGCGCGCCCGAGCCCGAGGTCCCCGGCCGCGTCCGCCTGAACTACATCGAGGCCGAGGGCGATTTCGACACCCGCACCGCCGAGGTCGTCCTGCCCGACCACGACGCCAGCGACACCCAGCAAAGCGAACTCTCGCTCCTGCTGACGCGGGCCGAGGCGCGCGGCATCGTCGGCCGCTGGATGGCCGAGGCGCGGGTCGCCCGCGACGTGGCGCGCTTCAGCCTCGCGCCCTCCTCGCCGGTGCGCGCGGGCGATGTCGTCGGCCTGCACACGGCCGAAGGCTTGCGCCACTACCGCGTCGACCGGATGGAACTGACCGGCGCGCGCGAGGTCGAGGCCGTGCGTGTCGAGCCCGGCGTCTACCGCGCCGCCGACATCGTCGAGGAACCGACCGCGCCGCGCGCCCATGCCGCCCCGGCGCCGGTCCTGCCCGTCTTCCTCGACCTGCCGCTGATGCGCGGGGACGAGGTCGCGTATGCCCCGCACCTGGCCGTCGCCGCGCGCCCCTGGCCCGGCAGCGTCGCCGTCTACGACATGAATGAGGCCGGGGCCGAGCCGCCGCTCAACACCCTGATTTCGGCGCGCGCGACGCTGGGCGCCAGCATGACCGACCTGCCGCGCGCGCGCCCCGGCCTCTGGGCGCGGGCGGACCTGCTGGTCCGGCTGCCCGACGATCTGGCGCTGATCCCTGCCGGCCGGCCCAGCGTGATCGCGGGCGCGAACCTCATGGCCATCGGCGACGGCGAGACCTGGGAGCTGTTCCAGTTTGCCGACGCCCAGCCCGAAGCCCGCGGCCTCTGGCGTCTGCGCGACCTCAACCGCGGGCTTTTCGGCACCGATGCCGTGGCCCCGCCGGTCTGGCCCGCCGGCAGCACGGTGGTGCGCATCGACAGCGCCCTGCGCCAGATCGACCTGCCGATCAACCTGCGCAAGGTCGCGCGCACCTACCGGATTGGCCCCGCCAGCCGCGCCGCCGACGACCCGGTCCATGTCAGCCGCACGCGCGCCTTTCAGGGCGTCGGCCTGCGCCCCTACGCGCCGGTCCACCTGCGTGCCACACGCGCCCCGGACGGCAGCGTCGCCGCCCGCTGGATCCGCCGCACCCGGCTCGATGACGACTGGGACCTCTTCGACGTGCCGCTGGGCGAGGAGCGCGAGCAGTACCTGATCCAGATCCATGCCGGCGGCACGCTGCGCCGCGAAACCCGCGTTGCCACCGCGGACTGGACCTATTCCGCCGCCGATCAGGCGGCAGACGGGACAGGGGGCGGCTTCACGCTGCGCGTCGCGCAGCTTTCCGACCGCTTCGGGCCGGGACCCTTCAGCGAAACCGCGCTCGGCCAATAGGCGCGCCCCACGCAAGACCCGGCGCGCGCACAACTTGCGCGCGCGCTCTGGAAAATGCCGCGAAACTCGTTATCTTTCCTCCACGATGGATCGGAGGTGCGGCATGCCCGAAGCGCAACACAAACTCGCCACGCTCGACCCGGTGTGGTCCCGCATCGCCGACGAGGCGCGTCAGGCCATCGCCGACGAGCCGCTGATCGGCGGCGTGCTGCACAACAGCCTGCTGCACCACCGCACGATGGAACACGCGCTGGCCTATCGCTTCTCGCTGAAGCTTTCCTCGCAGGAACTCAGCGAGCAGATCCTGCGCGAGATCGGGGACGAGGCCTACGACACCGACCCCTGGCTGGGCGAGGCCGCGCGCGCCGATCTGGTCGCCGTCTATGAGCGCGACCCGGCCTGCACGCGCCTGCTTCAGCCGATGATGTATTTCAAGGGCTATCAGGCGGTTCAGGCCTACCGCGTCGGCCACTGGCTCTGGCAGCAGGGGCGGCGCGACCTGGCCTATCTGGTGCAGATGCGCGTGTCCGAGGTTTTCGGCGTCGACATCCACCCCGCCGCGCGCATCGGCAAGGGCATCATGATCGACCACGCCCATTCCATCGTCATCGGCGAAACCGCCGTCGTCGGCGACAACGTCTCGATGCTGCATTCGGTCACGCTGGGCGGCACCGGCAAGGAACACGACGACCGCCACCCCAAGATCGGCGACGGCGTGCTGATCGGCGCGGGGGCGAAGGTGCTGGGCAACATCACCATCGGCCATTGCACGCGGATCGCCGCAGGCTCGGTCGTGCTGTCGGACGTGCCGCCCTGCAAGACCGTCGCCGGCGTGCCGGCGCGGATCGTGGGCGAGGCGGGCTGCGACCAGCCCTCGCAGACGATGGATCAGCTGCTGAGCAAGTAGCGCTCAGCCCGCGCCGAAGACGCGGGCGAAGATCGTGTCGACGTGCTTGGTGTGATAGCCGAGGTCGAACTTCTCCTCGATTTCCCCGCGGGGAAGTGCCGCGCAGACTTCCGGATCGGCGAGCAGTTCGGTCTTGAAGTCCTTGCCTTCCTCCCAGACCTTCATGGCGTTGCGCTGCACCAGCCGGTAGGCATCCTCGCGCGTCACACCCGCCTGGGTCAGCGCCAGCAGGACCCGCTGGCTCATCACCAGGCCGCGGAACCTGTTCATGTTCGCCAGCATGTTCTCGGGATAGATCACCAGCTTCTCGATCACCCCCGCCAGCCGGTGCAGGGCGAAATCCAGCGTCACGGTGGCATCCGGGCCGATCATCCGCTCGACCGAGGAATGGCTGATGTCGCGCTCGTGCCAAAGCGCCACGTTCTCCAGCGCCGGCACCACCATGCCGCGCACCAGCCGCGCCAGCCCGGTCAGGTTTTCGGTCAGCACCGGGTTGCGCTTGTGCGGCATCGCGCTCGACCCCTTCTGCCCGGCCGAAAAGAACTCCTCGGCCTCCAGCACCTCGGTGCGCTGCATGTGGCGGATCTCGGTCGCGATGTTCTCGACGCTCGAGGCGATGACGCCCAGCGTGGCGAAGAACATCGCGTGGCGGTCGCGCGGGATGACCTGCGTGCTGATCGGCTCGACCTCCAGCCCCAGTTGCGCGCAGACATGCGCCTCCACGGCCGGGTCGATATTGGCGAAGGTGCCGACCGCGCCCGACAGCGCGCCGGTGCGCACCTCGTCGCGGGCGGCCTCCAGCCGGCGGCGGGCGCGGGCCATTTCGGCGTAGAAACGGGCGAAGGTCAGGCCCAACGTCGTCGGCTCGGCATGGATGCCGTGCGACCGGCCGATGCGCACCGTATCCTTGTGCTCCATCGCGCGGGCCTTCAGCGCCGCCAGCAGGCGATCGATCCCTTCCAGCAGCAGGTCGGACGCGCGGACAAGCTGGATGTTGAAGGTCGTATCCAGCACATCCGATGAGGTCATGCCCTGATGGACGAAGCGCGCGGCGTCCTGGCCGACGATCTCGGCCAGATGCGTCAGGAAGGCGATGACGTCATGCCTGGTGACCGCTTCGATCTCGTCGATGCGGGCGGTGTCGAACTCGGTATCCTTCGCCTTCCAGACGGCTTGCGCGTTTTCGCGCGGGATGACACCCAGATCGGCCATCGCGTCACCGGCATGGGCCTCGATCTCGAACCAGATGCGGAACTTCGTCTGCGGCGACCAGATGGCGACCATCTCGGGGCGGGAATAGCGCGGGATCATCGCGAGGCTCCTGAAAAGGGTCTGGGGTTGCGGCCTGATAGACCGGCCGGGCAGGGGCCGCAAGGCGGGGCCGGGTCCGAGCCTTTCCCCGCGGGGAATGCGAGAGCGCGAGGCGCGATTTCCCCGCGGGGAAATAAGAGGTCGTTAAGCAAATTTTCCCGCAGGCAGGTGGAAAGCCGCGCAAGGCATTTCCCCGCGGGGAAATAAGACATTGTTAAGCATCTTTCCGCGCGGGGAAACGGGGAAGGCGGCAGGTTCAGGCGGCGGGGTCGGCGGCCAGTCCGGCGGCGATGGCGGCGGCGAGGCGGGCGTTCGATTTCACCAGCGAGATATTGGCGGTGAGCGAGCGTCCGTCTGTCAGCTCGAATATCCGGTTGAGCAGGAAGGGCGTGACCTCCTTCGCGGCGATGCCGCGGGCGACCGCTTCGACCAGCGCGGCCTCGATCACCGGTTCGATTTCCCCGCGGGGAAATGCCGCGGCCTCGGGGATCGGGTTCGCGACCAGTTGCCCGCCGTCCAGCCCCAGCGCCGCGCGCATCCGGTGGGCGGCGGCGATCTGCGCCGCGCTGTCCATCCGCAACGGCGCCTTCAGCCCCGAATCGCGCGACCAGAAGGCCGGAAAGGCGTCTTGCCCGTAGGCGATGACCGGCACGCCCAGGGTTTCCAGCATCTCCAGCGTCTTCGGCAGATCGAGGATCGCCTTGGCGCCGGCGGCGACCACGGTGACCGGGGTGCGCGCCAGTTCCGGCAGGTCGGCCGAGATATCGAAACTTTCGCTGGCGCCGCGATGCACCCCGCCAATGCCGCCGGTGGCGAAGACCTCGATCCCCGCCATATGCGCGCAGATCATCGTCGCGGCGACGGTCGTCGCCCCGGTCCGCCCGCTGGCAAGGCAGGCGGCAAGGTCGGCGCGGCTGAGCTTCATCACCGCCACCGCCTGTCCCAGCGCATCGAGCGTGGCGTCGTCGAGGCCGACGCGGATGCGCCCGCCCATCACCGCGATGGTCGCCGGCACGGCGCCGGCGGCGCGCACCTCGGCCTCGACGGCGCGGGCGGTCTCGACGTTCTGGGGCCAGGGCATGCCGTGGGTGATGATCGTCGATTCCAGCGCGACCACGGGTTTTTTGACTTCAAGTGCGGACTTAACTTCGTCCGATAGTGACATCAAATTATTCATCTAACCGATTTCTCCGGCGACATGGGCGGCGGCGGCTTCCTGGGCGCGGGTCAGCGCCTGCTCGCGCCCGGCGCCGCGGGTCTCAGATACGATATGCGCGGCCATGAAGGTATCGCCCGCGCCGGTGACGCGTGCCACCAGAACCTCGCGCGCGGGGCGGGTCAGGGGCGGGGCACCGGCGCGGGCGTCGGTGGAGTCGCGCGCCCCGTCGGTGACCAGTGCGCGCGCCGCACCACGCGCGACCAGCGCCTGCGCCGCTGTGCGGCTGTCAGTGAACCGCGTCTGGCAGAGGAGGCCGGCCTCCTCGAGGTTCAGATAGAGCGTGGCGCGGGCGTGGCGCAGGAAGGGCAGCAGGCGTTCGGCCTTGCCGGGGCTGGCGGGGGCCACGCGCAGATCGGCAGCGGCGAAGAGCGGCGATCCGGCGATGCGATCCAGCAGCGTCACCGTCAGGTTGCCGTCCAGCGCCACCGGCCCGCGCCACGGCGCGGCAGCGGTGCCCAGCCGGCCATCGGCCAGCGGCGCGAGGATGCGCTCGCCCGCGGCCTCCAGCGAATGGGCGTCGGCGATGGCGGCGATCAGGCCGTTCGCCCCCTCGATCGCCATGTAGCGGTCGATCGGCAGATCGTCGGAGCGGTAGGCGAGCGTGGTGTCGACACCCAGCGCCTGGCAGGCGGCGGTCAGCGCCTCGCCCTCGGCGTCGCGGCCGATGGCGGTCAGCACCGACGGGCGCAGGCCGAAGCGGGCCAGCGTCATGGCGATGTTCAGCGCCACGCCCCCCGGCAGGCGGCTGATCCGCCCTGGCACGTCGGAGCCGAGCCGCATCTGCGCCGGCGTCCGCCCGATCACGTCCCAGAGGACAGAGCCGATGCAGAGGATGTCGGGGCCTGGCGGGGGCGCGGTCATCGGCGGGTGAACTGCAAGATCAGCGCGTGGTCGGTGGCGTGGGGGTCGGCGGGGTCCGGCGCGGCGTCGTAGATCGGTACCTCGGACAGGGTGAGGCCCGCGATCCGGTCGGCGAGCGCGTCGAGCGCGGCGGGAAAGCCGCGCGCCGCCCAGACGCCGGCATTGACCGAGAGCGCGAAACGCGCGCCAGGCAGGGCGATGTCCAGAAGCGGCGGCACCCCCTCGGGCCCGACATGGCCGTGGGTGAAGGTGCCCGAAGAAACGATGCCGCGATAGACCGCGGGCAGGTCCAGCGGGCGGGTCACGTCGGCGGCGATCAGCGTGCGGTAGCAGCCCTTTTCGCGGGCGCGGTCCAGCATCGCGGGCGAGAGGTCGATCCCGTCGATGGCGCCGGAAAGGCCGAGGCCGGCGAGCGCTACGCCCAGAAGCCCGGTGCCCGCGCCCACGTCGAGGACCGGCGCGCCGCCGCCGGCCGCCATGAAGGCCGCGGCGACCTGCGCGGGCAGCACATAGCCCCGGTTGCGGGCGAAGTCGGCGTCGTAGCTGTCGGCCCAGTCGGCGTAAAGCTTGAGGCAGTCTTCGGGCGTCTGCAGGGCGTAGGCGTGGGAAAGATCGGGTTTGGTCATGCGCCGGATTAGGCCATGGCGGACAGGCGAACTCAAGGCCCGGTGGCGGCGGTTCGCGGGTGCGGCGCGGGTCAGGGTGCTGAACTGGAATGAAGTGCAGGCTTCTGTTGCCAGGTGCCTGCGAACCCCGCCTGACACGGCTAAGCGCCAGGGCTTAAGTTTCGGTAGTGGTTACTGCTTACGCAGCAACGGCCACCGGAGCACGGTTGTCATTGGCAACTGTACTTTGCGCACCGATAACGGTGGTAGCTCACCGGGACAAAGCAAACCCCTTTAGACGTTCGTCGATCCTGTTTCGGCCCCATTTTCCCCCAATGAGGGTGATTGGTGGAGCCGCCGGGTACCGCCCCCGGGTCCGATCCGCGTATTACGGGCGCGTTTATGTCCATAGTCCCCGTTGCCGGGAACACCCCTGATATAGGCGCAGTTTGCCGCCGGCTCAAGCCCCCCGTTGGGGTCTGTCGCCTGGCGCGCGCGGGTCCTAGTCTGCGCCCGAACGAGGGGAGATTCGAATGCAACTGGATATCGATTTCGTGCGCGCGCAGTTTCCGGCCTTCGCCGAGCCGTCGCTGGACGGGCAGGCGTTTTTCGAGAATGCGGGTGGCAGCTACACCTGCGCGCCGGTGATCGAGCGGCTGACGCGGTTCTACCGCGAGCGCAAGGTGCAGCCCTACGGACCCTATGAGGCCTCGCGCCTGGCGGGCGCGGAGATGGACGAGGCGCGCACGCGGCTGGCGGCGATGATGGGCGTGGCGGAGGACGAGGTCAGCTTCGGCCCCTCGACCAGCGCCAACACCTATGTTCTGGCGCAGGCGTTCCGGCAGCACCTGAAGCCGGGCGATGCGATCGTCGTCACCGACCAGGACCACGAGGCCAATTCCGGCCCCTGGCGGCGGCTGGGCGAGGCGGGGATCGAGATCCGCGAATGGAAGCTCGACCCCGCGACCGGGCATCTGGCGCTGGAGCGGCTGGAGGCGATGCTGGACGAGCGGGTGAAGCTGGTCGCGTTCCCGCACTGCTCGAACGTCGTGGCCGAGGTGAACCCGGTGGCCGAGATCGCCGCGCTGGCGCATGCCGTGGGCGCCGTGGTCTGCGTCGACGGGGTCAGCTACGCGCCGCACGGGCTGCCGGATGTCGGCGCGCTGGGGGCGGATATCTACCTGTTCTCGGCCTACAAGACCTACGGGCCGCATCAGGGGATCATGGTCATCCGCCGCGACCTGGGGATGCGTCTGCCCAACCAGGGGCATTATTTCAACGCCGACACGCTTTACAAGCGGTTCACCCCGGCCGGGCCGGACCACGCGCAGATCGCCGCCTGCGCCGGGATGGCGGACTATATCGACGCGCTGGCCAGCCACCACGGCGGCGAGGGGCGCGACCCCAGGGGCCGCGCGGCGCTGGCGCACGATCTGATGCGCGGGCATGAAACGCGACTTCTGCAGCCGCTGCTGGACCATCTGGGCGCGCGCAACGACCTGCGCCTGCTGGGCCCGCGCCGGGCCGAGGGGCGGGCACCCACCGTCGCGGTGCTGGCCGAGAAGCCCGGCGCCGATCTGGCCCAGGCGCTGGCCGCCGAGGGGATCATGGCGGGCGGCGGCACCTTCTACGCCAACCGCGCGCTGGAGGCGCAGGGCGCGGACCTGGCGCACGGCGCGCTGCGCCTGAGTTTCGTGCACTACACCAGCGAGGCTGAACTTGACCGGCTGATCCGCGCGCTAGATCGGGTGCTGTGACAGGCAACCGGACCGTTTCATGCAGCCGCTGATCCTCTGGTTCCGCCGCGACCTGCGGCTGGACGACAACCCGATGCTAAGCGCCGCCGCCGAGACCGGCCGGCCGCTGATCCCGGTGTTCATCGCCGACGACAGCGTCACCGGGCTGGGCGCGGCGCCGCGGTGGCGGCTGGGGCAGGGGCTGGAGGTGTTCGGCAAGACGCTGGCGGACCATGGCTCGCGGCTGATCCTGCGGCGCGGGAACGCGCTGGAGGTGCTGCGCGATCTGGTGCGCGACACCGATGCCGCCGGCGTCTGGTGGGGGCGGCTTTACGATGCGCCGGCGCGCGCGCGCGACACCGAGGTCAAGCAGGCCCTGCGCGCGGCGGGGACCGAGGCGCAAAGCTTTGCCGGGCACACGCTGATCGAACCCTGGCAGGTGGCGACGGGCGAGGGCGGCCACTACAAGGTCTACACGCCCTTCTGGAAGGCGCTGTCGGCGCGCGGCGTGGCCGCGCCCTGCAAGGCGCCGTCGAAGCTGCAAGCGCCCGACAGCTGGCCAACCTCGGACAGCCTTGCCGACTGGGGGCTGGGCGCGGCCATGAACCGCGGGGCGGCGATCGTCGCGCGCCACGCTCGCGTCGGGTCGGCCGAGGCCGAGGCAAAGCTCGACGCGTTCCTCGACGGCGCGGTCGAGGACTACAGGACCGCCCGCGACTTTCCGGCGGGCGAGACGACCTCGCGCCTGTCCGAGAACCTGACGCTGGGCGAGATCGGCCCGCGCCGCGTCTGGTGGCGCACCCAGCGCCTGCTGGAACAGGACCGGGGCCACAAGGGGGCCGAGCATTTCCTGAAGGAGCTGGCCTGGCGCGACTTCGCGCATCACCTGGTCTTCCACACGCCCGAAATCACCAGCGGCAACTGGCGCCCGGAATGGGACGCCTTTCCCTGGCGCGACGACAATGCCGACGCCGAACGCTGGCGCCGCGGCCTGACCGGCGAGCCCTTCGTCGATGCCGGCATGCGCGAGATGTACGTGACCGGCACGATGCACAACCGAGCCCGGATGATCGTCGCCTCGTACCTGACCAAGCATCTGATGACGCACTGGAAAGTCGGCCTGAAATGGTTCGAGGACTGCCTGATCGATTGGGACCCGGCGTCGAACGCGATGGGCTGGCAGTGGGTGGCCGGGTCGGGCCCCGATGCCGCGCCCTATTTCCGCGTCTTCAATCCCGCCACGCAGGGCGAGAAGTTCGACCCCGACTGCACCTGGCGCCACCGCTTCATCGCCGAACTGGCCCGCAACCCCGGCGCCGACGCGCGCGCCTATTTCGACGCGGTGCCGCGGTCCTGGAAGCTGAGCCCCGACGCGCCCTATCCCGAACCGCTGGTCGATCTGGCCGAGGGGCGCAACCGCGCGCTGGCCGCCTACGAGCGGCATCGCGGCAAATGACGGCGACGTGATTTTTTCGTTGCGATTACATCCTTCTCGATTACGCTGATCGACAGTTCCGGGGACACCAGAGACAAGATGGACGCGTTCACCAGTACCGAAGGCCAGGGCAACCTGCCGCGATATTTCCGTCAGGCCTTCGAGCAGGCCCGCAGGATCACGCACGGGCGCCTCGACCTGGTCCTGCCCGACGGAAGGCGATTCCGCGCCCAGGGGCCGAAACCCGGCCCGGTGGCCGAGATCGTGATCCACAACCCCGACTGCTTCGCCCGCCTGATCCGCGAGGGGGATCTGGGCTTTTCCGATGCCTTCCTCGAAGGGTGGTGGTCGACGCCGGACTTGCAGTCCTTCATGGACCTGATCACCCACGACAACCCCGATGTCTACGAGGGCTACGGCGGCATGACGCTGGTGCGGCTCTATGAGCGGCTGCGCCACTGGCTGCGCGGCAACAGCCGCACACAGGCGAAGAAGAACATCGCCTATCACTACGACCTCGGCAACGATTTCTACGCGCACTGGCTCGACGACAGCATGACCTATTCCTCGGCGCTGTTCCGCACCGGGCAGGAAAGCCTGGAACGCGCGCAGGAGCAGAAATACGCGGCGCTGGTCGATTCGCTGCAACTGCAGGAGGGCGACCATGTGCTGGAGATCGGCTGCGGCTGGGGCGGGTTTGCCGAATACGCCGCCGGCAAGCGCGGGCTGAAGGTGACCGGGCTGACCATCAGCCAGGCGCAGCACGACTATGCCGTCGCCCGCATGCAGCGGGCGGGGCTGGCCGACCGGGTCGAGATCAAGCTCCAGGACTACCGCGACGAACGCGGCCAGTACGACGCCATCGCCTCGATCGAGATGTTCGAGGCGGTGGGCGAGAAATACTGGCCGGTCTATTTCGACACCTTGCGCGAACGGCTCAAGCCCGGCGCGCAGGCGACGCTGCAGATCATCACCGTGCCCGACGCGCGCTTCGACGCGTATCGTGCGGGCGTCGATTTCATCCAGAAATACATCTTTCCCGGCGGCATGCTGATCTCGCCCTCGCGCCTGCGGGCCGAGGTGGCGCGCGCCGGGCTGATCCCGCAGGGGTCTATCGAATTCGGCGAAAGCTACAGCCAGACCCTGCGCCGCTGGCACCAGACATTCCTCGACGGCTGGACGCGCATCCAGCCGCTGGGTTTCGACGACCGCTTTCGGCGGATGTGGGAATTCTACCTGACCTCCTGCGCGGCGTCCTTTCAGGCGGGGTTCTGCGACGTGACGCAGATCACCCTGCGCCGCCCGGCCTGATCCCGCCGGCCCAGCAAAAGGAAACGCGATGTTCACGCTGATCCGTCCCCTTTCGGCGCTGGTGCTGGCGATCCTGGCGATCGTCGCGGCCGAGGCCTACCGGCCGCTGTTCGCCGAGGGCGCGCAGCTTGGCGGGCTCAACCTGTGGGTTGCGGGGATCGCTGCGGTTATCGGCTTCGGCTATCTGGGGCCGCGCGTCGATCACGGGTTCTTCTGGACCCTGTACTATACCGCGCAGGCGGTCGTGCTGACGGCGCTGGTCGCGGCGCTGGGGGCGGCGCTGCGCATGGTCTTCGTCCACGGCTACCGGCGCGTGTACCGCGAGCCGATGGACGCGGTCGAGGGCTTCGTCGACCAGACGCTGCGGTTCATGGCGGTCGCGATGGATCGGTCGTTCCTGCTGCTGCTCGGCGGCGGGGCGCTGATCTGCGGGATTGTGCTCTGGCTGCTTTTCCGGTTACTCGAAAGGCGACGCCTTGCCCGCTGACGGGCCCCGACCCCCTTGGCCACCGGACGCTGTCCAGATCGCATGACCCCGCTTTTCGTCTTCGGCACCCTGCGCCACCTGCCGCTTCTGCGCGTGGTCGCCGGGGCGCGCGCGGTTCAGGTCGAAGCCGCGACGCTGCCCGATCACGCGGTGCTTCATGCCGTCGACCGGGCCGGCGCGGTGCAGGAATTCCCGGTCTGCCAGCCCCGGACCGGGGCGCAGGCGACGGGGCTGCTGCTGCGCCCCGACCCGGTGGTGCGCGCGCGGCTGGACGCCTACGAGCGGGTCTTCGGCTACGAGCTGGCCAGCGTCAGCGTGACCACCGCCAGCGGCCCGGTCGAGGCGCTGATCTACCGCCCCGAGCCCGGCGAATGGAACGGCGGCGCGCCGTGGTCGCTGGACGACTGGGCGCGCGACTGGGGGCGGGTGACCACCGCCACCGCCGCCGAGGTGATGACGCTGCTGCCGCAGACCGAGCCGCGCCACATCCGCACCCGCTACCGCATGCTGCAGGCCCGCGTGACCAGCCGCCAGCGCGCCGAGGCCGAGCCCGCGCCCGCCACCCTGCGCCGCGCCCCGGCCGGCGACGACGTGCAGATCGCCCGGCTACGCGCGCCCTATACCGGCTTCTTCGGGGTCGAGGAGGCCGATCTGCGCTTTCGCCGCTTCGACGGCGCGCTCAGCCGGCCGGTGACGCGCGCGGCCTTCGTGATGGCCGATGCGGTGACGGTGCTGCCCTACGACCCTGTGCAGGACCTGGTGCTTCTGGTCGAGCAGTATCGCTTCGGCGTGCACACCCGCGGCGACCGCAACCCCTGGGTGCTGGAAACCATCGCCGGGCGCATCGACGCCGGTGAGACGCCCGAGGACGCCGCGCGCCGCGAAAGCCTTGAGGAGGCGGGGCTGGAGTTGCGCGCCCTGCTGCCGGTGCCGGCGTTCTACCCCAGCCCGGCGGCGGTCAGCGAATTCATCCACGCCTATGTCGGGCTTGCCACGCTCGACCCCGGCACGCAGGCCACCGCCGGGCTGGAGACCGAGGCCGAGGATATCCGCCCGCACGTGCTGCCCTTCCCGCGGCTTCTGCACCTGATCGACAGCGGCGAGGTGGCGACCGCGCCGGTGCTGATCAGCGCGCTGTGGCTGGCCAGCCAGCGCGACGCGCTGCGCGCCGAAAGCCGCTGAGCGTTCAGGCCCGCCGCGCGGCCAGCCGCACGCAGGTCAGCGCGAGCGCCGCGCAGACCAGCGCGCCCAGCGCCAGCGGCGCGGCGGTGCCGTCGAAGGCGCGCGCGATGGGCGTGGCGATCACCGCCGCCGCCATCGTCGACACCCCGCCCATGACCGAGGTCGCCATGCCCGCGACATGGCCCAAGGGCTCCAGCGCCAGCGCGTTCAGGTTGCCGAAGATCAGCCCGATCGAGAAGAACTGCAGCCACATGAAGACGACGAAGGCGGGAAAGTCGACCATGCCCAGCATCATCAGCCCCAGGATCACCGCCGCCGAGCCGATCTGCGCGGCCAGCGCGATGGACAGCAGCCGCTGCATGCCCAGCCGCACCACCAGTTGCGCGTTGATCAGGCTGGCCGGGGCCGACAGCACCGCGACCAGCGCGAACCAGTAGGGAAATTCCGCCCCCCGCCCGAAAGTCTCGTCGAAGATCAAGGGGACCGAGGCCAGCCAGGCGAACATCGGCGCGAAGCTGAGCGACAGCGCCAGCAGGTAGAGGCGCACGCGCGCATGGCCCAGCACCTCGCGCAGCGCAAGCATCAGGTCGGTGGGGTGCAGGCGGCGGCGGTTCTCGGGCGCCAGCGTCTCGGGCTGGCGCAGCGCCAGCCACAGGCCCGAGGTCAGGCCGAAGACGAGAAAGCTCCAGAAGATCGCGCGCCAGCCGAAGGCCGCGTCGATCTGCGCCCCGATCAGCGGCGCGACGGCGGGCACCAGCACGAAGACCGCCATGGCGAACGACATCACCCGCGCCATGTGCCGCCCGACATAAAGGTCGCGCACCATCGCCTGGCTGACGACGCGCGGCGCGGCCGACCCCAGCCCCTGGATGAACCGCGCGATCAGCAGCATCTCCAGGCTGTCGGAGGTGGCGGCGACCGTGGCGGCGAGCATGTAGATCGCGATCCCGGTCAGGATCACCGGCTTGCGCCCGAACCGGTCCGAAATCGGCCCCGACAGGAACGTGCCGAGGCCGAGGCCCAGCACGAAGACCGTGATCACCAGCTGCGCGCGCCCCGGGTCGGGCGGCGACAACTCGTTCCCGATGACGCCAAGGACCGGCAGCATCGCGTCGATGGAAAACGCCACCGTGGCAAAGAGCAGCGCCAGCAGGGCGATGAACTCGCCGAACCGCATGGTGCGCGGCGGCGCGCTGGCCAGGCTCACGCGCGGCCCGCCATCTGGTCGATCACCTGCAGCCAGACATCGCGCGGCTGCGCGCCGTGCAGGACGTGCTGCCCGTCGATGATGAAGGCCGGCACGCCCGACAGGCCGCGGGCGCGGATATCGGCGTCGCGGGCGCGGATCTCCTCCACGTCGCCGTCGCTTTCCAGAAGGCGGGCGATCATCGCCGCATCCAGCCCCGCGGCCCCGGCGATGCCGGTCAGCACCTCCGGCTCGCCGATATCGGCGCCGTCGACGAAATAGGCGCGAAAAAGGGCGGCGACCACGGCGTTCTGCCGGCCTTCCAGCCCCGCCCAGTGGATCAGCCGGTGCGCATCCAGCGTCGAGGGCAGGCGCGTCTGCGCTGCAAAGTCGATCGGCACGCCCGCCGCCTCGGCCGCCTGCTGGATAGTCAGCATCCGCTTCACCGCGTCTTCCTTGCTGCCGAACTTCGCCTCCAGATAGGCGGCGCGGTCCATGCCGCCTGCCGGCATGTCGGGGTTGAGCATGAACGGGTGCCACTCGACCGCGAAGGGATGGTCGGCGCGGGCCTCCAGCGCCGCATCCAGCCCCGCCTTGCCGATGTAGCACCAGGGGCAGATCGGGTCGGAAAAGATGTCGAGGCGGATCATGCGCCCTCCTTCCAGGCGTCGCGCAGGGCGCGCCGGTTCAGCTTGTTGTTGGCGCCCTTGGGCAGGGTGTCGCGCGCGACGAACAGGCGCGGCTGCTTGTAGCGCGCCAGCAACTCCGCGCCATGCGCGGCCAGCGCCGCATCCTCCAGCGGCCCGGCGGCGGGCACGTAGAAGAGTGCGATGACGCTGACGCCTGCGCGCACCGGCAGTTCGACCGCGGCGCTTTCGCTTATGCCGGGGTGGGCGTCGAAGGCGCGCTCCACCTCCAAGGGCGAGACGCGAAAGCCGCCCGCGTTCAGCATGTCGTCGTCGCGGCCGAGGTAGCGGATCGCGCCGTCGTCGTCCATCGCCACCGTGTCGCCGGTCAGGAACCAGCCGCCCCGCATCCGCGCCGTGGTCTCCGCCTCGGCCCGCCAGTAGCCCAGCATCAGGCCCGGATCGTCCGCGCCCACCGCCATCTCGCCCGGCGTGCCGCGCGGCACGGGGTTTCCCTCCGGTCCCAGCACCGCGACGCGGCGTCCGGGCTGCGGATAGCCCGCCACGCCGGGGGGTGCGGGGCGTTCCGGGCTGGCCGAGACATAGGTGGATACTTCCGACATCCCCAACGCCTCGTAGATTTCGGTTCCGGTCGCCTCCTGCCAGGTGGCGCGCGTCGTCTCGGGCATCTTCTCGCCGGCGGAAAGGCCGTGGCGCAGGCGGGGCAGGGCGGGCACCGGCATCTTCAGCAACTGCCGGTAGACCCCCGGTGCGGCGGCAAAGATCGTCGCGTCGAAGCGCTTCATCAGAAGCGGCAGTTGCGCGGGCTCGATCCCGGCGTCGGGGATCAGGGCGGTGGCGCCGATCGCCCAGGGGTCCATAAGCCCGGTGCCCAGCGTATAGGTCCAGTTGAAGGCGCCGGCGTGCATCAGCCGGTCCTCGGCACGCAGCCCGTACCAGCCCGCCCACATCATCCGCCGCGCCCAGACCGCGCGATGGGCGTGCATCACCGCCCGCGCCCGCCCCGAGGTGCCCGAGGTGAAGACCATGTAGGCCAGCCGGTCGGGCGCGCCCCGGTCCCAGTCGCAGGGCGGCAGCGCCTGCCAGGCGGCCAGGTCGGCCGCGGCGATCACCCGCGCCGGATGGTCCGGCAGCGCGATGCCCGCGCCCGCGACCACTGCCGCGGGGTCCAGCAGCGCCGCCATGCCGGTGATCTCGGCCCCGGTCAGTTGCGAGGAGGTCGGCACCGGCACCACCCCCACCGCGATCGCGCCCAGATAGGCCAGCGGGAAATCGACCGTGTTGCCCAGCCGCAGCAGCAGCCGGTCGCCGGGGACCAGCCCCGCGCGCAGGAAGCCGGTGCCGATCCCGCGCACCGCCGCGGTCAGCCGCGCATAGGACCACCGCTCGGCCCCGGTCAGGCGCAGGACCTGCAGGGCGATCTTGTCGGGCGTGGCCGCGCCCGCGCCGAGGACGTATTCGGCCAGGTTGAACGGCGCGGGGGGCGGCGCAAAGGGCGCAGGGTCGGTGACGGACAGCATGGCCCCTGCTACGCCCGCCGCGCCGGGCAGGCAAGAGGCGGGCGGGCCGGTCGGGCCGCGGGGAGGCGTTCGCACCGCGTGCCGGCCATGCGCCCGATCATCCGAGCGAGCCGCCCGACCTTCGCCAGGACCGCTATCAAGAGGTTGAAATCAGATTAATTTTTTTCGGGATATCGAGCCATGTCAAGGGCTTGACCCCTCTGCTCAAGCTTGAGCAAACCCCCGGATTCGGGGCTCAGCGGAACCAGCTGCGCACCGCCACCGCACCGTCCGAAATGTCGCGCCCCATCCCCTCGACCGTGCCGCAGCCGGCCAGCAGCAGGACCAGACCCAGAACCGCAAGCCTCCGCATCGTCACTCCTCGTACCACCAGACCTCGGGCAGGAAGCCCGTCCAGTCGCCGTAAATTGGCAGCCGCTCGGGAAAATGCAACCCTTGCGCGATCGCGAGGCGCGACACCGGGGCAAACCAGAACGGCACCGCATAGCGCCCGGCCATCAGCGCCCGGTCCAGCGCGCGCACCGAGGCCGTGAACGTCTCGGCCGAACTCGTCTCGAGCATCGTGGTGATCATCGCCTCGACCGCCGCCGAGTCCACGCCGGGCAGGTTGCGCGTCCCCGGCGCCTCCACGCCTTGCGACCCCCAGTAGAGCCACTGCTCGTTACCCGGGCTCAGCGACATCAGGCGCACGAAATGCGTCATGTCGAAGTCGTAGGCATTGCTGCGCTCGACATATTGCGCGGGGTCGATCTGCAGCACGCGGGCAGAGATGCCCAGCCGATCCAGCGCCTCGATGTAGATCGCGGCGATGGCCTGCACCTCGGGCTGGCCCTGGCGCAACAGGATCTCGAAGCTCAGCGGCTGGCCGGCGGCGTTGCGCAGCCGACCGGTGGCATCGGGCTCCCATCCGGCGGCGGCCAGCTGGCGCGCGGCGATGCGCATGTTGCCCCGGTTCGCGCCGCCCTCGCTGACCGGCAGCGCGTAGCCGTCCAGCGCGCCGGGGGGCAGGGTGTCGGCAAAGGGCGCCAGCAGCTCGCGCACCTCGTCCGTCGCCGGGCCGGGCTGCATGCCCAGGTCGGAGTTGCCGAAATAGGAGGTGATGCGCGGCTCCAGCCCGCCGTTGATCACCTGGTTGATCCGCTCGAAATCGAAGGCATGGATCAGCGCGTCGCGCACCCGCCAGTCGTCGAAGGGCGCGCGCCTTGTGTTGATGACAAAACCGTTCATCCCCGACGGGCGCTGGTGCGGCACCTCCTCCAACCGCACGCGGCCGTCGCTTACGGCGGGAAAGTCGTAGCTGTCGACCCACCGCGCCGCATTGGGTTCGCGCCAGACCGAGATGTTTCCGGCCTTGAACGCCTCGAACGCGACCGCCGCGTCGCCGAAGAAGTCGTAGCGGATCTCGTCGAAATTGTGCTGCCCGGCAAAGACCGGCAGATCGGCGGCCCACCAGTCGGGGTTGCGGCGGAAGCTGACGAAGCGCCCCGGCTCGAACCGGTCGACGACATAGGGCCCCGATCCGACCAGCGGCTCCAGGCTGGACGCGCCGAAGCGGCGGTCTTCGAACTGCGCGCGCTGCAGGATCGGGCGCAGGCCCAGGATCAGCGGCAGTTCGCGGTCGGGTTCGGTGAAGGTCAGTCGGACGGACCGCGGCCCGGTCGCTTCCATCGTCGCGACCTTGTCCCAGGCGGTGCGAAAACGCGGGTGCCCTTCGGTGCCCAGCGTCTCGAACGACCAGATCACATCGTCGATGGTGACGGGGCTCTCGTCCGAGAATCGCGCCCCCTCGCGCAGGGTGAATTCGACGAAATCACGCGATTCGTTTGTCTCGACCGACTCGGCCAGCCCGGCGTAAAGCGTGAAGGGTTCGTCGTAGTTTCGCACCAGAAGACTTTGAACCGTGAGCAGGGAAACCCCCCAGGGGGCGGTGCCGGCCAGGATATAGGGGTTGAGCGAATCGAATCCCCCGGTTTCGGCGAAAACCACGCGCCCGCCCTTGGGCGAATCGCGATTCGCATGGGGCAGGGACACCATATCTGGGGGAAGCGCGGGGTCGCCGTACATAGCGATGCCGTGCCGGGGTTGCGCGGCCAAGGGGCTTGCTGCAGCTGCAAACACCGCCAGGCACACAACCCAAAGCCGAAACCTTCCGCGCATCATTCGCCTCATTGTGGTATGTCGCGCAACAATCGTGTCGCTTTGCCCGTTTTCGCCTGCCTACCCCGCGCCGGCCACGATTTCAAACTTTTAGCTTGGATCGTTCACGGGGATTGGATATAAAGAGGGCACTGCTCGATAGGTTTCTTGCCTGTATGAAACCTGCCTCAACGACTGACGCCCGCCTTGTGCGGGCGTTTTTTTTGGCCCGCCTCCGGGTGGTCTGGCAGCCCCCTCTGGCATCCCCCGGCGCGCCGGTTATGCTGCGCCGCGACATCAAGCAAGGGGAAAGCCATGAGCGACGGCAAGCTGCGCGGCAAGCGCGCGATCGTGACGGGGTCGAATTCGGGGATCGGGCTGGGCGTGGCCGAGGCCTTCGCGGCCGCGGGCATCGAGGTCGTGCTCAATTCGTTCACCGACCGGGACGAGGATCACGCGCTGGCGAAGGACCTGTCCGACCGCCACGGCGTCCCGGTGCGCTACATCGCCGCCGACATGTCGAAAGCCGACGACTGCCGCGCCCTGGTCGAGAAGGCCGGCGGCTGCGACATCCTGGTCAACAACGCCGGCATCCAGCACGTCGCCCGGATCGAGGAGTTCCCCGCCGGGAAATGGGACGCGATCATCGCCATCAACATGTCGTCGGCCTTCCACACCACCGCCGCCGCGCTGCCGGGCATGTATGACGCGGGCTGGGGCCGGGTGATCAACGTCGCTTCGGCCCACGGACTGACCGCCTCGCCCTACAAATCCGCCTATGTCGCGGCCAAGCACGGCGTCGTCGGGCTGACCAAGGTCACCGCGCTGGAGGCCGCCGGCCGCGGTATCACCGCCAATGCCATCTGCCCCGGCTACGTGCTGACGCCGCTGGTGGAATCGCAGATCCCCGACCAGATGAAGACCCACGACATGGACCGCGAAACCGTGATCCGCGAGGTGATGCTGCAACGCCAGCCGTCCAAGGAATTCGCCACGGTCGAGCAGATCGGCGGCACCGCGATTTTCCTCTGTTCCGACGCCGCCGCGCAGATCACCGGCACCACGATCAGCGTCGACGGCGGCTGGACCGCGCTCTGACCACGCAAACCGGTGCGCCGACCCCGCGACGCCGCCCCCCGACGTCGCCATTGAGGCGGCGTCGATTCGCCGCTAGAACGGTCCCGTCTCGCCGCGGGAGTGTTTGCGATGGTGTTCAGTTTCCTCAAGGGCCAGTTCATCGATGTCATCGAATGGCTCGATGACAGCCGCGACCGTCTGGTCTGGCGGTTCGAGCGTTACGGCAATTCGATCATGTACGGCGCCAAGCTGACCGTGCGCGAGGGGCAGGCGGCGGTCTTCATCCACGAGGGGCAGCTGGCCGATGTCTTCGGCCCCGGCCTCTATCAGCTGGAAACCAACAACCTGCCGATCATGACGGCGCTGCAGCACTGGGACCACGGCTTCAACTCGCCCTTCAAGTCGGAAATCTACTTCGTCAACACCCGCCGCTTTCCGGGCCTGAAATGGGGCACGCAGAACCCGATCATGCTGCGCGATCCGGAATTCGGCCCGCTGCGCCTGCGCGCCTTCGGCTCCTACGCCGTCCGCGTCGCCGATCCCGCCCGTTTCATGACCGAGATCGTGGGCACCGACGGCGATTTCACCGAGGACAAGATCGCCGGCCAGATCCGCAATATCGTCGTGCAGAAGGTCAGCCGCGTGCTGGCGGCAAGCGGCATCCCCGCGCTCGACATGGCGGCCAATACCAAGGACCTGTCGGAGATCGTTGCCAAGGCGATCGAACCCACGCTGACCGACTACGGGCTGTCGATGCCCGAGCTTTACATCGAGAACATCTCGCTGCCCGAGGAGGTCGAGAAGGTGCTCGACCAGCGCACCTCGATGGGGATTGCGGGGGATCTGAACAAGTACACCCAGTTTTCCGCCGCGCAGGCCATGCAGAAGGCCGCCGAACAGGGCGAAGGCGGCATGGGGACCGGCATCGGCATGGGCATGGGGATGGGCATGGGCCAGGCGATGGCCCAGGGCATGGCCGGGATGGGCCAGCAGCAGCCCCCCGCCGCGCCCCAGGCTTCGCCGCCCCCGCCGCCGCCGGCCGAAGCGCAGTGGCACTTGGCCGAAAACGGCCAGACCAAAGGCCCCTACGGCACGGCGCAGATCCAGCAGATGATCGCGCAAGGCGCCGTGACGCGCGACGCGATGGTCTGGACCGCGGGCCAGGACGGCTGGAAGAAGGCCGGCGACATCCCCGATCTGGCGCGGCTTTTCACCGCGCCGCCGCCCCCGCCGCCGCCCGCGGGATAAGCCGCAGGTGTCCGCGACCGGCGCCCCGGCAGAAACGCACCGCTTTCCCTGCGCGCAATGCGGCGCGCAGTTGCGCTATGCGCCGGGCCAGCGCCGCCTGACCTGCGAATACTGCGGCCACGAACAGCCCATCCCCTTCACCGACGCCGACCGGAACGCGGCGCTGGAAACCCACGCGCTGCAGACCGCGCTCGCCGATCGCCTGCCCGACGCCGCGATGGAGGAGACCCGCGTCCTCAACTGCGGCAATTGCGGCGCGCAGGTGCAGTTCGACCCGGCGCAGCATTCGGCGCAATGCCCGTTCTGCGCCTCGCCCGTGGTCGCCGACACCGGCACCCACCGCCACATAAAGCCCGCCGCCGTCCTGCCCTTCCGCCTGACCGAGGAGGAGGCCCACGGCGCCATGAACCGCTGGCTGCGCGGCCTCTGGTTCGCGCCGACCGAGCTGAAGAAATACGCCCGCCCCGACCGCAAGATGGACGGGCTTTACGTCCCCTACTGGGCCTTCGACGCCCGCTCGCGCGCCCGCTACACCGGCGAGCGGGGCGACGCCTATTACGAGACCCGCCGCGTCGGCAAGAAGACCGAGCGCGTGCGCCAGATCCGCTGGCGCCGGGTTTCGGGCAGCGTCCAGCGGCAGTTCCGCGACGTGCTGGTGATGGCCGCGCAGTCGCTGCCGCGCAAGTTCACGCGCGGGCTGGAACCCTGGATGCTGGCGGACCTCTCGCCCTACGACCCGCAATACCTCTCGGGCTTCCGGGCCGAGGGCTATACCGTCGATCTGGCCGACAGCCACCGCATCGCGCTCGAGCGCATGGAGGAGGTCCTGCGCCAGGACGTGCGCCGCGACATCGGCGGGGATGAGCAGCGCATCAGCAGCCTTGATGCGCAGCATGCCGACGAGCGCTTCAAGCACCTGCTGCTGCCGATCTGGATGGCCGCCTACCGCTACCGCGGGCGCAGTTTCCGCTTCGTCGTCAACGCCCAGACCGGCAATGTTCAGGGCGAACGTCCCTGGTCGGTCTGGAAGATCGCGGGCGCCATCGCGGCGGCGCTGGTCGCGGCGGCGCTCTTCGTCATCCTGGGCGAGGCGTTCTGATGCGCGCGCTCCTGCAACGCGTGACCGAGGCGTCGGTGACGGTCGAGGGGCAGGTGGTGGGCCGGATCGGCCCCGGCCTGATGATCCTCGTCTGCGCGATGCCCGGCGACGATGCCGCCCGCGCCGCGGCGCTGACCGAGAAGATCGCGAAGCTGCGCATCTTCCGCGACGACGCCGGCAAGATGAACCTGGCGCTGCCGCAGGCCGGCAACGCCGCGCTGGTTGTCAGCCAGTTCACGCTGGCCGCCGACACCTCACGCGGGAACCGCCCCGGCTTTTCCGGCGCCGCAGATCCCGAAAAGGGACAGGCGCTTTACACCCGTTTCGCCGATAGTCTGGCCGGGCAGGGCGTAACGGTCGAACGCGGCGTCTTCGGCGCCGAAATGCAGGTGGCGTTGGTCAACGATGGCCCGGTCACGATCTGGTTGGAAAACTGACGCTCTGCTTGGAGAAGGCAATGGACCTGAAGACCACGGATTTCACCCCGCAGGACTATGCCGCGCGCCTTGCCCGCATCCGTCACGGGATGGAGGCGGCGGGCGTCGACACGATGATCATCACCGACCCGTCGAACATGGCCTGGGCCACCGGCTATGACGGCTGGTCCTTCTACGTCCACCAGGCCGTCGTCGTCGGGTCCGAGGGCGCGCCGATCTGGTGGGGGCGCGGCATCGACGCGGCCGGCGCCCGGCGCACGATCATCGGCGCGCCCGATGACGCGATCCGTTCCTACGACGACAGCTACGTCCAGAACGACGACAAGCACCCGATGGAGACCCTGGCCAACCTGCTGGCCGAAAAGGAATGGGATTCCGGGGTGATCGGCGTCGAGCTTGAGAATTACTATTACTCCGCCAAGGCCCATGCCGTGCTGGTCGAGCATCTGCCGAAGGCCACGATCATCGACGCCACCGCCCTGGTCAACTGGCAGCGCACGGTAAAATCGCGGACCGAAATCGAACGCATGCGCCGCGCCGCCCGCATCGTCGAGGCGATGCACCACAAGATCCTGGAAGTGGCCGAACCCGGCCTGCCCAAGCACCAGTTGGTGGCCGAGATCCTGCGCGCCGCCGTGCTGGGCGCGGACGGGCATTGGGGCGATTACGCCGCCATCGTGCCGATGGCCCCGTCGGGGCTGGACGCGACCGCGCCGCATCTGACCTGGGACGACCGGCCGATGCAGAAGGACGAGTCGCACTTCTTTGAAATCGCGGGCGTTTACCGCCGCTACCATGTGCCCCTGTCGCGCACGCTCTATTTCACCGAACCGCCCACCAAGTACCGCCAGGCCGAAGCCGCCGTGCAGGAGGCGACCGAGGCCGGGCTGGCGCAGGCGCGCCCCGGCAATACCTGTGATGACATCGCAAACGCCTTCAACACCACGCTGGAACGGCATGGTTTCTACAAGGAAAATCGCTGCGGCTATTCCATCGGGCTAAGCTATCCGCCGGACTGGGGCGAACGCACCATGTCGCTGCGCCGCGGGGACGAGACGGTGCTGGAACCCGGCATGTGCCTGCACTTCATGCCCGCGCTCTGGCTGGACGACGGCGGGCTGGAGATCACCGAGAGCATCCTGATCACCGACACCGGGGTCGAGAAGTTCTGCTCCCTGCCCGGCGAGATCTTCCTGAAAACCTGAGGCGCGCCGCCGCGCAGCGCCGGTCCTGTTCGCGCCGCGGTCATCGCCGATATCGAACGCCGGGTGGCCTCCCGCGCGGGCTGAACCGGCGCCGATTCCGTCAACAAGGCGTTGTCGGGGCGTTCGGAACTGCCATACGTTTGCCATACGCTTGCCAGCCGCTTGCCATACGCCCGCCAGCACCCTGCCAGACGGGTTGCAGGGGGCGTTCAGGCCTGGTCCGACCGCTCCCGCGCCTGCCGCATCCACATCGCCGCATAGCGCCCGCCCTGCGTCAGAAGCGCCTCGTGCGTGCCTTCCTCGACCACCTCGCCGGCCTCCAGCACCACGATCCGGTCGGCATCGACCACGGTCGACAGCCGGTGCGCGATGGTGATCACCGTGCGCCCCTTGCCCATCGCGTTCAGGCTTTCCTGGATGTTCCCCTCGGTCTGCGTATCCAGCGCCGAGGTGGCCTCGTCCAGCAGCAGAATCGCGGGGTTTTTCAACAGGGTGCGGGCGATTCCGACGCGCTGCTTTTCGCCCCCCGACAGCTTCAGGCCACGCTCGCCAACCTGGGTTTTGTAGCCCTCGGGCAGGGTCTGGATGAAGTCGTGGATGCGCGCCGCGCGCGCCGCCGCCTCGACCTCGGCGCGCGTCGCGTCATTCTTGCCGTAGGCGATGTTGTAGTAGATCGTGTCGTTGAACAGCACCGTGTCCTGCGGCACCACCCCGATCGCCCGGTGCAAACTGTCCAGCGTCACATCCCGCACATCCTGCCCGTCGATCAGCAGCCGCCCGCCCGTTGCATCGTAGAACCGGAACAACAACCGCCCGATCGTCGACTTCCCCGACCCCGACGCCCCCACCAGCGCCACCTTGGCGCCCGCCGGCACGTCCAGAGTGATCCCCTTCAGGATCACGCGCTCGGGGTCGTAGGCGAAGCGCAGGTTCTCCAGCCGCACGGCGCCCCCCTTCAGTTTCAAGGGCTTGGCGTTCGGTGCTTCCACGACATCGGGTGGCTGGCCCAGCAGGCCGAACATCTCGCCCATGTCGACCAGCGACTGTCGGATTTCCCGATAGACCGTGCCGAGGAAGTTCAGCGGCATGGTGATCTGGATCATGTAGGCGTTGACCATGACGAAATCGCCCACCGTCAGCGCGCCCTGTTCCACCCCGATGGCCGCGAACACCATCACCACGACCAGCCCGGCGGTGATGATCGCGGACTGTCCGAAATTCAGGTAGGCCAGCGAATAGGCGGTCTTCAGCGCGGCGCGCTCGTAGCCCTCCATCGCGCCGTCATAGCGCTGCGCTTCGCGGTCTTCAGCGTTGAAATACTTGACGGTTTCGAAGTTCAGCAGGCTGTCGATCGCCTTCTGGTTGGCATCGGTGTCCTGGTCGTTCATCTGCCGGCGGATCTTCACCCGCCATTCGGTCACCTTGAACGTGAACCAGATATAGAGCGCGATGGTCACGACGATCGCCGCCAGATAGCGCGCGTCGAAGAGCACGACGAAGATGATCGCGATCAGCGCGAGTTCCAGCACCAGCGGCCCGATCGAGAAGATCAGGAAGCGCAACAGGAAATCGACGCCCTTGACCCCGCGCTCGATGATCCGGCTCAGCCCGCCGGTCTTGCGCGTCAGGTGATAGCTCAGGCTGAGGCGATGAATATGCGTGAAGGTCTCCAGCGCCAGCTTGCGCAGCGCACGCTGCCCGACGACGGCGAAGACCGCGTCGCGCAGTTGCTGGAACCCCACGTTCAGAAGCCGCGCCATGCCGTAGGCGACCGTCAGCCCCACCGCGCCCACGCCGACCAGCCAGCCGGTGCCGGCATCCGCGGGGGCAAGCGCATCGACCGCGGCGCGGTAGATCAGCGGCGTGCCGACCGCGACGAGCTTGGCCACCAGCAGGAGCAGAAGTGCGGTGACGACGCGGACCTTGACGCCCGTCTCGCCCTCGGGCCAGAGGTAGGGGCCGACCTTGCGGATCGTCGCCCAGCCCGAGGCCTCCTGCGCGGGACGGTCGGGCGGGGCGGCGTCGGGCGCATCGCTGGCGAGGGTCATGGCTGGCGTGTCCGTGGTCTGTGCCGCTGTCACCTAGTTCCTTGCGGGTGCGAAGGAAAGGGGCGGTTCAGTCCGGAACGACGAAGACCTGACCGGGATAGATCAGGTCGGGATCGCGGATCTGATCGACATTCGCGCGGTAGATCTGAACGTAACGCACGCCCTCGCCATATTGCGCGCGCGATATCCGCCAGAGCGAGTTGCCGGGCTGCACGGTGATCAGCCGCACCTCGGGCGCGTCGGTGGCGTCCGGGTCGTCGCCATCCGGGCGGGCAGGGGCGGGGGCCAGGGTTTCCGGCGCGGCGCGCTGGAACGGGGTTTCGAACCGCGTGGAAACGCGCCCGTCCGCGGCCAGCTGGTCGGCGCGCAGGGTATAGAGGCCGGGCGCCAGTTCCGGCACGGCGACGGACCATGCGCCGCGGTCGGCCTGCGCCAGCGCCAGGGGCCGGTTGTCGAGGTAAAGCTGCACCCGCGCCTCTGGATCGCCCCGACCGGCGCGCCCGGCGATGCGGACCGCGCCATCCTCGCCGTAGCTGATCGTCTCGATCACCACCGCGTCCGAGGTCTGCGGCGGCGGTTCGCCCAGATCCACCGCGCCGCTCGTGCGCAGCACGAAGGCCGGGGGCAGTGCCGGGGTGGCAGCCGGAGCCGCCGCCGCGGGCGGCGGCGCAAGCGCGCCGACCGGTGCCGTCGGGCTGTCCGCCTGCGCGCCGGCGGCGGAATTGGTGGCGGTCGCGTTGCGGGCAAGGTCGGGCAGGGCAAGATCGGGCAGGGGGGCGGTCTCGGTGCCTGGCGTCGGCGCGCGCCCCGGCGACGGGGCGGCGGGTCCGTTGGCCGGCGCCAGCAGGTCCGGCGCCGCGCCGTCGCGCCCGGCCGCGGCCGGGCGTTGCAGGGGCGGTGGGGGCGCCGGCGCCGCCAAGGCGGTCGCGTCGGCGTCGGGCAGATCCTCGCCCGTCGGGGCCGGTTCGCCCGGTGCCGCCGCGGGCAGGGGCACCGGGGCCGGGGCGACATCGCGCAGGGCGGTTTCGACCGCAGCTTCGGGCATGGCTTCGGTCTGCGGGATGTCCGGGGTTGGCTCGTCCGCTCTTTCATCGCGCCCCGGCTCCGCGGCAGCGGTTTCGACCGCTTCCTCTGGGTCGCGCAAGGCGATCTCGACCGGGGGTGCGGTTGTCTCGGCGTCCGCCGCCTCGGATAACGCCTCGGACGCCGTTTCGGGTGCCAGCGCCGTCAACGCCGGCGTGAGGCGCGGGGCGAGGATCACGGTATCTCCGGCGCGCGTCACCGCCCCTTCGCCACGGCGGCTTTCCAGCGTCATCGCCTGTGGATCGTCCGAGGGCGCGAGGGTGAACAGGATCACGAACTGCCCGGCCGCATCGGCCAGCGTCTCGGCCACCGCCTCGCCGTCGACGCGCAGCACCACCGAGGCGCCGGGCGCGGCGGTGCCCGCGACCAGCGCGCTGCCGTCAGCGGCCACGCGCACGACGTCGAAGGCGGGCGGCGTCGGGGCTTCGGCCTCGGCCGCGGCATCCGGGGCGGGTGCGGGTTCGGCGTCGACCGGTGCGTCCTCGACCGCGACTGCGGGCGGGGCGGAGGCAACGTCCGGTGCCACGTCTGGTGCGGGCGAGCGGTCGATCACCGTCACCACCGCAAAAGACAGCGCCGCGATGACACCGCCAATCAGGACCGTTCGCTGCAGGAAAGCCGACATTTTCAGTTTCCGTAAACCTTTATCGGTTGTAGCAACGCACCGTTGCCGCGGCAAAAGAATTCCGTCACCACCGACCCGCCATACGAAAGGGACCGTCCATGCAGGGCTTCAGCGCCTCGGTCTGCGTCTTTTGCGGCGCGCGCCCCGGCCGCGACCCCGCGCTGGTCGACGCTGCCCAGGCCACCGGCGCGATGCTGGCGCGCAATCGCTGGCGACTGGTCTTCGGTGCGGGCGATGTCGGCCTGATGGGCGAAGTGGCGCGCAGCGCCCGTGCCGCCGGCGGCGCATGCCTCGGCGTGATCCCGCAGCACCTGATGGCGCGCGAGGCCGCCGGGCGCGACCTGTCGGGTCTGGTGGTGACCGAGACGATGCACGAGCGCAAGAAGGTCATGTTTGCCAATTCCGATGCGCTGGTCGTCCTGCCCGGTGGCGCCGGCACACTGGACGAGTTCTTCGAAGTGCTGACCTGGGCGCAGATCGGCCTGCATGATAAGCCGATCCTGCTGCTGAACGCCGGCGGTTACTGGCAGCCGCTTCTGGCGCTGATCGACCATATCATCGCCCAGGGCTTCGCCGAACCGCCGCTGCGGGCGCTGTTTTCCGTGGCCGAGGACACCGCGGCGCTGGAAACGGGATTGCAGGCCTGCTTGGCGCCAGCGGATTGAGGCGGCGCGGGCGCTAGGCGCCGGGCTCCACGAAGTCGCGGGCGATGGTGCGCAGGATGACCAGCACGAGCCAGCGGATCAGGCTGTCGTCGTCCCGCTCCAGCGCATCGGGGTCGAGCGGCGCGATGCGCAGCGCCGCCAGTTCCGCCGCCAGCGACATCAGCGCGCGCTCCACCGCCTGAAGGTCATCGGGTAGGTCGCTTTCGGTGGGTGCCGGGCGGATCGCGCCGGGGGCAGGGGGCGGGGCGGAGGATGCACCGCGGCGCGCTTCAAGCGCATCGAGGGTGGCCAGCGCCTCTTGCGCCGTCGCCTGGGCCTGCGCCACCCGGTCTTCCAGCGTGGCAATGTCCGGTCGGTCGGCAAGGCGGGTTTCCTGCGCAAGACCGCGCAGTTGCACGACCAGAACGATCGCCAGTACCAGAACCAGCGCCAACAGCAGAAGCGTCGCGTTCAGCAGCGCCGCGCCCAGGCTGCGCAGCGTGCCCGGACGGGAGCCGGGTTCAGACGACATTGGGCAGCGCCCGGCCATCGCGGAAGGCGCGGGCATTCTCCAGCACCATCAGGCCCATCGCCTCGCGCACTTCCAGCGCGGCGGTGCCCAGGTGCGGCAGCAGCACGACATTTTCCATCGCGCGCAGCGCCTCGGGCACCTGCGGCTCGTGTTCGTAGACATCCAGGCCCGCGCCCGCGATCCGCCGCGCCCGGAGCGCGTCGATCAGCGCCGCCTCGTCGATCACGTCGCCGCGCGAGATGTTGACCAGATGCGCCTGCGGACGCATCGCCGCCAGCGCGTCGGCGTCGATCATGTGGTGCGTCGTGGGCGTAGCGGGAATGGCGAGCACGACGATATCTGCGGCGGCCATCACATCGATCAGCCGGGGCAGGGCACGCGCGTCCGGCAGGTCGGGCAGGGGGCGCGGGGTGCGGGTGTGATAGAGCACCTGCATGCCGAAGCCGAAATGCGCGCGCTTGGCGATCGCCTGTCCGATCCGGCCCATGCCGATCACGCCCAGCACCTTGCCGGTCATATGCAACCCCAGGAGTTGCGTCGGATGCCAGCCCTCCCACAGCCCGGCGCGGACCAGCCGCTCGCCCTCGCCAGCGCGGCGCGCGGTCATCAGCATCAGCGTCAGCGCGATATCGGCGGTGGCATCGGTGACAGCGCCCGGCGTGTTCGTCACCTCCAGCCCGGCGGCGCGGGCGGCCTCGACATCGATATGGTTGTAGCCGACACCGAAATTCGCCAGCAGCCGCGCCCGCGGTTTCGCCGCCGCGGCGAAGACTGGGGCCGAGAACATGTCGCCCAGCGTCGGCATGATCACGTCGGCCTCGGCCAGGGCTTCGTGCATCTCGGCCTTAGTCATCGGCGTGGTTGCCTGGCGCACGGTCAGGTCGAACCCTTCGCTGGCGGCGGCCACCACCCGGTCGGGCAGCGGACGCGAGAGATAGAGCTTCAGCACAACCGCGCCCCGTCCGGAACCGCGCGTTCCGGCGCGATCAGCACGATATCACCGTTGCCATCGGCCAGCCCGAGCACCAGCACCTCGGACCGGACCGGCCCGATCTGCCGGGGCGGAAAGTTGACGACGCCCAGCACCTGCCGGCCCACCAGATCCTCGGGCGCGTAATGCTCGGTGATCTGGGCCGAGGATTTGCGCTCGCCGATCTCGGGGCCGAAATCGACCCAGAGCTTGAACGCAGGCTTCTTCGCCTCGGGGAACGGCTCGGCGCGGGTCACGGTGCCGACGCGGATATCGACCTTCATGAAATCGTCGAAGGAGATGGTCATTGGTCCAGCTCCCGGGCGCGGGCAGCGGCGGCGGCGACGGCGCGCGGCAGCAGCGCGGGAAAGCCGGCCGCGGGGTCCATCAGCACCTCCAGCGCGGCGGCGGTGGTGCCGCCCGGGCTGGTCACGTTCTCGCGCAGCGTGCCGGGGTCCTCGGATGCTTCCTCGGCCAGCGCACCGGCGCCGGCGACGGTGGCGCGAGCCAGCTGCAGCGCCATGTCGGGTGGCAGGCCCTGCGCCGCGCCGGCCTCGGCCAGTGTCTCGATCAGGTGAAACACATAGGCCGGGCCCGAGCCCGAAACGGCGGTCACCGCATCCATCTGCGCCTCGCTCTCCAGCCGTACGGTCTGGCCGGCAGCGGCCATCAGCGCGTCGGCGAGGTCAAGCTGCGCGCCGCTGACGCCCGAGTTGCCGATCAGCGCGGTGATGCCGCGCCCGACGGCGGCGGGCGTGTTCGGCATCGCGCGCACGATCCGCGCCCCGGCGCCCAGGAACCCGGCCAGCCGGTCCAGCGAGGTGCCCGCGGCGATCGAGACGAAAAGCGTGCTCTCCGACGCCAGTTCCGCGATCTGCGGCAGCGCCTCGCCCATCATCTGGGGCTTCACCGCCAGCAGCACGACTGCGGGGTTCGGGGGCAGGGGGCCGTTCACCGCGACACCCGTGCCGCGCAACCAGTCCGAAGGGTGGGGTTCGATCACATGCACCGATTGCGGCTGCAACCCGCGTGCCAGCCAGCCCTTCAGCAGCGCCGATCCCATCTTGCCGCAGCCCAGCAGCACAAGGCCGCGCGCGTTCGTTTCCGTCAGGTCCATGCCACCCCCATGCGTTGCGGGGGCGAAGCTTAGGCCCGGCCGTATCCGCGTGCAATGGCCAGATCGAGCGCCTGCGCCGGCGACCTGTCGCCCCAGCAGACCAGCTGGAAGGCGGGGTAGAACCGCTCGCAGGCCTCGACCGCGGTGCGGATCATCTGGTCGATCTGCTCGGGTGCCGCGATCTGGTCGCCGGCCAGCAGCAAACCGTAGCGCCAGACCATCAGGCGCTGGCTTTCCCACCAGGTAAAAGCGCCGCCCCAGCAAAGGTCGTTGGCGCTGTTCAGCACCGTCATCAGCGCCGGGCGCCGGTCTTCTGGCGGGTCCAGCTCGAACGTGCAGATCAGTCGCAGGGTCGCATCGCTGGGCGACCAGGCCAGCGTCAGCGCATAGGTGCGCCAGCTGCCCTCCACCGACATCGCGATCTGGTCGTCGCCGACGCGGTCGAACTCCCAAGCGTGGTGCTCGGCCAGCGTCTCGACAATGTCGATCGGATGGATCTCGTCGGTGAGGATGCTGTCTTCCCAAAGCGACATGGCCTGGCCTTTCCGCAATCTTGGGCCGCCTCGTGCCATGCCCACAACTGACTGGGGACAAGGCAAGGTACGGCACGGTACGACACCACCCGTACCAGATATGGTGTGTGAAAAGCGAGGGCCTGTAAAGAGAAATCTGGGGATACAATCCTGGGGTGCAGCACTTTTTGACGGAACAGCCGCTTCTTTGTCACCGGCCCATGCGCCTGGCTTGATCGCGCCGGGCGAAGCGGCTAGACCGCGCGGCCACGCAGAACGGAAAGGGCAAGAATGGCACGCGGGCACAAGGGACGCGCGATCTCGGGCTGGCTGGTGGTCGACAAGCCCGCCGGCGTCACCTCGACCTCGGTCGTGGGCAAGGTCCGTTGGGCGCTTAAGGCCGCCAAGGCCGGCCACGCCGGGACGCTGGACCCGTCGGCGACCGGGGTTCTGGCGGTGGCCCTGGGCGAGGCGACAAAGACCGTGCCCTTCGTCACCGACGCGCTGAAATGCTACCGCTTCGGCGTGCGCTTCGGCCAGGCGACCACCACCGATGACGCCGAGGGCGCGGTGATCGCCCAATCCGACGCGCGGCCCACCGACGCCCAGATCGAGGCCGCGCTGCCCGCGTTCCGCGGCCAGGTCCAGCAGGTCCCGCCGCAATTCTCGGCCGTCAAGGTCGAGGGCGAGCGCGCCTATGACATCGCGCGCGCGGGCGAGGCGATGGACCTGGCGGCGCGGCCCTTGTTCGTCGAACGTCTGGACCTGGTCGTGCGCACTGATGCCGATCACGCGGAATTCGAGATGGTCTGCGGCAAGGGCGGCTATGTGCGTGCCATCGCGCGCGACCTCGGCCAGGCGCTGGGCTGCCACGGGCACGTCACCTGGCTGCGGCGTACCTGGTCCGGTCCGTTCGAGGCGAGCAACGGGATCACGCTCGATCAGATCGAGGCGCTGGCCGGCACGCCCGAACTCGACCAGCACGTGCTGCCGCTGGAGGTCGCGCTGCGCGATCTGCCCGAAGTCGTGCTGAACCTCGAAGGCGTGACCCGTGTGCGCAACGGCAACCCCGGCACCGTCATCCGCTCGGACGCGGAATTCGGGGAGACCTGCTGGGCAAGCTATCAGGGGACCGCCGTTGCGGTCGGCGCCTACATGGGCGGCGTGCTGCATCCCAGCCGTGTCTTCGTGACGGAAAAGGCCTGAGGTCGGAGCGAACGACACCGCACGTATTAATTACATAATACAGATTATTCGCCAAATGTATGCGCTCTACCGATCTCCTCACGATACCAGGCAGAAAGGTGATTGTCGCCGGCACGCCCCCTGAACCCCTCTCGTGGCAAATGCGGTATTTCTCGATGAATTCGGTTTCCTGCGGAGACTTATTTCTGTCGCCTGGTAGCTCCCGCGATATCCAGAAGTATGGCGGCGGTCTGCTGCGGTTCCCAGTCGGCCCTTCGATGCTGTTGGCATAGCTCGTTGCGGCCGCACCGGTTGGCCCTGCTACCGCGGCGCATCGCTTCTTGAAAGCGTCCGTCAGACAGTGCTAGCCGGAGAAGCGAGACTTGGCCCGCCCGACACTCCGAACCCGAAATTCCCGTCCCAGATGAAAGCCGTCCGGATGCGCCTTTTGCCCCTGTTCCTTGCCGCCAGCTTCCTCGCCGCCTTAGCGCCGCGGGCCGAGGCCGGCGCGCAGCTCTCCCTCCGGCTGGATCAGGTCACGCAGATGCAGGCCCAGTGTCAGCTGGTCTTCGTGCTGGAAAGCGGGCTCGACACCGCCATAGACGATCTGCGCGCCGAAACCGTACTTCTGACGCCCGAAAACCGAGTCCTGCGCCTGACGCTGCTGGATTTTCAGTCGCTGCCGCAGAACGGCCTGCGTGTGCGCAGCTTCAACCTGCCGGACGTCGACTGCGCGCAGGTCGGGCGCGTTCTGATCAACGCCATCAGCAGCTGCACGCCGCTCGATGCGGACCAGTGCAGCGACGCGCTCGTGGTGCACAGCGACACCGATATCGAGGTGCTGAAATGACCGCGCGCGACGCCTATCTGCCCGAAGGTCTCGGCGCGCTTCTGGACCTTGGCGGCCCGGTGGTCATGCTACTTCTGCTGATGTCCGTGGTCGCCGTGGCGCTGGTCCTGTGGAAGCTGATGCAGTTTCGCCGCGCCGCGGTGGGCCGTCACGCGGAACTTGCCGCGGCGCTGGCCGAACTGGACCGCGGTCGAGTAACCGCCGCGCTGCGCCAGGCAGGCGAAAGCCCCAGCCATCTGGCGCCGCTGACCATCGTCGCGCTCGGCGCCTCGCAGGAACCCGCTGCGACCGAAGCGCTGCGCGCGCGCCTGACCGGCCTGGCCGAGGCCGCGATCGCGCGCTTGCAATCGGGGTTTCGCGCGCTCGACAGCATCGCGCAGGTGGCGCCGCTTCTGGGCCTTTTCGGCACCGTGCTGGGCATGATCAGTGCCTTCCAATCGCTGCAGGAGGCCGGCGCCGCGGTCGATCCCGCAGCACTGGCCGGCGGAATCTGGGTGGCCCTGCTGACCACGGCGGTCGGGCTGGGCGTGGCGATGCCCGCAGCGCTGGCGCTGACCTGGCTGGAATCCCGCGTCGCGCGCGAATCGCGGATGGCGATGCAGATCATCGATGTCGCGCTTTACGCCGGCCTCGCCCCGCCGACCGAGGTGTCGGCGCGTCACCCGGCCGAAGGCGCCCTGCCCGACCGCGCCGCACGCCATGTGTGACCCGTGATGCATGACCGGCTGCAGGGCACGTTTCGGCGCCGACGTCTGTCGATGACGGCGTTGATCGACGTGATCTTTCTGCTGCTTCTGTTCTTCATGCTCAGTTCCACCTTTGCGCGGCAGGGCGAACTGCCGCTCGATCTGGCGATGGGCGGAGCCGCCGCCCTGCCCGACGCGCCCCCCCTCTTCCTGCAACTCGGCGCCCAGGGCCTGCGGCTGAACGGCCAGGACGCAACCCCGGATACCCTGCAATCGGCGCTTGCAGGCGACACCGGCGGCCTCGTCCTCGTCGCGTTGGCCGACGGCGTCAGCGCCCAGGCGCTGGCCGAGGTCCTGCACCTGATCAACCGCCAGCCCGGCTGGCGCGTCGCCGTGATCGGGGGCGGCGCATGAGGCGCCTCCTCTCCCCCATCCCGCGCCAGAAGGGAGAGCCGACGATCGCGCTGATCAACATCGTCTTCCTGATGCTGGTCTTCTTCCTGATCGCCGGCAGCCTTGCGCCCCGCCCCGATCCCGATGTCCGCCTGGTCCAACTGGACGGGATCGCGACCGAACCGCCGCGCGACGCACTGGTGATCTTGCCCGACGGCGCGCTGCGCCTGAACGGTCGGACCCTCGACCTGGAGGCTGCCGTGGCGGCCCTGGCCGGGGTCGAGGTCGCGCGCCTCCTGCCCGACCGCGCCGCCCCGGCCGATCGGATCGTGCAGATCGCGCGCCGGCTGCGCGCCGCCGGTGTGGAACGTCTGGTCATCGTGACCGAACGGGGGCTGCGATGACCGTCGCCGCCCGTTTCCTCGAAGCCCCGCCCTCGCTGGCGCGATACCGGGAGAAGTTGCTGCCACCGGCGCCGCAGCGGGACGCGCTGCGTCCATCACTCGGGGCCGTGCTTCTGGCCGGCGGTGCCTCGGTCGCGCTGCACCTCGCCGCCTTCGCCGCCTTCTCCCCCGATCCCGGCGTGCAGATTGCCGGTGGCGGCGACACCGCGCCCGGCGCCCTCGGCACCGGGTTCGAGGATTTCGTACAGGGCGGCATCGCCGCCGCCACGCCGGATACGATTCAGCCGCACACCCCTCCACCCCTCCTGCCCGCGCCCGCTGCCCCCGTCGCGTCCTCCGCGATGACACCCCTCGCAACGCTGCGCGCAGAGGAGGCGCTGCTGCCGCTCACCCCTCAACCCGAAGCCACGCCGGAGCCCGAGTCGCTCGCGCCCGCCGAACCCGCCTTGCCGCCCGAGATGGTCCAACCCGCCGATCCCGCGGCCATCCGCCCGGAACCTGACCGCGCCGAACCCGCGCCGCACACCAGCCCGCACCCCCCCGCCCGGCCGGAGGCGCCGGTCCGCGCCGATCCGACCCCGCCCGTACAAAGCCAGGCAGGCAACGCACCGCAGGAGATGCAGCGCGGCGCGCCGCAGGGTGCCGACATCGGAACCGCCGCCACCGCGCCGGCGACCCGCACCGCACCCGCGCCCGGCAATGCAGCGGCCGCCAGCTATCCCGGCGCGGTGATGGAGCGTCTGCAACGCGTCCGCCGCGGCCGCAGCCCTGTGCGCGGCACGGTAACGGTGGTGTTTTCGGTGGCGCCGACGGGCGCGCTGGCCTCGGTCCAGGTGGCGCGATCGTCTGGCCACCCGCAACTGGACGAAATGGCGCTGGACCACGTCCGGCGCGCCGCCCCCTTTCCCGCCCCACCCACCGGTGCGCAGCGCGAATTCCGTTTCGAATTCGAGGGCCGCTGAGCCTCCCGGCGCGCGTGCTTTCGGCTGGACCTCGGCACAGGGATCGCGTACCCCGCCGCGCAAGCCGCCCGACCTGTTCAGGCCGACCCTTCCCGCATTCTCTCAGGACGGAACCGCCATGACCCCTCCCCCCGCCTTCAGCCGCGCCATCAAGATCGCGCCCTCGATCCTCGCCGCCGATTTCGCCGCCTTCGGTGCCGAATGCCGCGCGCTCGAGGCGCAGGGCGCCGATTGGGTGCATGTCGATGTCATGGACGGCCACTTCGTGCCCAACATCACCTTTGGCCCGGCCACGGTCCGCGCGATTCGCCCGCAGGTGCGCGGGGTGCTGGACGTGCACCTGATGATCGCCCCGGTCGACCCCTATATCGACGCCTTCGCCGAGGCTGGCGCCGACATCATCACCGCCCATTTGGAGGCCACGCCGCACATTCATCGCACGCTGCAAGCCATTCGCGCTACGGGTAAAAAGGCCGGCCTCGCGCTCAATCCCGGAACCGGTGCCGAGGGCGTCGCGCATCTTCTGGACATGGTCGACCTAATTTGCGTGATGACCGTCAACCCGGGCTTCGGCGGGCAGAAGTTCATCGACATGACCGCCAAGATCCGCGCGCTGCGCGCGATGATCGGCGACCGCCCCGTACATATCGAGATCGATGGCGGCGTCACCACCGAAACCGCGCCGCTGGTCGCGCGCGCCGGCGCCGATGTGCTGGTCGCGGGCTCTGCCGTCTTCAAGGGCGGCACCGCCGACGCGCCCGAGGCTTACGGCCGCAACATCCGCGACATCCGCACCGCCGCCGAGGCCGCTGTCGGCCAGGCCGTCTGACCCAAGCCCTTCAGATCGGATCGCAGGATTTCCCTGCAACCGAATGAAAAGGCGGCGCAAACGCGCCGCCTTTTGTCATGCTCGATAGTCGGTGGATCAGCCGGCCAGGGTCTTGGCGACTTCCGCAGCGAAATCCTCTTCCTTCTTCTCGATCCCCTCGCCCACGGCCATGCGGACGAAGCCCAGGATCTCGACGCCCGCGTCCTTCGCGGCCTGCTCGACCGTGACATCGGGGTTGATGACGAATTTCTGGCCCAGAAGCGTCACTTCCTCCAGGAACTTCTTCATCCGGCCGGGGATGATGTTGTTGTGGATGACCGCGTCGGGCTTCGGCTTGGCGGCGGTGGCGTTTTCCTCCAGCGCCTTCTGCGTCTGCACCTCGCGCTCGCGCTCCAGCACGGCGGGGTCCAGGTCGCCCTCGCCCAGCGACATCGGCGCGGTCGCGGCGACATGCATGGCGATCTGCTTGCCGATGCCGTTGTCGGTGCCCTTCAGCGCCACCAGTACGCCGATCTTGCCGAGGCCCTCGGCGGCGGCGTTGTGCACATAGGCCGCCACGCTGTCGCCCTCGATCGCTTCCATCCGGCGCAGGGTCATGTTCTCGCCGATCGTGGCGATGGCGGCGGTCAAGGCGTCCTCGACGGTCTTGCCGCCCATGTCGGCGCGCTTCAGCGCGTCCAGATCGCCCGCACCGAGCGCGGCCTTTGTGATGCCGGACACCAGCTTCTGGAAATCGGCGTTCTTGGCGACGAAATCGGTTTCCGAGTTGACCTCGACCGCGACGCCGCGACCGCCCTCGACCGCCACGCCCACCAGCCCTTCGGCGGCGATGCGGTCGGCCTTCTTGGCGGCCTTCGCCAGGCCCTTGGTGCGCAGCCAGTCGATGGCGGCTTCCATATCGCCGTCGGTTTCGGTCAGCGCCTTCTTGGCGTCCATCATGCCTGCGCCGGTCGAATCGCGCAGTTCCTTCACCTGTGCAGCGGTAATCGCCATGGTGAGTCTCCTTCAGTGAATGACGTGGGGGCGGGCCGGAACCCGCCCCGCGATATCCTTGGCCGAGCGCCGGCTCAGGCCTGCGTCGCGCCCTCGGTCTCGGGCGTCTCGGTAGCGGCCTCGTCGGCGACGGCGTCCTCGACCGGGGCCTCTTCCAGCGCGCCGATGTCGACGCCCGCGGCACCCAGCTGCGCCGACATTCCGTCGAGCGCGGCGCGGCTGGCCAGGTCGCAGTAGAGCGCGATGGCCCGGGCCGCGTCGTCGTTGCCGGGGATCAGATGCGTCACGCCCTCGGGCGCGCAGTTGGTGTCGACCACCGCGACGACCGGAATGCCCAGCTTCCGCGCTTCGGCGATGGCCAGGTCTTCCTTGCTGACGTCGATGACGAACAGCAGGTCGGGCACGCCGCCCATCTCGCGGATGCCGCCCAGCGTCGCCTGCAGTTTCGCCTGCTCGCGCTCCAGGCCCAGGCGTTCCTTCTTGGTCAGCCCTTCGGCGCCGGTCTCCATCTGCTCGTCGATATTCTTCAACCGCTGGATCGACTGCGACACGGTCTTCCAGTTGGTCAGCGTGCCGCCCAGCCAGCGGTGGTTGATGTAGTATTGCGCGCAGCGCTCGGCGGCCTCGGCCACGGGCTTCTGCGCCTGCCGCTTGGTGCCGACGAACAGGATGCGGCCGTTCTTCGCCACGGTGTCGCGGATCACCTGCAGCGCATGGTCCAGCATCGGCAGGGTCTGCGTCAGGTCGATGATGTGGATGCCGTTGCGTTCGCCGTAGATATACGGCCCCATGCGCGGGTTCCAGCGCTGGGTCTGGTGGCCGAAGTGCACGCCAGCTTCAAGAAGCTGACGCAGATTGAAATCAGGGAGCGCCATGTCCATTTCCTTTCCGGTTTGCGCCTCGGCGGGGCCTCAGGGCTGTCGCCCAACCGGTGGATGCGCCGGGATGTCTCCCCGAGGGCACCCTGCCCCGCCTGTGAAGTGCGCGCGCCATACCCCGTTTGCGCCCGCCTTGACAAGCCCCATTCGCCCGGTGCCGCGCCGCGGCATACCTGCACCTGCGCAACTTGCGTCCGCTTCAGCGCCAACGGTCACAAGCTGACCTGAACGCACGGCCCTGCGCCCATATCACGCAAGCGTCGATTGCCTGTATCCAGCACCGATGTCAGAATCTTCGGATGACGCGCGCCCTCTTCGCCGCCATCTGCCTGTTTCTTGCCCTGGCCCCGCGCGACGGGCGCGCCTGCGGCGTGGCGCTGGTTCTGGCGATGGATGTCTCGGGCTCCGTCGATGCCGAGGAGTATCGCCTGCAGATCGACGGGCTGGCCACCGCGCTGCGCGATCCCGACGTGCAGCATGCCCTCCTGAAGGCGCGCGCCGCGGTCAGCGTCGTGCAATGGTCCGGCGTCGAGGAGCAGGACCTGTCGATCCCCTGGACGCGGATCGAGGAGGCCGCTGAACTCGCCCGCCTTGCCGAAGCCGTCGAATCGATGCGCCGCGCCTTCCGGCTGGGCAACACCGCCGTCGGCGCAGCCATCGAATTTTCCACCGCGCAGTTCGACACCGTGCCGGATTGCCTGCTATGGGTGATGGACGTCTCCGGCGACGGCGACGAGAACGAAGGCCACAGCGTCGGCACCGCGCGGCGGGCGGCGATGGGGCGCGGGATCATCATCAACGGCCTCGCCATCGAGGGGCTGGGCACCGGTCGGTCGATCACGAATTTCTACCGCAACTGGGTCGTCACCCCCGGCGGCTTTGTCGAAACGGCCGAGAATCACCGCGATTTCGCCCGTGCCATCCGCCTGAAACTCCTGCGGGAACTGGTTGCGCCGATCACCAGCCTGCCGCACACCCCGAGCGCCCTGAACTGAGTTGCGCGGTTGCATTTCCGACCGTACGCTCGCGCTGGCACCTTTTCATCCACGACGAAATCCCTATGGTGGCGGAAAGTTCGAGGGTTCGAGGCATGGATCGCGGCATAGATTACGGCAACCTGATGCACCGCGCGATGCGGGGCCTGATCCGCGACGTGATGGAAAAGATCTCGGTCGACGGTCTGCCCGGCGCGCATCACTTCTTCATCACGCTGAACACCGGCCATCCGGACGTGGCGATGGCCGACTGGCTGCGCGACCGCTACGCTGAGGAAATCACCATCGTCATCCAGCACTGGTTCGACAACTTGGCGGTCGATGACGACGGGTTCGCCATCACGCTCAACTTCGGCAACCAGCCCGAGTCGCTCTATATCCCCTTCGACGCGATCACCACCTTCGTCGACCCGTCCGTCGAGTTCGGCCTCAAGTTCGAAACCCAGATCGACGAGGACGACGAGGACGACGAAGACGATGAGGATCAGGAACCCGAGACCTCCGAGCCGTCGAAACCCGGCGAGGTCGTCAGCCTCGACAAGTTCCGCAAGTAGGCTCTTGCGCCCATCGACCCGCGTGCCCATCTTGGCCCGCGGGATGCGAAAGGGACCGGCATGAGCAAGAGCATGGCACGCGTCGTCGAGGCGATCGAACGCTGCGGGCTCGACGCGCGAATCCTTGAACCCGGGCCGAGCCGCACCGCCGAGGAAGCCGCTGCCGCTTGCGGATGCGAACTCGACCAGATCGTGAAATCGCTGATCTTTCAGGGTGAAAGCGGACGCATCTACCTGTTCCTGACCGCCGGGGGCAAACGCCTCGACGCCGCGCGTGCCGCCCGTGCCGCGGGCGAAAAGCTAAACCTCGCCGATGCCGAGACCGTCCGCCGCGAGACCGGCTTTGCCATTGGCGGCGTGGCGCCGCTGGGCCATCTTCGCGCGCCGCGCATCTTCGCCGACCCGCGCCTGGCCGACTTCGCGCAGGTCTTCGCCGCCGCCGGCACGCCCCGGCACGTCTTTGCCGTGGAACCGAAGGCCCTTGTCGCGGCCTGCGGCGGCGACTGGGCGGATTTCGCCGCATGACCCTACCCGATCCGCAGCTTCACCCCGAACTCTACCGCGATCTGGTCCTGAAGCGTTTTCTGGCCTGGGTGGTCGATGCGCTGGTGATCGTGGCGCTGGTCACTGTCGTCGTCCTGGTGACGGTGCTGGTCGCGCTCTTCTTCCTGCCGGTGATCGCGGTGACCATTTCCATCGTCTATCGATGGTTCATGCTGTCGCGCTACGGCGCGACGCTGGGCATGATGCTGGCCGCGATCGACCTGCGCCAGCTTGACGGGCGCCAACCCGACCCAGTGGTCTGCTTCTTTCACGCCGCGATCTTCTCGGTCGGCATGTCCTTTGTCGTGCCGCAGCTGATCTCGATCGTGCTGATGTTCGCCACCGGCCACCGCCAGGGGTTGAACGACGTGATCCTGGGCACGACCATGGTCAACCGCTGGTTGGAAGCCTGAGCGCGTAAAGCACGCCCGCAAATTCCTGCTCCCCGGTGCTTCAAGCCCCTTGGCGCGGACGATTCGCCTTGTTACCTTCACGTTACCTTCGGTCGGGCCTTCGCGCCGGCGACACCGAAGACGCAAGGGGGTTAAGGGTCCGGCATGCGTCATACGCTTCCGATCGCGCCACAGTTCTATGTGACGGCGCCGCAGCCCTGCCCGTATCTGGCGGGCCAGCAGGAGCGGAAGCTGTTCACCGCGCTGACCGGCGACGGCGCGCGCGCGCTCAACGACACCTTGTCGAAACAGGGCTTCCGCCGTTCGCAGAACGTGCTCTATCGGCCGGCCTGTTCGGACTGCGCCGCGTGCCTGTCCGCGCGCATCCGCGTCGCCGACCACCAGCTCGGGCGCAGCCATCGGCGGGTTCTGCGGCGCAACGCCACCCTGCGCCGCGAAGCGACCAGCCCCTGGGCCACGGACGAGCAGTTCCAGCTCTTCCGCCGCTACCTGGACCATCGCCACGCCGATGGCGGCATGGCCGACATGGATATCTTCGAATTCGCCGCGATGATCGAGGAGACGCCGGTACGCTCGCGCGTGATCGAATACACCGAACCCGCGACGAACGGGCGCGGCGGCCGGCAACTGGTCGCCGTCTGCCTGACCGACGTGCTCGATGACGGGCTCAGCCTCGTCTATTCCTTCTACGACCCCACGCGCGCGGCCGACAGCCTCGGCACCCATGTCATCCTCGATCACGTCGCGTTGGCCCGCCAGGTCGGCCTGCCCTACGTCTACCTCGGCTACTGGGTGCCGGGCAGCACCAAGATGGCCTACAAGGCCCGCTTCGACGCGCTGGAGGTCTACCAGGACGGCGCCTGGCGCGAGCTGGGCGATCCGTCCGAACACGCCCGCGCCCCGCATCCGCTCTCGGTGCGGCCGATCACCGAACAGGTCGCCTCGATCACGCTGCCGCAGGCGGTTCCCGCCGGCCGCCCGGTGCGCTGACGCAACCTTCGGGATGCCGCAGGGGGTGCCTTTGAAACTTTCGCCACGAATCCCGGCATTTTCGCGCAGGGTTTTGGCGGTTTCTGCGTTGACGGCCGTTCGCACCCGGCATAGGGTCCCCGCGTCGGATGGAGGATGAGATGAGCGATGCGCTCGTAATCTTCGGGGTCGGGAACGGGATGCGGTAGGACGCAGAACCCGGACGACCCCCTGCACCCCCCTCGCGGGGGTTTTTTGTTGCCCGCCGCACCGCTTTGCGGCAAAGGCAGAGGCTGCTGGAAGGACTGGAGAAAAGCGATGTCAGAGCAGATGACTGGCGCAAGAATGGTTATCGAGGCGCTCAAGGATCAGGGGGTCGAGGTGGTCTTCGGCTATCCCGGCGGTGCCGTGCTGCCGATCTATGACGAGCTTTTCCAGCAGAATCACATCCGCCACATCCTGGTGCGCCACGAACAGGGCGCCACCCACGCGGCCGAGGGTTACGCCCGCGCCACCGGCAAGCCGGGCGTCGTGCTGGTCACCTCCGGCCCCGGGGCGACGAACGCGGTCACCGGCATCACCGATGCGCTGATGGATTCGATCCCGCTGGTCGTGATCTCGGGCCAGGTGCCCACCTTCATGGTCGGCACCGACGCGTTTCAGGAGGCCGACACCGTCGGCATCACCCGCCCCTGCACCAAGCACAACTGGCTGGTCAAGGACACCGAAAAGCTGGCCGAGACCCTGCACCAGGCGTTCCACGTCGCCACCTCGGGCCGTCCCGGCCCGGTCCTCGTCGACGTGCCGAAGGATGTGCAGTTCGCCACCGGCACCTACATGTCCCCGCAGAAGGCGAAGACCAGCCACTACGCCCCCCGCGTCAAGGGCGATATCGAGGCGATCACCGCGCTGGTGGAACTGATCGAACAGGCCGAACGCCCGGTCCTCTATACCGGCGGCGGGGTCATCAATTCCGGCCCCGGCGCCAGCCTCCTGCTGCGCGAACTCGCCGACGCCACGGGCTTTCCGGTCACCTCGACGCTGATGGGTCTCGGCGCCTACCCGGCCTCGGGCAAGAACTGGATCGGCATGCTGGGCATGCACGGCACCTATGAAGCCAACCTGACGATGCACGGCTGCGACCTGCTGATCAACATCGGCGCGCGCTTCGATGACCGGATCACCGGGCGCATCGCCGATTTCTCGCCCGGATCAAAGCGCGCGCATATCGACATCGACCCCTCCTCGATCAACAAGGTGATCCGCACCGACGTGCCGATCATCGGCGATGTCGGCCATGTGCTGGAGGATCTGCTGAAGATCTGGAAGGCGCGCGGGCGCAAGGTCAACCGCGCCGGCGTGGCGCAATGGTGGCAGCAGATCGACGAATGGCGCGCCGTCAAGTGCCTGACCTACAAGCCGTCGAAGGACACGATCAAGCCGCAATACGCGCTCGAACGGCTGGAGGCGCTGACCCGCGACCACCCCGACCGCTACATCACGACCGAGGTCGGCCAGCACCAGATGTGGGCGGCGCAGTTCCTCGGCTTCGACTCCCCCAACCGCTGGATGACCTCCGGTGGCCTGGGTACGATGGGCTACGGCCTGCCGGCCTCCATCGGCGTGCAGGTCGCCCACCCCGAGGCGCTGGTCATCAACGTCGCGGGCGAGGCTTCCTGGCTGATGAACATGCAGGAAATGGGCACGGCGGTGCAGTTCCGCCTGCCGGTCAAGCAGTTCATCCTCAACAACGAACGCCTCGGCATGGTGCGCCAGTGGCAGGAATTGCTGCACGGCGAGCGCTACTCGCAAAGCTGGTCCGAGGCGCTTCCCGATTTCGTCAAGCTGGCCGAGGCTTTTGGCTGCAAGGGCATCAAGTGCGACGATCCCGCCAACCTCGACGACGCGATCCGCGAGATGCTGGACTATCCCGGGCCGGTGATCTTCGACTGTCTGGTCGAGAAGCACGAAAACTGCTTCCCCATGATCCCCTCGGGCAACGCCCACAACCAGATGATCCTGGGCGAGGCCGAAACCCAGGGCGTCATCGGCGCCTCGGGCGCGGTGCTGGTGTGAGGCACGTGGGGGCTCTGCCCCCACACCCCCGGGATATTTTCAGACAGATGAAGAAGGCAGGACCATGTCGGCACTGAAGATTCAGCAAGGCTCGTCGAAACATTCCGCGTATGATCTGCGCGACCCCAATGCCGAGTTGATCGAAACCCACACGCTGGCGGTGATCGTGGACAACGAACCCGGCGTGCTGGCCCGCGTTATCGGGCTCTTTTCGGGGCGCGGCTACAATATCGAAAGTCTGACCGTGGCCGAAACCGACCACCAGGGGCACCGCAGCCGGATCACCGTGGTGACCACCGGCACGCCGCAGGTGATCGACCAGATCAAGGCGCAACTTGGCCGGATGGTCCCGGTGCACGAGGTTCATGACCTGACCATCGAGGGGCCGCATGTGGCGCGGGAACTGGCGCTTCTGAAGGTCGCGGGCAAGGGCGACGCGCGGATCGAGGCGCTGCGCCTGGCCGAGATCTTCCGCGCCAACGTCGTCGATTCGACGCTCGAAAGCTTCGTCTTCGAGATGACCGGCGGGCCCGAGAAGATCGACGCCTTCGCCGACCTGATGCGCCCGCTCGGCCTGCGCGAGATTGCCCGCACCGGGGTCGCGGCGCTGGCCCGCGGGGGCTGAGCCAGACGTTTCATTGCGGTTAATTTTATGGAATTCTGAAACCAGAACAATGCGTTGCCGAAGTGCACAAATTTGCGCACCCCGGCCGTGACGCCCGCTTTTCCGCCCGCCGGCCAAGCTCGCGGGCATCACGCCTCGCGCGCGGCCTCGATCGCGGCGCTGAACTCCTCCTTCAGCAGGCCGATCTCCTCGACCCCGACCGAGACGCGGAAGAACCCCTCGGAAATCCCCAGCGCCGCCCGCCCCTCGGCCGTCAGCCCGCGGTGCGAGCTTGACGCTGGATGCGACAGCGTCGTGCCGATATCGCCCAGCGTCGGGGCGAAGGCGATGTTCGGCGCGCCGCGCGTCAGCCGGTTCGCCGCCCCCCGCCCGCCCGCAATCTCGAAGCTGACCATGTGGCCGCCCCGCGCGCCCAGCAGCGCCGCGGCGCGGTTGTGGTCGGGATGGTCGCGCCGGGTCGGATAGAGGACGCGCTTGACCCCCGGCAGGCCGGACAGATGCTCGGCCAGCGCCGCCGCGTTTTCTTCGGCGCGGTCGTAGCGCAGCTCGAAGGAAAAGAGCCCGCGCTCGGCCAGCCAGCAATCGAAGGGGCTGGGCGTCAGGCCGGTGGTCACCGCGAAGTCGTAGATCGCGCGCCGGATCGTCGCGTCCTTCGCCGCGACATAGCCCAGCGTCGCGTCGGAATGACCGGCCAGGATCTTGGTCACCGAATGGATGACAATGTCGGCGCCATGCTCGAACGGTCGGATCGCCCGCGGCGTGGTAAAGGTGTTGTCCAACGCCAGCAGGATGCCGCGGTCGCGCGCCAGCCGCGCAATCGCCGGCAGATCGGCCACGCGCAAGGTCGGGTTCGACACGATCTCCAGCAGGATCATGCGGGTTTCGGGGCGCAACGCGGCCTCGACCGCGGCGATGTCGGTGAAATCGGCCAGCGTCGTCGCGATCCCGAAGCGCGGCAGGTCCTGCCCCAGCAGCCGCAGCGACCGCCCGTAAAGCTGATCGCCGCCCAGCACGTGATCGCCCGCCTTCAGCACCCCCATCATCGCCGCGGTCACCGCCGCCATGCCCGACCCCAGAACCAGCCCGCCCTCGGCGCGCTCCAGCCCGTCGATCTTGCGCGCCAGCACATCGGCGTTCGGATGTCCCTCGCGCGCATAGGTGTAGCCGGGCTGGTCGCCCGAATACTGCGCGTCCAGCGTGTCCGGATCGGGCGAGGCATAGACGACCGAGGGCTGGATCGGCGTGCCCAGCGGCCGCGAGGCGCTCTCCGGCCAAGGGGTGCGGCGAATGAGGGAATCCTGCGTCATGGCGTCCTCGCTGAAAGTGCAGAGCATCGAAAAGGGGGGCCGCTGCCCCCCTCGGTCGTTCCGGTCCTGCCCGAAGCGGTCAACGGGCAGACAAGGCTGAACGCGTTAGGGCGGGTTCAGCGCCGCGCCAACGCCGCCCAGCCGCCGCTGACGGCCAGCGCGGCGACGACCGCCTTGACGGTATCGCCGGCCAGAAAGGGCAGCATGCCCACCTGCGCAGCCCCGCTCACGGTCAGCGGCGTGACGGCCGTCAGCCACAGGACCCCGGGCACATAGAGCACGGCCGAGATCGCCACGGTCGCCGCCAGCGTGCGCCAGAAACCACGGGCGATGCCGCGCTCGACCAGCCAGCCCGCGGCAAAGGCCAGCGCGACGAAGCCCAGAAGAAAGCCCGCCGTCGGCCCGAAAAGCACCGCCAGCCCCGCCGTGCCGCCGGCAAAGACCGGCAGACCCGCCGCCCCCTGCGCCAGATAGGCCAGCACCGCCGCCGCGCCCAACCGCGACCCGGCGCTCAGCCCGACCAGAACGACCGCCAGCGTCTGCAGCGTCATCGGGACCGGCCACATCGGCACCGCGACCTGCGCCCCCAGCGTGATCAGCGCCGAGCCGCCCAGCACGACAAGTGCTTTCATGACGAGGCTTTGCGAGGGAAGTGTCGCCGCGACCAGCGTGCGGGGTTCGGGCATGGGGCTCTCCAACCGATGAAACCAGACGATGTCTTGTCGCGGCGAAGCCGGGGCAAGTCAAGCGCCGCGACGGCGCTCTTTGCGCGGTCCGCCGGGCGGCGCGCCGCTTGCGCCGGAAACGGCGCGATGGCATGAGCGGGCAATGAGTTCAGCCCCCGAATCAACCGCGCAGCCCCTTGCCTTGATCACCGGCGCCTCGCGCGGCCTGGGCGCCGCCCTGGCGGAAGAACTGGCCGCGCAGGGCTGGCACGTCGTCGCCGTCGCGCGCACCACCGGCGCGCTCGAGGAACTGGACGATCGCATCCAGGCGCGCGGCGGGTCGGCCACGCTCGCGCCGCTCGACATCACGCAGGACGATGCGCTGCGCCATCTCTGCCGGTCGATCCACGACCGTTGGGGGCGAGTCGACCTCTGGGCGCATACGGCGGTGAACGCGCCGCCGCTGTCGCCGGCGGGGCATGTGGCGATCAAGGACTGGGATCGGGCGCTGGCGGTGACGCTGCGCGCGACCGGCGTGCTGATCCCCATGGTCGAGCCGCTGCTGCGCGCCTCAGGCCGGGGAACGGCGCTGTTCTTCGACGATCCCGCGACGCGCGATGAAGGCGGCGCGACCCGCAAGTTCTGGGGGGCCTTCGGCGCGGCGAAGGCGGGTCAGATCGCGCTCGCGCGTGCCTGGGCCACGGAATGCACCGCGCTTGGCCCCGAACGGGCGCCCCGGATCGTGATCGAATCCCCGCTGCCGATGCCGACCGCAACACGGGCGCGCTTTTTCCCAGGCGAGCCGCGCGACACGCTGGCCCGGCCCCGGGACGAGGCCACGCGCATCCTACGCGCCGCCCTGGCGCAACAGACTATCGGCTGAACGCACCCATTTCGCTGACATGGATCGTGGCGTTTGTCACGCGCGACCGGTCATAGGTACCGACCCAGATGTCGTACTGCCCCGACATCGGCGCATCAAAGACCACGGCGGGATCCAGCCCCTGGAAGTCGTCGTTGCAGTACCAGTTGCCGGCGGGATCGTTGATCAGCAGGATCGTGTCACCCCGCGCCCGCACATAAAAGCTGAGCGAGAGGCTGCCCGACGCATAGTTCACCCGGTAATCGGGCGCGTTGGCGAACCATCCGCCCCCCGGACAATCCCCTCCGCCGGAATAATGCCGGTCGCCCCCGGCCTGCACCCCGTTGCGACGATGCGGATCGGGAAGGAAGCCGGCGCTCAGCGACGCCGAACCATAGGAAGGCGACAGCGCGAAGTTCTGCGCCATGGCCGGGGCGGACAACATCGCCGCGCAGAGACCCGCCAAGGCGATCCGTGAAAAATGACTTGCTTTCATGAGTAACCTCCGGGTTCCGGTGCCGCGGGGCACGACACGCTCTGGCGCAGACAGGCGCCCCCGAAAGTGATGCACGGAAATCCGCTAAGCAAGCGTGAAGATCGGTCTCAGTCCCCGGCCCGCTCGGCGAGCGACAACCACTCGTCCTCGGCGGTCTGCAGCGCCGTCTGGCGTTGGCCCAAGGCCTCGGTCGCCTTGGCAAACTTCACCGGCTCCCGGGCGTAGAGGTCAGGATCGGACAGCAGATCCGACAGCTTTCGGATCTCGGCCTCCAGCCGCGCAATCTCGGCCGGCAGCTTTTCCAGGCGGTGCCGCTCCGTGTAGCTCAGGTCCGAGGCTGTCGGCCGCGCCGGGGTTTGCGGCGCCTCCGTCCTGGCGGCGGCTGGCTTGGCCGTCGATCTGGCGCGGGGCTTCTCGGGCGGCGCGTCGGCGGGCGCGCGTTGCGCTTGCATGTCGCTCCACCCGCCCGCATAGACCGTGGCGCCCCCCTGCCCGTCCAGCGCGATCGTGGTGGTGGCGATGCGGTCGATGAAATCGCGGTCGTGGCTGACCAGCAGCACCGTCCCGGGATAGTCGCCCAGCAGGTCCTGCAGCAGGTCCAGCGTTTCGATGTCCAGATCGTTCGTCGGCTCGTCCAGGATCAGCAGGTTCGATTCGCGCGCCATGATCCTTGCCAGCAGCAGCCGGGCGCGTTCACCGCCGGAAAGCGCGCGGACCGGGGCGCGGGCCTGCGCCTCGTCGAACAGGAACTCCTTGAGGTAGCCGACGACGTGTTTGGGCCGCCCACGCACCATCACCTGATCCGACGCGCCCGAAACCCGCATCGATGGATCGCCGGTCAGGTTCTCCCACAGCGACGCCTGCGGATCGAGCCGCGCGCGCGCCTGATCGAAGACCGCCATGTCCAGGTTCGTGCCCAGCCGCACCCTGCCGGTATCGGGCGCTATCTCGCCGGTCAGCAGCTTCAGAAGCGTGGTCTTGCCCGCCCCGTTCGGGCCGACCAGCGCGATGCGGTCGCCCCGCAGGACCTTCAGCGTCAGATCCCGCACAATCACCCGGTCGTCAAAACGTTTCGAGATCCCTTCGGCCTCGATCACCAGCTTGCCCGAGCTTTGGCCCGCCTCCAGCGCCATAGCGGCGGTGCCCTGCCGCCGGATCTGCGCCGCGCGCTCTGCACGCAGCGCGGCCAGCGCCCGCACGCGGCCCTGGTTGCGCTTGCGCCGCGCGCTGATCCCTTCGACCGCCCATCGGGCCTCGGCCTTGATCTTGCGGTCCAGCTTGTGGCGCGCCGCGTCCTCCTCGGCCCAGGCCTTGTCGCGCCAGTCCTCGAAGGCGGCAAAGCCCTGCTCCAGGCGTCGGACCTGCCCGCGATCGACCCACAGAGTCGCCCGCGTCAGCGCGTTCAAAAAGGCGCGGTCGTGGCTGATCAGCACGAAGCCCGCGCGCGTTTCCTTCAGGCGCGCCTCCAGCCAGGTGATCGCCTGAATATCGAGGTGGTTGGTCGGCTCGTCCAGCAGCATCAGTTCGGGCGCTTCCGCCAGCAGCTTCGCCAGCGCCGCCCGCCGCCTTTCACCGCCCGAGGCCGTTTCAACCGGAAGCGCCGGATCGAATCCCAGCCCCTCCGCCACCATCTCGACCCGGTAGTGTTCGCCCGGGTCCAGTTCCTGCGCGGCAAAGTCGCCCAGCGTGGCGAAACCCGCGAAATCGGGATCCTGCTCCATGTAACCGACGCTGACACCGGGCGGCAGCGCGCGACCGCCCCGATCGGGCTCGATCAGCCCCGCCATCACCTTCATCAGGGTCGACTTGCCCGACCCGTTGCGTCCGACCAGCGCCAGCCTGTCGCCGGAATGGATGACCAGATCCAGACCATTGAAAAGCGGCGTGCCGCCAAAGGTGAGCGCGATGTCGGAAAGCTGCAAAAGGGGTGCTGGGGCCATGCGCGCGGGCTAGCCGGCGGCTGCGGCAAGGTCAAGCGCTGCGTCACGCGCGCGCGCTCTGGAATTGGGCGCCGCGATGCCTAGCTTGAAGGAAGATCAAGAAGGAAAGAATCGATGAGCGAGAAGATCACCAAATCGGAAACCGAATGGCGCGAACAATTGTCCGACTTGGCCTACAAGGTCACGCGCAAGCACGGCACCGAACGCGCCTTCACCCATGACGACTTTCCGAAGGCGCCGGGCGTCTTCCGCTGCACCTGCTGCGGGGCGGAACTGTTCGACCAGGCGCGCAAGTTCGAATCGGGGTCCGGCTGGCCCAGCTTCTGGGCGCCGATCGAGGACGCGCCGATCGCCACGACCGAGGATCGCAGCTTCTTCATGCGCCGGACCGAAGTGCATTGCGACCGGTGCGACGCCCATCTCGGGCATGTCTTTCCGGACGGGCCGCAACCGACCGGGCTGCGCTACTGCATCAACGGCGTCGCGCTGGATTTCGAGCCAAAATCCGAGGACTGATCCCGCGCGTAGCGCGAGGCGTCCCGATCGACCTGACCCTGCGTAGCCTCGCACAGGGCGCGTCGGTTCGGTTAACAAAAGGTTTCGATTTTTCACGTTTCCTCAGGATTACAACGGGTTGACAGGGGTGTGCAACTTGCACACCCCTCTGCCCGCCAATCCTCGAGGACTGCGTAGCACGGTCGCGGGCAGTTCCATCAGCGACTGAACTACCTCGACGATCCGGCGTCGATCAGTTGAAAGCGCCGGGCCCGATCCGCCCCAGTGCAGAGCCCAGCATGCGCAGGAAGCCGGGACCGCGCGGTCCGGTATCGGTCACGCGGCGCGACAACTCCACCACCTCGCCGTCCTGCAGCCCGAAGCGTTCGATATTGCTGACCGTCCCGCGGCCATCGAAGCTGATCGCGACCACCTCGCGGCGCACCTCCACCGGGGCGCGCCATTCGCGGTGTTCCCAGTCGGACTGAACGTAGAACCAGTCCGACCCTTCTAGCACGCCGCCGACCCCGGGGCGCCCCAGCTTTTCCTGCACCGTCTCGCGCGTGTCCCGCCCGACATCGATCTCCGCCAGCGCCGCGTCGTTGGGCACGTAGCCGTGGTAGCGCATCACCGGCGAACACGCCGCAACCCCCAGCAGGAGCAACGCCCCGACAAGTGCCAGGCGCCAGCGCCCCGTGCCAGCTTCGCGAGCGATCCGTTCCATGCGTGCCCCTGCCCCTTGTCTGTCTGCCCGCCGGATCGTTCGCCCGACAGGACGCGGCGGGTCCCGGACTGGCCCCCGCGCCCTGCATGGATTACAGAAAGGTGCGGCCCGGTTCAAGAATGGAACGCGGCCTCAGCAAGAGCCGAAAGATCAATGCGATGCACGACCCCTCCCAGGCCTCTCCCCTGCCCCGCGCCAGCCTGCCGCTGCGCGTGGCGGATCTGCCGCCGCGCCGGCCGACCCGTTTCCACCTGCGCCCCGATCCCGAAGCCCGCACGGCGATTGCCGCCGAACTGGGGCTGAGCGCCCTGCGCAAGCTCGATTTCGTTGGCGAGGTCTCGGCGGCGGGCCAGCAGGACTGGCACCTGAACGGACATCTCGGCGCGACAGTGGTGCAGCCCTGCGTGATCACCGCCGACCCCGTCGTCACCCGGATCGAGACCGAGGTGACGCGGCACTTCCTGCACGATCTGCCCGAGCCGACCGAGCACGAGGTCGAGATGCCCGAGGACGAAACGATCGAGAAGCTGGGCAACGTCATCGACCCCGGCGCCGTGATGATCGAGGCGCTGGCACTGGCGCTACCGGATTATCCGCGCAAGCCGGGCGCCGAACTGGGGACCGAGGAATTCGCCCCGCCGGGCGCCGCCCCCCTGGACGATTCGCGCCCGAATCCCTTTGCTGCACTGGCCGCACTGAAACGTCCGAAGCGCGACGAAGGCTGAACGCCCTCGGCCAGAGCCGCCGAAACCGCTTGCGCCGAGACAAAAAATCCCTATGTTCCGGCGCTCATGCACGACGGGGCTTGGATGCATCGCAGGAGCGGTGTAAAGGCGTCGCCGCAGCAACAGTATTCCAAATCTTTCGGGTCGCCCCGTCGCACCCGTTCGAACTTCTCAGAGGTTAAGCCATGGCCGTTCAACAGAACCGCGTCACCCGCTCCCGCCGGAACATGCGTCGTGCCCACGACGCCCTGGTGGCCGGCAATCCCAACGAATGTCCCAGCTGTGGCGAACTCAAGCGTCCGCACCACGTCTGTCCGTCCTGCGGCAGCTATTCCGGACGTGAAGTGGTCGCCCAGACCTCGGACATCGATCTGGAAGACGACGCGGCCTGATCGCGGAACCCGGCGCAGCCTAGATGACCTCCGCGCAGGACCATCCGCAAACCGGAGCCAGCGCGCCCGTTCCCGAAAAGGGACGTGTCACCATTTCGCTCGATGCGATGGGTGGTGACCTCGGTCCGGCGGCGGTGATGACCGGTGCCGCCCGCGCTCTGGATGCAGAGAGCGGACTTCATCTGCTGATCCACGGCGATTCGACCGTACTAGAGCCCATGGCGTCACGCTTTCCGGTTCTGTCCGACCGGGCGGTGATTTGCCATGCGGACCGGGCGGTCACGATGCAGGATAAACCCAGCCAGATCATGCGGCACGGCAAGGACACCTCGATGTGGTCCGCGATCGCCGCGCTGCGCGACGGTCAGGCGCAAGCGGCGGTGTCTTGCGGGAATACCGGCGCGCTGATGGCCGTCTCGATGCTGCAGCTGCGCCGGATGGAGGGCGTGAACCGCCCGGCTATCGCCTGCCTCTGGCCGGCGCGCGGCAAGCATGGCTTCAACATCATGCTCGATGTCGGCGCCGACGTGAAGGCCGACGCGCCGGACCTGCTGGCCTACGCGATCATGGGCGTGACCTATTTCCGAAACGGTTTCAACGAACCGCGCCCGCGCGTCGGCCTGCTGAACGTCGGGACCGAGGATCACAAGGGCCGCGCCGAGATCCGCGCCGCGCACGAGTTGATCGGCGGACACGAGGAAACCGGACGCTATGAATTCGTCGGCTTCGTCGAAGGCAGCGACATCCCCGCGGCGCATGTCGATGTCGTGGTCACCGACGGGTTCACCGGCAACATCGCCCTGAAAACCGGCGAGGGTACGGCACGCCTGATCGGCGATTTCCTGCGCGAGGCGTTGCGCTCGACCCTGGTCTCCTCGCTCGGCGCGCTTCTGGCCAAGGGTGCGATCGACCGCCTGCGCGACCGGATCGACCCGCGACGGGTCAATGGCGGCGTCTTCCTGGGACTGAACGGTACGGTGGTCAAGTCGCACGGGTCCGCGGATGCCACGGGCATTGCCGCCGCCATCGGCCTGGCGGCAAAACTCGCGCAGTCGGGCTACCAGGGGCGGATGGCCGAGCGGCTTGTGATTGCCGCACGCTCGGCGCAGGATACCGCTCAAGAAGGAGTCGCGGAATGACCGAAAGCGCCGTCACCCGCGCCGTGGTGATCGGCGTGGGCCACTATCTGCCCGCCCGCGTCGTGCCGAACGCCGAGTTCGAGGCAACGCTCGACACCAGTGACGAATGGATCGTCTCGCGCTCGGGGATCGAGCGGCGCCATTTCGCCGCCGAGGGAGAGGCGACCTCGGATCTGGCGACTCATGCTGCGCGCGCGGCCCTCTCGATGGCCGGTCTCGATGCCGATGCGCTCGACGCGATCATCGTCGCGACCTCGACCCCCGATCTGACCTTCCCCTCGGTCGCCACGATGGTCCAGGCAAAACTGGGAATGACCCGCGGTTTCGCCTTCGACATCCAGGCCGTTTGCGCCGGGTTCGTCTTCGCGATGGCAAACGCGCAGGCACTGATCGCGGCCGGATCCGCCCGTCGCGTGATGATCATCGGCGCCGAAACCTTCAGCCGGATCCTCGACTGGACCGACCGCGGCACCTGCGTGCTTTTCGGAGATGGCGCCGGCGCGGTGATCCTGGAAGCCCAGGAAGGAACCGGCAGCACCGCGGACCGCGGCATCCTGTCATCCGATCTGAATTCGGACGGCACGCAGAAGGGTATTCTTTATGTAGACGGCGGCGTGTCGACCTCGGGAACCGCCGGCTGCCTGCGCATGCAGGGCAAGGAGGTGTTCCGCCACGCGGTCGAGAAACTCGCCCGAACCGCCCGCACCGCCATCGACCGTGCCGGCGTTACCGTGGACGAGATCGACTGGATCGTCCCGCACCAGGCCAACCTGCGCATCATTCGGGGAACCGCTCAGAAGCTCGGCCTGCCGATGGACCGCGTCGTCGTCACCGTGGCCGATCACGGCAACACCTCGGCCGCCTCCATCCCGCTGGCGCTGTCGGTCGGGGTCGCCCGCGGTCAGATCAAACCCGGAAACCTGATCGTGATCGAGGCGATCGGCGGCGGCCTTGCCTGGGGCGCCGTGGTCCTGCGCTGGTAATTCCTGCTGGGCGAAGTTCCGCCCGCTATGGTTGTACCAACATTGCTCTGCAAGCCATTGATATTGACTTTGAATTGACCTTGCCGCATCGTTACGAAACAGCAATATAATGGAACAGGGGATGACAATGGGCGAGAATACATTGACTCGTATGGACTTGAGCGAGGCCGTGTTCCGTGAGGTCGGCCTTTCACGCAACGAGTCGGCGCAACTCGTCGAATCCCTGATCCAGCATATCTCGGACGCGCTGGTCGCGGGCGAACAGGTCAAGATTTCCTCTTTCGGCACCTTCAGCGTGCGCGACAAGTCCGCGCGAATCGGCCGCAACCCGAAAACCGGCGAAGAAGTGCCGATCAGCCCGCGCCGCGTCCTGTCCTTCCGGCCCTCGCACCTTCTCAAGGAACGCGTGGCGGAGGCCGCCCTGGCGGGGAGCGGAGACTGATCGATGAAGAAGGCGCCCGAGGCGTTCCGCACGATCTCCGAGGTATCCGAGATTCTTGACACCCCGGCGCATGTCCTGCGCTTCTGGGAAAGCAAGTTCTATCAGGTGCGCCCGGTCAAGCGGGCGGGCGGGCGTCGGTATTACCGCCCCGACGACCTGGCGCTCATCGCCGGGATCAAGCATCTGCTTCAGGACCGCGGCATCACCATCCGTGGCGTGCAGAAGATCATGCAGGAAGAAGGGGTGCGCCACGTCATCGGCCTGGGCCGCAGCACCCGCAAGCTCGGCGTCGAGGAGGAGGCGAACACCGGAGAAGTGGAAACGGCGGAGGCGACCGCAGCGCCGAAGCCGTCGCTGGTTCAGCGGCCCTCGACGTCCCCCGATCCGGCGCCGGCGACCGACGGTGCGGAGGCGCGCACGGAACCCCCACCGCAGCGCGGCGCGCGATCTCTGCCCGCCGCGAGTCAGGTTTCGCCCGCTGAAGCCGCCTCAGACGAGGCACCCGCCGAAGACACGTCGCCAACGAGCAGCCCGTCAACACCCGTCGCCGCCAGCGGGCCCAGCACAGCGCGCAGGCCGCTTCCGCCTCTGCCCGACCTGTCGCCAGATCCCGATCCGGAAGGACCGCGCCTCGCCGAGAGCTTGCGCAAGCTGCCCGAGGACTCCGCCGCAAGGGCCGCGATGGCACCGATCGCGCAACGCCTCGACCGCCTTCTCGATCGAATGGCCGAAGTCTCGGGCACCCGACGCTGGTGAAACGGCGGGTGTCTGTGGTGCCGCAGGGTACGGATTCTCCCTTGCTCCCGGCCGGAAAACCGGTAGAAAGCGCCTCGTCGGGCTGTGGCGCAGTCTGGTTAGCGCGTCCGTCTGGGGGACGGAAGGTCGTGAGTTCGAATCTCGCCAGCCCGACCATCATCCTCGGCCCGCGGTAGTGACCCTGCCGCGGGCCGTCGGCATTCGAGCCGGAGTCGACATGACCGAGACGCCAAGCAGAACCGGGGTGCTACCGGCGCAGATGATTCGCGACATGATCGCACGCGGGGAAATCGCCGCCGATCGCGGCATCGAGGACGCGCAGATCCAGCCCGCCAGCCTCGACCTGCGGTTGGGCACGCAGGCCTGGCGGATGCGCGCCTCGTTTCTGGCCGGGCGCGGACGGCGCGTCGCCGACCGTCTGTCGGAATTCGAGATGCACCGCATGGACATCGGCGCCGGCGCGGTGCTCGAGAAAGGCTGCGTCTATCTGGTTCCGTTGATGGAACGGCTGACATTGCCCGCCGATATCCAGGCCGTGGCCAACGCCAAAAGCTCGACCGGGCGGCTGGACGTGCTGACGCGCGTGGTCACCGACGAAGGCGTCGAATTCGACCGCGTGGCGGCGGGCTACGACGGCCCGCTTTATGCCGAGGTCTGCCCGCGATCCTTTTCCGTCCTGGTGCGACCGGGAATGCGGCTGAACCAGATCCGGTTCCGGCGTGGGCAGGCTGTCCTGACCGATGCCGAACTGGTGGCTCTGCATGAACGCGCGCGCCTCGTCTCGGGTGAGGCGGTGATCTCCGAGGGGTTGGCCTTTTCCGTCGATCTGCGCCCGCAGACCGGCGCGTTGCTGGGCTATCGCGCGAAGCCGCATTCGGGTGTCATCGATCTGGACCGGATCGGCCAGTACGACGCCGCGGATTTCTGGGAACCGCTGGGCGCGAGTGGCGGTCCGTTGATCCTCGACCCCGGCGCCTTCTACATCCTCGTCAGCCGTGAGGCGGTGCATATTCCGCCCGACTTCGCCGCCGAGATGGCCCCCTACCTCGCGATGGTCGGCGAATTCCGCGTCCATTACGCGGGCTTTTTCGACCCGGGCTTCGGTCACGCGGAGGCCGGTGGCGCCGGCGCGCGGGGAGTGCTGGAGGTGCGCTGCCACGAGGCGCCCTTTGCGCTGGAGCACGGGCAGATCGTCGGCAGACTGGTCTACGAGCGGATGATCGAGCCGCCGGCGACGCTTTACGGCGCGGGGATCGCGTCAAACTACCAGGGCCAGGGGTTGAAGCTGTCCAAGCATTTTCGCGCCAATTGACGGCGATGCAAGGCAGGGTCCACGCGTGGACGATCCATCAAGTCATTGATGTGAATACATAACCGAAATTTTCTTAACCATTTGGCAATCCACTCAGCGCCGCGCCTGGCGGCGCTGCGGCTGCAGAGCGGCGCAGGGCAAGCTGGCACCCCCGCAAAGCTTTCACTGCGGTTAACGCCACCAGAATCACACGCCGGATCAATGACTTGCGGAAGTGCGCACGCGTGCGCACCCCCGCTTTTCGACGTCATCTGTCGGCGTCGCCGAGAGCAGCCGCGCAGCTGCTCAAGCCGCCTTGCGCGGGATCGGCGGGTGCACGTCCTCGGGGATCGGGCAGACATAGGGTGTGCGTTCCAGATGCTTGCGATGCGCGGTCTGCGCGGCGGCCAGCGTCGCCGGCTCCTCGATCAGGATCCGGGCGGTCGCCGCCATCGTCTTGGCGGCATGGATCATCCCCTTGTGCGCCATCGGGGATTTGCCCTGCGCGGTCAGCTGCCAGGTATGAAAGGGTGTGCCCAGGGCGCAGGTCGTCACTCGCGCCTGCACCGTCGGCACCGCCCAGGAGACGTCGCCGACATCGGTCGACCCCTCGCCCCCGCCGCTGCGCCGGTCGAGGGGCGCCACGAAATCGCAGAGCGGCTTGTCGTAGTCCGGCTCCAACCCCAACCGGCGGAAGGTCGCGGTGATGTCGTCCTCGCCCAGCGTCTTGCGGATCTCGCGGGCGAAGGCGCGGTCGCCCTCGTCGAACGGCACGGGGCCGAGCGCATCGAGCGTGCGCTGCATCGCCTCTTCCAGCGGGCGATTGCCCAGCAGGTTCGACACGCCGGAAAAGACCTGCGTGCTGACCTGCGTCTCGGTCATCAGCGCCGCGCCATCCGCGACCTTGCGCACCCGCGCGACCAGCGCCCGCAGCCCCGACAGGTCACGCGCCCGGATCAGCTGCCGCACGGTCGCCCGCGCCTGCACGACGTTCGGCGCGGTGCCGCCGGCATCCATGTAGGCGTAATGGATGCGCGCATCGTCGGGCATGTGCTCGCGCAGGTAGTTGACGCCCACGTTCATCAGTTCCACCGCGTCCAGCGCGCTGCGCCCCAGTTCCGGCGCCCCGGCGGCATGGGCGGCGCGGCCGTGAAAGGTGAAGTCGATGCGCGTGTTCGCCAGCGAATTGGCGTGATCGATGCAGGTATAGCTGGCCGGGTGCCAGGTGATTGCGGCGGCGACATCGTCAAAAAGCCCCTCGCGCACCATGTAGGTCTTGGCCGCGCCCCCCTCCTCGGCCGGGCAGCCGTAGTAGCGCACGCGCGCCTTGATGCCGGTCGCGGCCAGCCAGTCCTTGATCGCCGTCGCCGCCAGCAGCGCCGCACTTCCCAGCAGGTTGTGCCCGCAGCCATGCCCGCTGCCGCCTTCGACCAGCGGGCGGTGTTCGGCCACGCCGGGTGCCTGGCTCAGGCCCGGCAGCGCGTCGTATTCGCCCAGGATGGCGATGACCGGCCCGCCCTCGCCGGCCTCGCCGATCACTGCGGTCGGGATACCGGCCGCGTCGCGCGTGACGCGGAAGCCCTGCGCCTCCAGCATCTCCAGATGCGCGGCGCACGAAGCCACCTCGGCGTAGAGCAACTCTGGCGTGTCGAAAACCCGGTCGGCGAGGGCGACGAAATCCTCGCGCTTGGCATCGACATGGTCCCAGACGGCATCGGCATTCTTCATGGCTTGGGTCTCCGGCAGGTCGTTAAGGGGCGCTGTCGCCACGCTGGTTCGCGGCGCCGGGGAAGTCAATGCGGGCCGCGATGGGAGTATTCGAGGACCAGAAGGTGCGGCGCGCGAATCGTTGAATCCGATATTTGCCAACGGATCGGCGGAACAGAAGCGCAAACCCATCGCGGGGTCAGACGCCGGATTTTCGTTTTGCCGTCGCATTTTTTTCTTGCGATCACGACGTGTGAAAAAATCGCGTCAACGCATAGCGATCCACTTTCGTTTTGGCATAAATCGAACATTCAGCGCACAAAACGCGTTTGTGTTTGCGCGAACTTTGTTCATGTGTTTTCTTATTTCGTAATGAGCAAGCAGGTCCGGGAGGGGATGTGCCGCATCAAGCCGACAGCCGCGCGCCGAAGCCGGACCCGTCCGATCTGCTGATCATCGGCGGCGGGATCAACGGCTGCGGGATCGCGCGCGACGCCGCCGGGCGCGGCCTTTCGGTGGTTTTGGCCGAGCGTGGCGATCTGGCCGGGGCGACCTCCTCGGCGTCGACCAAGCTGTTCCACGGCGGGCTGCGCTACCTGGAGTATTTCGAGATCCGACTTGTCCGCGAGGCGCTGATCGAGCGCGAGACGCTGCTGCGCGCCATGCCGCATATCAGTTGGCCGATGCGATTCGTGCTGCCCTACCATCGCGACATGCGATTCGAGAGCGACACGCCGACCTCGAAGCTGCTGGGCGTGGTGATGCCGTGGATGCGGGGGCGCAGGCCGGCCTGGCTGATCCGGCTCGGGCTGTTCCTCTACGATCATCTTGGCGGGCGGAAGATCCTGCCGGGAACGCGCGCGCTGTCGCTCAAGGACACGCCGGAGGGCGCGCCGCTGCAGCCGCGGTTCGAAACCGCCTACGAATACTCGGACTGCTGGGTCGAGGATTCGCGGCTGGTGGTACTGAACGCCCGCGACGCCGCCGCGCGCGGTGCCCGCATCCTGACCCATGCCGAGGTCGTCTCGGCCCAGGTCGAGGACGGGGTCTGGGCGGTGCGCGTGCGGTCCGGGGGCGAAACGCAGGTGCTGCGCGCCAGGATGCTGGTCAATGCCGCCGGGCCTTGGGTGGGCGACGTGATCCACGGCAAGTTGCGGCTCAACAGTCGCGAAAGCGTGCGCCTGGTGCGTGGCAGCCACATCGTCACGCGGCGGCTTTACGACCACGACAAGTGCTATTTCTTCCAGGGCACCGACGGGCGCATCATCTTCGCAATCCCGTATGAGCAGGACTTCACCCTGATCGGCACCACCGATGCCGAACACGCCGACCCGTCGCAGCCGCCCGTCTGCACCGAGGCCGAGCGCGACTACCTGTGCGATTTCGCCAGCCGCTATTTCGCGCGGCCGGTAACGCCCGAGGATGTGGTCTGGACCTATTCCGGCGTGCGCCCGCTTTACGACGAGGGGGCGAGTTCGGCGACGGCGGCGACGCGCGACTACACGCTGAAGATCGACCGGTCAGCCGGGGCGCCCGTGCTCAACGTCTTCGGCGGCAAGATCACGACATACCGCCGCCTGGCCGAAAGCGCGATGGCCAAGATCGGGAGCGTCCTGAGCGTGACCAAAGGCGACTGGACGGCGGGCGTGCCGCTGCCGGGGGGGGATTTTTCGGTCGACGGGGCGCCCGACATGGCCGCCGGGTTGCGGGCGGACTTTCCTTTCCTGACCGACTACTGGGCGCGGCGGCTGGTGCGGGCCTACGGGACCGAGGCGCGCGAGATTCTGGGTACGGCGCAAGAGGCAGCCGATCTGGGCCGGGACTTCGGCGAGACGCTCACCGAGGTCGAGGTGACCTGGCTGATGCGCCGGGAATACGCCCGCACCGCGGAAGATGTGCTATGGCGACGCAGCAAGCTGGGCCTGCGCATGACGGCGGCGCAGATCGACACACTTGAGGCGTGGATGCGCGAACACGCCCTGAGGCAGGGCCAGGCCGCCGAGTAGGGCCGGGACGACGAGAGGGGGGGAAATGTCACTTGTACTGGATGGCGTCTCGAAGCGGGTCGACGGGCTGGTTCATATCCACCGCACGGACCTGACGCTTGAACGCGGCACGATGAACGTGCTTCTGGGTCCGACGCTGTCGGGCAAGACCTCGCTCATGCGGCTGATGGCCGGGCTCGATGCGCCGGCGACCGGCCGAATCCTGTGGGAGGGACGCGATGTCACCGGCATGCGGGTGCAGGACCGCAAGGTGGCGATGGTCTACCAGCAGTTCATCAACTACCCGTCGATGAGCGTCTACGACAACATCGCCTCGCCCCTGCGGCTGATGCGCCTCGACCGGTCCGAGGTCGACCGGCGGGTGCGCGAAACCGCCGAGTTGATGAAGATGACCCCAATGCTGGAGCGCAAGCCGTTGGAACTGTCGGGCGGCCAGCAGCAGCGCTGCGCGCTGGCACGGGCGCTGGTCAAGGATGCGGGGCTGGTGCTGCTGGACGAGCCGCTGGCGAACCTCGACTACAAGCTGCGCGAGGAATTGCGTGCCGAGATCCCGCGCATCTTCGAGGAATCGGGTGCGATCTTCGTCTATGCGACGACCGAGCCCGAGGAGGCGCTGCTTCTGGGCGGCAACACCGCGACCCTGTGGGAGGGGCGGATCACCCAGCTGGGCCCGACGCCGCAGGTCTATCGCCAGCCCTGCGACACGATCACGGCGCGCGTCTTCTCGAACCCGCCGATGAACTTTACCCGCGTGGTAAAGGCCGGCGATCGGATCAACTTTGGCGAAGGACAGTCGGCACCGGCCGGCGGCGCACTCGCCGGGCTGGCCGATGGCGCCTATACCGCCGGGTTCCGCCCCGACCACCTGCATCTTCAGCCGACGGCGGAGGACCAACTGCAATTCGATTGCCGCCTGCGCGTCACCGAGATTACCGGCGCCGAGACCTTTCTGCACCTCGATCACGGGGCCGACCGATGGGTCGGGCTGGTGCACGGCGTGCAGGATCTGCGCTACGGCGCGCCAATCAAGGTCTGGCTGGATGCCGCGCATGTCTATGTCTTTGCCGAGAGCGGCGAACTCGTGGCGCCCGCGACCTTCGCGCGCGCCGCCTGAGAGGGAGGGGATATGGCCCGGATCACGCTTGAAAACCTCGCGCATTCCTACCTGCCCAGACCGCAGGGCGAAGAGGATTACGCGCTCAAGCAGCTTGACCATGTCTGGAACGATGGCGAGGCCTACGCGCTGCTCGGCGCCTCGGGTTGCGGAAAGACGACGCTGCTGAACATCATCTCGGGCCTGTTGAAGCCCTCGCGCGGGCGCATCCTCTTCGGCGACGAGGACGTGACCCAGAAGGACACGGTCGGCCGCAACATCGCGCAGGTGTTCCAGTTTCCGGTCGTCTACGACACGATGACCGTCCACGACAACCTGGCCTTCCCGCTGCGCAACCGCGGCATGGACGCGACCTACGTGGCGCAGCGCGTCCAGAAGATCGCCGAAATGATCGGCATGGAGGACGTGCTGCGGCGAAAGGCCAGCGGCCTGACGGCAGACGCCAAGCAGAAGATCAGCCTGGGCCGCGGCATGGTGCGCGAGGACGTGAACGCGATCCTGTTCGACGAACCCCTGACCGTCATCGACCCGCACATGAAGTGGGAGTTGCGCACCCAGCTCAAGGCGCTGCACAACGAATTCGGCCATACGATGATCTACGTCACCCACGACCAGACCGAGGCGCTGACCTTCGCCGACCGGGTGGTGGTGATGCACGACGGCCGCGTCGTGCAACTGGGCACGCCGACCGAACTGTTCGAGCGGCCGGAGCACACCTTCGTCGGCTATTTCATCGGCTCGCCCGGCATGAACCTGCTCGAGGCCGAGGTATCGGGCGACATGGCGACCTGCGCGGGTCACGCGGTCCCGCTTGGCGCCCGGTACGCGCCACTTTCCGGCCGCGTCCAGATCGGCGTGCGGCCAGAGTTCGTCTCGCTCGCCACCGGGGACGAAGGCCTGCCCGTCACCATCCGCCGGATCGAGGACGTGGGACGCCACCAGATCCTGCGCGCCGAATTCGCCGGCCAGCCGATCAACGCGATCCTGCCCGAGGAGACGCCCATTCCGGCCGATGCCCACCGGCTGAAGTTCGATCCCGCGCGGGTCGGCGTCTACGTGGACGACTGGCGCGTGACCCCGCAGCACAGCGTCGTAACCTCTCAGAAAGAGGCCGTCTGATGGACAAGGTTCAGAACAACAAGGCCTGGTTCCTGGTCCTGCCGGTGCTGGTTCTGGTCGCCTTCTCGGCGGTGATCCCGCTGATGACGGTGGTCAACTATTCGGTGCAGGACACGTTCGGCAACAACGTCTTCTTCTGGGAGGGGCTGGGCTGGTTCAAGGAGGTGCTGACCTCCAGCCGCATCCACGGCGCACTCGGGCGGCAGCTGGCCTTCTCGGGCCTCATCCTGGCGATCCAGATCCCGCTGGGCATCGCCATCGCGCTCTGCATGCCCAAGCGCGGTTTCTGGGCGTCGGTTTGTCTGGTGCTGATGGCGCTGCCGCTGCTGATCCCGTGGAACGTGGTCGGCACCATCTGGCAGATCCTGGGGCGCACCGACATCGGCCTTCTGGGCCACACGCTGGCCGGCCTTGGGGTCGATTGGAACTATTCGCGCAACCCGGTTCACGCCTGGATCATCGTGGTGACCATGGATGTCTGGCACTGGACGTCGCTGGTGGCGCTGCTGGCCTATGCCGGGCTGCAGTCGATCCCCCAGGCCTATTACCAGGCCGCCAAGATCGACCAGGCCAGCCGCTGGAAGGTCTTTCGCTACATCGAACTGCCGAAGATGCGCGGCGTGCTGCTGATCGCCATCCTACTGCGCTTCATGGACAGTTTCATGATCTACACCGAACCCTTCGTCGTCACCGGCGGCGGTCCGGGCAGCGCCACCAGCTTCCTGTCGATCGACTTGGTGAAGATGGCGCTGGGGCAGTTCGACCTCGGCCCCGCGGCGGCCTTCTCGATCATGTACTTCCTGGTGATCCTGCTGGTCAGCTGGGTGTTCTATACCGTGATGACCAACCTCGACCGGGTGGAGGTCAAGTGATGGCGACGACAAGCGAAACCCTCCGCCCCGCCGCCCGGACCTTCAGCCTGCCCAAGGTGCGCCTTGGTACGCTGGTGATGGTGCTCTACCTGATCTTCATGCTGGTGCCGATCTACTGGCTGGTGAAGATGAGCCTGCAGACCAACCGAGAGATCACCGGGGTCTTCACCCTCTGGCCGCAGAACCCGACGCTGGACAACTACCGCGTTATCCTCACCGACGCGTCCTGGTACATGGGTTACGTCAACTCGATCACCTATGTGGTGATCAACACGCTGCTGTCGCTCGCCGTCGCGCTGCCCGCGGCCTATGCCTTCAGCCGCTACCGGTTCCTGGGCGACAAGCACCTGTTCTTCTGGCTTCTGACCAACCGCATGGCGCCGCCCGCGGTCTTCGCCCTGCCCTTCTTCCAGCTCTATTCCTCGGTCGGGCTGTTCGACACGCATCTGGCGGTGGCGCTGGCGCATACGCTTTTCAACGTGCCGCTGGCGGTCTGGATCCTGGAGGGTTTCATGCGCGGCGTGCCGAAGGAAATCGACGAGACCGCCTATATCGACGGCTATTCCTTCCCGCATTTCTTCGTCAAGATCTTTATGCCGCTGATCGCCAGCGGGATCGGGGTCGCGGCCTTCTTCTGCTTCATGTTCTCCTGGGTCGAGCTTTTGCTGTCGCGCACGCTGACGGCGGTGAACGCGCAACCCATCGCCTCGATCATGACGCGCACGGTCTCGGCCTCGGGGCTGGACTGGGGGGTGCTGGCGGCGGCGGGGGTGCTGACCATCATCCCCGGCGCGCTGGTGATCTACTTCGTCCGCAACTACATCGCCAAGGGCTTCGCCCTGGGCCGCGTCTGAGATCGATCAGGGAGGGACGCAATGAACCTGGAATGGATGGCCTGGACCGTACCGACCGCGATCTTCTTCGCGGTGATCGCCAGCCTGCTGATCCTCTTCACCATCCTCGGCATCCGCTACCCGGAAACGCCCCGGCGCGGGGTGCTGATGATCGAGACGACGCGCGGCGATCGGCTCTTCATCACGCTGCTCGGCTCGGCCTTCGTCAACGCCGCCTGGCTGGGGCTGACGGACCTGCCGCAATGGTGGGCACTCGGAATTTGCGCGATCTACGCCGCAGCGGTCTTCCGCTGGGTCTGAAGGCGCAGATGCGCGGGTCCGGACGCCGGGAAAAACCCGACGCGCGGACACGCAGAACTGAAACGGTTCTATCCATGGGAGGAAATTACATGAACCGACTATTGAAAAGCTCAACCGCGCTGGCTCTGGCGCTGACGGTCACGGGGGTGCCGGCATTCGCCGACATGGACGCCGCGCGCGCGTTCCTCGATGAACATGTCAACGACATGTCGGCCCTGACCCGCGAGGAACAGGAATCCGAGATGCGGTGGTTCATCGACACGGCCGAACCCTACCGCGGCATGTCGATCAACGTGGTGTCGGAAACGATCACCACGCACGAGTGGGAATCGCGCGTCCTGGCGCCCGCCTTCACGGCGATCACCGGGATCAACGTCACCCACACGCTGATCAGCGAAGGCGACGTGGTCGAACGGCTGCAGACCCAGATGCAGACCGGCGAGAACGTCTTCGACATGTACATCAACGATGCCGACCTGATCGGCACGCACTGGCGCTACCAGCAGGTGCGCAACCTGACCGACTGGATGGAGGGCGATGGCGCCGAGGTCACCAACCCGAACCTCGATCTCGACGACTTCATCGGCCTCGACTCGGCCACCGGGCCGGACGGCAAGCTTTATCAGTTGCCCGTCCAGCAGTTCGCCAACCTCTATTGGTTCCGCGCCGACTGGTTCGACGACCCCGACCTGCAAGCCGAATTCGAATCCGAATACGGCTATCCGCTGGGCGTTCCGGTGAACTGGGCCGCCTACGAGGACATTGCCGCCTTCTTCACCGGGCGCGAGATCGACGGCCAGACCGTCTATGGCCACATGGACTACGGCCGCCGCGATCCCTCGCTCGGCTGGCGCTTCACCGATGCCTGGCTATCGATGGCCGGCGCCTCGGACCTCGGCCTGCCCAACGGCGTGCCGGTGGATGAATGGGGCATCCGCGTGGACGAGGACTTCCGTCCCGTGGGGTCGTGCATGGCGCGCGGCGGGGCCACCAACAGCCCCGCGGCGGTCTATTCGATCGAGAAATACGTCGACTGGCTCAACAACTACGCGCCGCCGGCCGCCGCCGGCATGAACTTCTCTGAATCCGGGCCGGTCCCGGCGCAGGGCAACATCGCGCAGCAGATCTTCTGGTACACGGCCTTCACCGCCGACATGGTCGCCGACGGCCTGCCCGTGGTGAACGAGGACGGCACGCCGAAGTGGCGCATGGCCCCCTCGCCCTCGGGTGTCTACTGGCAGGAGGGGATGAAAGTCGGCTACCAGGACGTGGGTTCGGCCACGTTGATGCAGTCGACGCCGGTGGATCGCGCCCAGGCCGCCTGGCTCTATGCGCAGTTCATCGCCTCGAAAACGGTCGATGTGGCGAAGTCCCACTACGGGCTGACCTTCATCCGTGAGTCGACGATCAACCACGACAGCTTCACCGAACGCGCGCCGCGCCTTGGCGGCCTGGTGGAGTTCTACCGCTCGCCCGAGCGTGAGAAGTGGACCGACACCGGCTTCAACGTGCCGGACTATCCGCGTCTGGCGCAGCTCTGGTGGCAGAACATCGGCGATGCCTCCTCGGGTGCGCGCACCGCGCAAGAGGCCCTTGACGCGCTCTGCGATCAGCAGGAAGCGGTCATGGCGCGGCTGGAGCGGTCGGGCGTTCAGGGCGATATCGGCCCCCGCCTGAACGAACCCCAGGACGCGCAATACTGGCTCGACCAGCCCGGCGCCCCCTGGCCGCAGCTGGAGGACGAACGCGGCGAGCCGCAGACCATCGCCTATGACGAGCTGATCCGCCGCTGGACGGATTGATACCCAACGCCGGGACCGATGGATCCATCGGTCCCGGCCCGAAACCGATGCGGGGCGGTGCTTGCGCCGCCCCGCATCCTGCGTTCAACTCGACTGAAGACAACTTCGGCAATGCAATCCGGACCGGACAGGGGGAACCGCGATGACACATGTGCTGGCACTCGATCAGGGCACCACCTCCAGCCGTGCCATCGTCTTCGATGCGCAAATGCGGATCGCCGCTGCCGCGCAGGAGGAATTCACCCAGCACTATCCCGACTCCGGCTGGGTCGAACACACGCCCGCCGACCTGTGGTCGACCACGGCCGCGACCGCCCGCGCCGCGATCGAGAAGGCCGCGCTGCGTACGACCGACATCGCCGCCATCGGCATCACCAACCAGCGCGAGACGACGCTGGTCTGGGATCGCAAGACCGGCAAGCCCCTGCACAACGCCATCGTCTGGCAGGACCGCCGCACCGCCGATTTCTGCGCAAGCCTGCGCGCCGAGGGGCACGAGAAGCTGATCACCGAACGCACCGGGCTGCTGGTCGATCCCTATTTTTCTGGCACGAAGCTGAAATGGATCCTCGACAAGATCGACGGCGCGCGCGACCGCGCCCGCAAAGGCGAGCTGGCTTTCGGCACCGTCGATACCTGGCTGATCTGGAACCTTACCGGCGGCGCGGTCCACGCGACCGACGCCACCAACGCCGCCCGCACGATGCTCTATGACATCCACAAGGGCCGCTGGAGCCGCACGATCTGCGACCTGCTCGACATCCCGATGGAACTGCTGCCCGAGGTGCGCGACTGCGCCGCCGATTTCGGCACGACGCGCGCCGACCTTTTCGGGCGGGAAATCCCGATCCTGGGCGTGGCGGGCGACCAGCAGGCGGCGACGCTGGGCCAAGCCTGCTTCACCCCCGGCATGGTGAAATCGACCTATGGCACCGGCTGCTTTGCCGTCCTCAACACCGGCGAGACGCCGGTCACCTCGACCAACAAGCTGCTCACCACCATCGCCTACCAACTGGACGGCCGGCCGACCTACGCGCTCGAAGGGTCGATCTTCATCGCCGGCGCGGTGGTCCAGTGGCTGCGCGACGGGCTGAAGGTGATCCGCGCCGCGCCCGAGACGCAGGCGCTGGCCGAATCCGCCGATCCGGCGCAGGACCTGGTGCTGGTGCCCGCCTTCGTCGGCCTCGGCGCGCCCTACTGGAACCCCACGGCGCGCGGCGCGGTCTTCGGGCTGACGCGCAATTCCGGCCCGGCCGAGTTTGCCCGCGCGGCGCTGGAAAGCGTCGGCTACCAGACCCGCGATCTGCTGGAGGCGATGCAGGCCGACTGGAAACGCGAAGGCGCGCAGCCCAGCCTGCGCGTCGATGGCGGCATGGCGGCCAGCGACTACGCCATGCAGTTCCTGTCGGACATCCTGGGTGCGCCGGTCGACCGGCCGCAGGTTCTGGAAACCACGGCGCTGGGGGCGGCGTGGCTGGCCGGCATGCGCGCGGGCCTCTACCCCGCGCAGGAGGAATTCGCCGCACAATGGTCGATCGAGCGTCAGTTCACCCCGGCAATGGACGACAAGGCCCGCAACACGCGCTACGCCCGCTGGCGCCGCGCCGTAGAGGCCGTGCTGACGATCTGACACCGGCGCAAAACCGGGCGTGTGCGCGCGCGACAGGCGCCACCCCCCTGCCCAGCGACTTCTGAACCTGCGGGACGACCCGAAGCGCAACCGAATATGCTTGCGCATAACGACGGTATAACGCGGCGCATCGTAGCAGTGAGCGTCCGGGCCGCGCGAAAGGCAGGGTCGATCCTGTATCGCACCCGCGCCAGGCGCACCCGGACCGGGCGGGGTGGGGTTCTTGGCGGTCCCCACCTCGCTCGACTCTCTCGCGTACGCGTACGCGGTGGGGATCGGGCGTTGCCTGCGCTCCGCGTCTCTTGATAGAGACGGGCGACTCTGGGCGGCTTGCGCGATGGAAAGATCAGTCGAACCGATCCTGCCGAACCCCGGCCAACGCCTGGCCCGGGGCGTCTGCCGGGCGCTGCGCGCCCTCGACTTCGCCGCGCTGGAGGAGGTGACACCCGAACCCGGCCTGCGCGTCGACGTCATGGCCCTGGGCCCAGGCGGAGAGATCTGGATCGTGGAGTGCAAATCCTGCCTGTCCGATTACCGCGCCGACCGGAAATGGCAGGGCTACCTGCCGTGGTGCGACCGCTTCTTCTGGGCGGTCGGCGCGGACTTTCCGACCCAGGTGCTGCCGGACGAAAGCGGCCTGATCCTGGCCGATGATTTCGACGCCGAGATCGTTCGCCCCTCGCCCCCCATGCGGCTCGCGCCCGCCCGCCGCCGCGCCCTGACGCTGAGATTCGCGCGCATGGCCGCCTATCGCCACCACTTCCTGCGCGATCCCCGCGCCTGAGGCCCGTGAAGCCGCAAGGCCGTTCCAGTGGATCTGAACCGTGCGCGAGACACCGGAAAGGTCCTTGGGCACCTTGGCCCAAGGTGCGTGAGGGCACGCGAGCAGGCAGCCTTTTCGCACCCTGGCTCAAAGGTTTCGCTGTGGTTAACGGCAGAGAAAAGTATCATTTATAACAGTAACTTGGCAAAGTGTCCAAATTTGGACACTTCACAAATTCCTGCCGATTCCACCCTTCGAAACGCCCAGCAGACGCCGCCCCGGATCAGTTCGAGAAGGTGGCGAGGTAGGCGTACATGTCCTCGGCGCCCGAGCGCATCTGGAAATTCATCGGCGACCGCGCGCGGTCGTTCCCGCTCTGCTGACGGATGAACCCGGTCGGATCCTCCACGTAGGCGACGAAGCTCGCCTCGTCCCAGACAAGCCCGCTGTTGCCCGCCGCGGCCAGTTCCTCGCTGTAGCGGAACCCATCGACGCTCCCCGCCCGCTGCCCGATCACCCCATGAAGGTTGGGGCCGACGCGGCCACCGCGCTGGATAACCTCGCCGTCGGGCGCGGTGATCATGTGGCACGACCGGCACTGCCGCCACTGCGCTTCACCTGCCGCAGGATCGCCCGCCTGCGCGGCCCAACCGGTGAAGGTCATCGCGGCAGCGGACGCGGCGAATAGGGCGGTTTTCCTGAACATGACGGTCCTCACTCTGTCTGGCGCATAGCCCGTTGAAAATGTGGTGACACAACCAGCGGTTCCATGCAAGCCACGCCCCAGCGTCACGCTGTCGCAAACGCAGGTATGAAGCGCGATTGTCCGCGGCTTTTTCAGGGTTTCAGTCGGTAGCCCGTGCGAAACCACCACCAGGACAGTAGCGCCAGCACCGCCGTCGTAAGGACGACGATGGTCAACCCCAGTACCGGGTCGCTGTCGGACCGTCCCAGATAGCCGTAGCGCGCGCCGTCGATCAGGTAGAAGACCGGATTGGCATGACTGACCGCCTGCATCCAACCCGGCAGCGCCTCCAGCGTATAGAAGGTGCCCGACAGAAACGCGAGCGGCGTGACGATGAAGTTGGTGATCGCCGCGATCTGGTCGAACTTGTTGGACAGGATCCCCGCGACGATCCCCATCGCCCCCAGCATGCAGGCGCCGACCAGCACGATCAGCAGCAACCACACCGGGTTCGCCGGCACCATGCCAAGCGCCGGCCAGAGTGCCACCACCAGCAACGTCGCCACGATCAGCCCCCGCGCCGCCGCCCCGGCCAGGAACCCCGCGACCAGTTCGCCGGCCGAGAGCGGCGGCATCAGCGTGTCGACGATGTTGCCCTGCACCTTCGCGATCACGATCGACGAGGAGGTATTGGCAAAGGCGTTCTGGATCACCGTCATCATCAGAATGCCGGGCGCCAGGAAGTGAGTGAACGCCACCCCCATCACCGGCCCGCGTGACGGGCCGATCGCCAGCGTGAAGATCGCCAGGAACAACCCCGCCGTCACCAGCGGCGCAGCCAGCGTCTGCGTCCAGACCGCAAGGAAGCGCCGCGTTTCGCGCAGGGCCAGCGTCTGCATGCCCAGCCAGTTGACGCGGCCGAAGCGCCGCTCGCCCATGCCCCGTTTGCCGCTTGCCGTCATTTCGCCTGCGCCCGATTGCATTTGCAAATCCTTCGTCCCGGGCGACTTGCGTGTATGCGTCGCACCATGTAAGACAGCCCGTCGCCGAAAGACTGGGTGAAAGTCAAGACCGCGGCGCGCGCCATCGGGCGTGGATGCCGCCTTCCGGAGCCGAAAGAATGTCCTGGACCGAAGAACGCGTCGAACTCCTCAAGAAGATGTGGACCGAGGGCAAGTCGGCCTCGCAGATCGCCAAGGAACTTGGATCGGTCACGCGCAACGCGGTGATCGGCAAGGTGCATCGCCTGGGCCTGTCCAGCCGCAACGGCGGCGAAAGCCCCACCGCCGCCACGCCGGAACCCGCCACCACCGCCGCGCCCGCCGAAGCCGCGCCCGAGCCGCGCAGCGAGGAGCCGGTTGTCCCGGCCGCGCCGACCTCCGCCGTCAAGGAGCCGGTCGAACCGGCGCCGATCGAGAATGTCGTGCAGATGCCGGGGCGCCGTCCCATCGTGCCCGCGGGCCAGCCCCTGCCCCCACAACCCTCGGCCAACGAGATCAGCCCGGAGGCGCTGGCCAATGTGCGCGAGGTCGAGAAGACCGCGCGCAAGCTGAAGTTGATGGAGCTGACCGAACGGACCTGCAAGTGGCCGATCGGCGATCCGGCAACCCCGGAGTTCTGGTTCTGCGGCCTTCCGGTGGTGGCCGGGAAGCCCTATTGCGAAGCGCATGTCGGCGTCGCCTTCCAACCCATGCAGAGCCGGCGGGATCGGCGCCGCTGATCGGAAAGGGGCGCTAGGACCCGCGATTGCCAGGCTACCGGACGCCAGACGTTCTGGCATGATCCCGCGCATCTGCGCGGCAAATCCGGCGGTTGACGTGGACGTGGTTTCGCCCAGCATTAATCTCGTGTTAACACAAATTCAGCTATGGATCCCGGGTGTGGGTTGGAGCGACAGAATGCAGTCAACGAATCGTCAGGCCGCGCTATCGCCGCGACGGCTTGATTGCCGGGAAGAGCTGGCCGAAGCGGGATCGGTCCTGCTAATCGAAGCGCAGGAAGCCATGTCGTTTCTGTTGCCGCGTCCCGGCGTGCAGACCGTGGTCATCACGCATCGTCGGTTGCTGTCGGCCGGCATGATACAGACCGTCCGCCCCGATGTCGTTGTCGCGCCGCTGATCGCTGCGAAGTGGGATCTTGTCGAACTCGCCGATACCCTCGTCGGCTACGGCTATCGAGGCTCGATCTTTGCTCTGACCAAGCCGCTGCCGCGTGGGGAATTGATCCTAAGCGAACTTTCGGGCCTTTACCCGCCGCTGGATTTTCGCCTGCTCGAAGTGGCCTGAGCACGCGCCGGTTTCCGCCACGCTGAAGCGCTCTCTCTGGAAAATGACCTCTATGTCGTGGCAGGATCCCCCTTGTCGCGCCGCTTGTTCCGTGTAGCGCTCAGAGAGGGAGAGCCCGCATGCCCGCAAAATCGAAAGCCCAGCAACGCGCCGCCGGCGCCGCCCTTTCCGCCAAGCGAGGCGAGACGCCGGTTTCGGAGCTGCAGGGGGCGTCGAAGGAAATGTACGAAACGATGAGCGAGGACGAACTCGAGGATTTCGCCAGCACCTCGCATGACGGACTGCCCGAGAAGGTCGAAGGCGATGACTGACCGACCGTAAGAGACCGGCGACGTCTAGTCCCAGCCCATGCGTTGCAGATAGGATTCGATCAGCGGCACGTCCGAAGGGTTGTTCAGTTCCCAGAAAACCGCGCCGGGGGCTTCGACCTGCACCATGCGGATCGGGTGGCCGTTCTCGAGAAAGCGCAACTGCTCCAGCCCTTCCAGTTCTTCCAGCGGGCCGGGTGTCCATCCGGCATAGGCGGCCAAGCTTTCGCGGCGGTAGGCATAGACCCCGACATGGTGAAAGACCGGCACGATCCCGTTGACGATGCCCTGCCCGTTGGTAAAGGGGATCACCTCCTTCGAGAAATAGAGCGCACGGCCCACTCGGTCGAAGACGACCGTTGTGGCGCCTACCCGTCCTGCCTGTCGGTCCGCCAGCAGGTTGCGCACGGTCTCGGCATCGCAACGCAGGCAGGGTGTCGCCATCCCGCAGCCCGGGTCGGCGCGCATCGCCTCGATCAGCGCAGCCACGAAATGTGGCGGGGTCAGCGGGGCGTCACCCTGCAGATTGATCACGATCTCGGCCTCGATGTCGGCGGTGTCGACGGCCTCGGCGACGCGTTCCGTGCCGTTGCGGCAGTCGGACGAGGTCATGATGACTTCGGCACCGATCCGGCGCGCCTCGGCCGCTATGCGATCGTCGTCGGTGGCCACGAAAACGGGTATCCTGCCGTCCGCCGCGGCCCGCGCCGCCGTGACACTGCGCTCCAGCAGCGTGCGGGCCTCACCGCCTGCGCCGCGCAGGGTGGCGAGCGGCTTGCCCGGATAGCGGGTACTGGTATAGCGCGCCGGAATGACGATGCAGGCTTCCATCAGAGGCCCTTCGCCAGCGCGTCGAACGCGCGCAGTTGCCCGATCAGTTCTGCCATCTGATCCAGCGGGATCATGTTCGGGCCGTCGCTGGGGGCATTGTCCGGATCCTGATGCGCCTCGATGAAAAGCGCCGCGACGCCGACCGCGCAGGCGGCGCGCGCAAGCACCGGGGCGAACTGCCGCTGCCCGCCCGAGCGGCCACCCAGCCCGCCCGGCTGCTGCACCGAATGCGTCGCATCGAAAACCACGGGCCAGCCGGTCTCTGCCATGATCGGCAGCCCGCGGAAATCCGTGACCAGCGCATTGTAGCCGAAGGAAGTGCCGCGTTCGCACAGCAGGATCCGGTCGTTGCCGGTCGAGGCGACCTTGTCGGCGACGTTCTTGATGTCCCAGGGGGCCAGAAACTGACCTTTCTTGATGTTCACCGCCCGGCCGGTTTCGCCGGCGGCCAGCAGCAGATCCGTCTGCCGACACAGGAACGCCGGGATCTGCAGCACGTCGACCGCACTTGCGACGATGGCGCAATGCCAGGGTTCGTGCACATCGGTCAGCACCGGCACCCCGTATTCGGCGCGGATGTCGGACAGGATCTGCAGCCCCTCCTCCATTCCTAAGCCACGCGTTGTCCCCAGGCTCGATCGGTTCGCCTTGTCGTAACTCGCCTTGAAGACGAGTTTCGTTCCGGTCGACGCGCAGGCTTCCAGCAGACCCTCGCAGATCATCCGCGCATGGGCGTGGCTTTCCAGCTGGCAGGGGCCGGAGATCAGCGCGATCGGGTTCGTCGCGCCAATATCGATCTCGCCGATGCGGACAATCTGGCCAGTCATGCGGTCCCTCATGCAACGCCGACGCGGAGAAGATCATGCAGATGCAGGATGCCCGCCGGCCGATCCCCACCAAGCACGATCAGCACGCCGATCTTTCGTTCGTTCATCATCGACAGCGCCTCGGCGGCCAGCGTGTCGGTTTCGATGGTCACCGGGTTGCGCGTACAGACTTCGCCCGTCCGCCGCTCCAAAAGGCCGGACATGTTGCGCCGCAGGTCGCCGTCGGTCACCACGCCGACCAGTGCGCCGCTCGAATCGGTCACCGCCGCAATGCCGAACCCGCCGGCGGTCATCGCCAGGATCGTCTCGTCCATCGGTGTCTCTTCGTTGACGGTCGGCACCTTTTCGGGCCCGTGCATCACCTGTCGCACCGTGGTCAGTTGCGCGCCCAGTTTGCCGCCGGGGTGAAAGGCGCGAAATTCGTCCAGCCGAAAGCGACGCGCCTCCATCAGTGCGATGGCCAGCGCGTCGCCCAGTCCCAGCATCAGCGTGGTCGAGGTCGTCGGCGCCATGCCGATCGAGCAGGCTTCGGGCAGGTCGGGGATCGTCAGTAGGTAGTCGGACGCCCGCATCAAGGCGCTGGCCGGCTCGCGCGACATGCCCACAAGCGGGATGGAAAAGCGCGCGCAATGGGCGATCATGTCGCGCAATTCGACCGTTTCGCCGCTGTTCGACAGAAGGATGCAGATATCGTCCGGCGTCACCATGCCCAGGTCGCCGTGGCTCGCCTCGGCCGGATGGACGAAGAACGCGGGGGTTCCGGTCGAGGCAAAGGTCGCCGCGATCTTGCGCGCCACATGGCCGGACTTGCCGATGCCGGAGAGGATCGCGCGCCCCCGGATGTTCAGGATGGCGTCGATCGTGCGTGCGAAATCCGCGGGCAGCGCATTGGCCAGCGTCAGCAGCGCCTGCCCCTCGATCCGCAGAACGCGCGCGGCAGCGGCGGCATGGGTCAGGCTGGTCGACCGATCCTCAGGCTGATGGGTTTTCTGCATGAGCCGCCCGCGCGATTAACCTGCGCCCCGAAACACCCCGGAGCGAGACCCTCATAGTGTCATTCCCCCCGCTTCGCCAGTCCCTGCCCCCTTGCAGGACGATGCTGCGGTCCGAGACTGGCGGGATCGGCCACAAGAAGGTATCACCGATGGGGAGCCTGTTCCGCGCTTGGCCAAGGGTCCGTGGCGTATCAATCGAGTTGCGGGCAGCGCTCTCACCAGTTTGCGCCCGGTATCATCGTGGAGGCCGAGGGTGGCGGCTGACAGCGCGTGGAGAATTCGATGGAGGCAAGCAGATGATCCTCGGACATATCGGTGCGCGAAAGGGATCAAAGGGCGTGCCCGGCAAGAACTTTCGACCAATCTGCGGCAAGCCGCTGATCGACTGGTCACTCGATCAGCTTTTCGCGAATCCGCGCGTGGACGCCGTGGTGGTGTCCACCGACGATCCGCAGATTCACGACCATGCCGTCGCGCGCGGTGCGCTGGACATCGGGCTGCGGCCCGCAGAGCTTGCCACCGACACGGCGCCGAAATGGGGGGTCTGGCAGCATGCCCTGGACGCGGCCGAGGCGCAGACAGGTCCCGTCTCGGCCTTTCTCGACCTTGACTGCACGTCGCCGCTTCGCCTTCCCGAAGACATCAATGCCGCGCTCGATCTTTTCGAGGGGGAGGCGCCGGACATGGTGATGAGCGTTTGCGAGGCGCGCAAGAACCCTTATTTCAACATGGTCGAGCCCGACGAAACCGGCGCCCTGCATGTCTCGAAGCCGCTGCCCGGGGGGGTCTGGGCGCGGCAGGACGCTCCGGTCGTCTACGAACATGTCGGGGTCGTCTATGTCGTCGCACCAAGCTACCTGCGGCAGGCAAGGACGATCTACGAAGGCCGGGTGATCCCGCTGGTCCTGCCAGCGGACCGCTGCCACGACATCGATTCGCCCCACGATCTGCGGCTGGTCGAGTTTCTGCTGAAGGAACAGCTTGCCGCGGGCCTCAGGAAGGCCTGATCCGCGCCAGAAGCCGGGGGATCGCCGCCAGGGTCTTTTGCGTCGCATCCGAATGGGCCGCGACGAAGGCGGCGATGGCGGCGGGTTCCGCCCGTGGGGCCGCGATAAGGTGTCGGGCAAGCGACGCCGCGTCGGGGACGGAATGCGCGACGTCCGCCGCCTCGGCCTCGACGAACGGATATTCGATCGTGTGGACATGCGGCCCGGTCACGACCGGTCGGCCCAGCAGAAGCGCCTCGGAAATGTTATGCGCGCCCTTGGGGTCGAACCCGCCACCCACCACCACTTCGTCCGACATGGACAGGTAGAAGAACATCTCGCCCAAGCTGTCCCCGAGTAAAATGTCCGGCGTTTTCGGCGCGCGGTCCCAGGCCTCGGGTGAAAGCGCGGGACCAAGCGACGAGCGACGCAAGATCGTCAGCCCGGCGGCATGCAGGAAGTCATGTACCTCGTCGAACCTCTCGGGACGGCGCGGGACATAGACGAAGAGCGGGGGTTCGGCACTGGACGCCGCATGGTGCCGGCGCAGGGCCTCGATCGCATGCAGATAGGTCGAATCCTCGCCCTCGATGGCGCTGGCGATGCAGATCACGCGCCGGTCGGAGGCCCCGATCCATTCGCGCGCCGCCAGACCTGCGGCAACCTGCGCCCGCGGCACGGGCTGATCGAAGCGCAACTCGCCCGTCACCGCGATGTTGCGCACGCCGACGCTGGCGAAGCGGCTGGCCTGCAACTCGGACTTGACCAGCGCGCCGGCAAAGCCGGCCATCACCTTCTGGCGCAGGCGCAGCCCTCGCGAGTCCCGTTCGAGCGAGTCGTGGGGATACTGCGCGTTGCACATGAACAACGGCACATCGGCGGCGCGGGCGGCGAACACCATGCGCGGCCAGATCTCGATCTCCATCACCAGGCCATAGACCGGGCGAAAGGCGCGGAGAAAGCCGGCATAGGCCCAGGCCGTTTCCAGCGGCACCCAGACGGACTGCAACCGCCCCGCGGCGATGTCGTCCGCGAAGCTGCGCTCGGCCTCCGCCCGACCGGCGGGGGTGAAATGGGTCGTTACGACGCGTTCACCCTGTGCTAGAAGCGCCCGCACCAGCGGCACCGCCGAGCGCATCTCGCCCAGGCTGACCGCATGCACCCAGACCGCATCGGGCATGGCGCGCGGATAGCGGCCGAAGCGTTCGCGCAGTCGCGCGGTGTAGGCGGCGTCCCTTCGCCCCCGCCGCCACAGGTAGAGCAGGATCAGCGGCAAGCCGACGGTCCAGAGCATGGACCAGAACCCAAGGAACAGGCGCAGGGACCAGCTCATTCCCGCCCGCTTGCCAAGGTTAGCAACGCCTCGGCCAGCGGTGCCAGTGACCCCTGCGCGCGCTTGACGATCGCCTCGCCGCGCGCGGCGCGCTGGCGCAGGTCGGGACGCGACAGCGCCGCGGCCAGATCGCCGGGCGCCAGACGAATTGCCGCGCCCTCTGCTGCAAGCTGTGCGTAATCGACGACAAAGTTCGACACATCGGGACCGTGCAGAACCGCGCAACCGAGCGCTGCGGCCTCCCAGGGGTTATGTCCGCCGATCCGATCGAAGCACCCGCCGATCAACGCCGTATCCGCCAACCTGTACCAGAGCCCGAGTTCCCCATAGCTGTCCGCCAGAAACACCGACACGCCCTCGCCCGGCGCCTCGCCCGCGCTGCGCCTCGCATACGTCAGGTTTCTTTCCGCCAGCCCCCGCGCGATGCCGTCGGCCCGCCCGACATCGCGCGGCACCAGGATCAACAGCGCCGCGCGCAGGCGCGCCTGCGCCGACAGCGCCTCGGCCTCGTCCCCCGGGTGTGTCGAGGCCGCCACCCAGACCCGCCGGCCGGCAACCGCCTCGCGCAGGCGCGCCAGGTCCGCGGCATCGGCCGCGAGGGGCGGCGAAGACAGCTTCAGCGACCCGGTGACCTGCACGCCGCGCGCGCCCAGATCGACCAGCCGCGCCGCGCTCCCCTCATCCTGCGCGGTGACCATAACGAAACGTGACAGGACATCGGCATACAGCCCGCGCAGTCGGGTCCGCTTCGCATGACTTTCCGCGGTGATCCGGGCGTTGACCATCGCCAGCGGTATCCCCCGCGCGGCCGTCGCCGCGACCGCGCCGGGCCAGACCTCCTGCTCGGCCCAGACCGAAAGATCGGGGCGCCAGTGGTCAAGGAACCTCTGCAGATACCGCGGCGCGTCCAGCGGCAGGAACTGGTGACAGGTTCGCGGCGGCAGGTTGGCCGCGATCACCTTGGCCGAGGATCGCGCGGTCGACGTGACCAGAAACGAGGTGGCGGTCGATCGCTCTGCCATCTCCAGGATCAGCCCGCGAAGCGCCAGAACCTCGCCCAGCCCGACGGCGTGCAGCCAGACCAGTTGCCCGGACGGGCGCGGCAAAGCGGCCTCGCCCAGCTTTTCGCGCCAGCGCGCGGGGTCCTCGCGCCCGCGCGACAACCGCCGCCGCAGCATCGGCGCGGCCAGCAGCGGGATGGCGCGGCTGGCCAGAAGATAGGCGCGCAGCATCGCACCGCGGCGCGCGTCGGTCGGGGGCTCAGCCAATGTCGTGAAACACCTTTTGCAGCCCGCGGGACCAGAAACCGGGATCGGCCAGCACCTGCACGAAACGATCCGCCGCGCGCCCTTCACCGAATCCCTTGTCGCCGGCGTGGCGCCGGCCCCATTCGCGCTCCAGGAAATCCGCGATCGCCGCGGTGTCGGCGGCCGCGCAGGCGGTGACCGACCCCGCCTGCGACCGGTTCGTCTGCCGCGTGCCGACATCGAGCGAGGGGATGCCCAGAAACGGCGCCTCGCGCACGCCGGCGCTGGAATTGCCGACCATGCAGGCCGCGTTCTTCATCAGTTCCGAGAAATGCGCGAACCGCATCGACGGGATTGCGCGGAACCGCGCTTTCGGCAACCCGTCGAGGACGGCGAAGATCTGCTCCGATCCCGGGTCGTTGTTCGGCGCAATGATTACGAAGGCCCGCCCGGAAGCGTCGAGCGCGCCGAAGAGCGCGCGCGCCTGCGCTCCGATCGTCGCCTGCTCGCTGGTCACCGGGTGAAAGACCGCGATCCCGTAGTCCTGAAAACCGATATCGTAGCGCGCGCGGACCTGATCCAGCGTCACACCCGACGACCCGGCGTGGAAATCCAGCTCCGGGCTGCCGATCGCGTGGATCGAGGCGCGCGGTTCTCCCATCGCCATGACCCGCCGCGCTGCCGCTTCGGAGGAAACGAAGTGATGCGTCGCAAGCTTGGTGTTGCAGTGCCGGAACATCTCGTCGATCGTGCCCGAGACCTCGCCCCCCTCGACATGCGCCGAAGGGATGCCGTTCGTCGCGGCCACCAGCGCCGCGGCCAGCGCCTCGATCCGGTCGCCGTGCAGCACGATCAGGTCGGGCCGGTCCTCGGTCACGAAATCCGACAGCCCGACGACGGTCTTCGCCAGCACCAGGTCCTGCCCATCGCCCGGCCGCTGGTTGAGAAACTCGTGCACCCGCACGCCGGCCATCCGCTGCACCTCGAGCTTGGTCAGCCCGTAGCGTTCCATCATGTGCATCCCGGTGACGAAGAACGTCACCGAATGCCCCGCATCCCGCGCCGCCGCGGCAAGCGGTTCAAGCTTGCCGAAATCGGCGCGTGTGCCGGTCAGGAAAAGGAGATGGCGTCCCATGCGTCGGTCATCCACGATTTCCGAAGGATGGGCAACACTCGACGCCATGCGCCACGGAGCACACTCGAGGCTTTTCGTCTGGAACCGTATCGAATAAGCCGCAGGTCGAGCAGGCGATCGGAAGGGATCGGAGCATGGCCGGTAAGCATTTCGTGCTGATGAACCACACCAACTTGCAAGGTTATCACTTCGGCTGTGCGCGGGTCATGCGGATCATCGAAGAAGGGCTGCTCAGCCGCGGTGGCGTCATCGCAGGCCGGATCGACGGACGGCTGGACTGGCGCAACGACAGCGCCGCGCTGCGTCTGCTCGCAGACTGCGACGCCATCGTCATCAATGGCGAAGGCACGCTGCACCACGGGCGCAAGCGGGCGCGCTGGTTGATGGAAGTGGCGACCCATGAAGTGACGCGTGACAAGGAACTGAGCCTGATCAACGCACTATACCAGGAGAACCCGGACAGCTGGGCGCCTATGCTGGCACGCTTCCGACATCTCTACGCGCGCGACAAGCGCAGCGCGACGGAGATGTCTCGGCAAGCCGAACGCGATGTGGAACACTTAGGCGACCTCTCGACCAGCGCCGGCGCCATTGAACCAGCCGGACTGCGACGGGGGATTATGATCGGCGATTCCGTACGGAGTTCGGCGAGCATGCGCCTGGCCAAGCTGGCTCAGACCCTGGCGCGATCCGAAACGGTGGAACTGATCCCGCTTACGACCGCCTTGCACGAGCATAACCCCTACAGGAACATTCTATCGCGGACCCTACGTCGGCATGTCGCCTTATTGCGTCACGCGGTCCTCCAGCGCGGTCTCCCGCGTCCACGCCACCTGAACTCCGAAGCGGAGTATCTGGAACGGTTGCGCCACGCCCGCCTCTCGATCACCGGGCGGTTTCACGGCATCTGCTTCAATCTGGTCACCGCCACCCCTTTCGTTGCGGTGAGTTCCAACTCATGGAAGATCGAAGCCCTCTTCGAAGACGCGCGGCTCGATCCGCGTCGGCTCATCGCACAGGAGTCGCTCACCCCCGAGCGTATCCTGAACGAAGACTGGTCCTTTTCGGACACCGAGCGCGCGAACATCTCGGCATTTATCGAACGCACCGGGAAGGGCGCGGCGCGGATGTTCGATGCCTTGACGTCCTGACGCCACCCAAAACGCAATGAACCACCCAAATCGACGCGAGCCGACGTTGCGGTCAACCGTGGCCGCGCTCATTGTTTCTCATTGACGAGGAGGGCAGGCCTCGTCGACACGATCCGCTAGCTGTAAATGACCGGATCGCTTCAAAGCCTACTATAGACCTCTTAAAGGGGTTGGATCAAAGGTTTCACTGTGGTTAAAATTCGAAAATTTCGTCAGAATAACAGCGCGTTGCGAAGGCGTGCAAATTTGCACGCCTCGGGGCGGAACTTGCTCGCGCCAGGCTTTGCCTCCACGCTTCCCGCCACCGGCAATCACGCCAGATCACTCCACTTCAACTGCGTGTTGCGTGTCACCGCGCGGGTGAGGCGGCGGCCGAGGACCTTATCGAACTCGCGCGCGGCGATCTCGCCCGAACCGGGGCGGCGGGTCCAGATGTCCGCCTCGGTGATGACATGTCCTGCGGGCAGGTCGGCGTCGGCCACCACCGATCCGCGTGCGAAGCGGTAGACGTCTTCCTCGGGCGCTGAACGGGCCTTGGGGTTGTTCGCGGCGATCCAGATCTCGCGCGACCGGTCAATCAGGAAGCGCAACTCTGCCGGGTCCATCGAGTTGATGATGTCCGGCCCCGCCCGGTAGCGCGTGTCGGTATAGTGCCGCTCCAGGATCGCGGCCCCCAGCGCGACCGAGGCCAGCGCCATCTCGGGCCCTATGGAGTGGTCCGAGAACCCCACCACGGCCCGGGGAAACGCCGCGCGCAACTCGCTCACCCCCCGCAGCGACACGATCTCGGGCGGCGAGGGATAGAGGTTCGTGCATTCCAGCAGCGCGTAATCCACCCCCGCCGCATCCAGGATCGCGACACTTTCGCCCAGCGTCTCGATGCTCTGCATGCCGGTCGACATGATCACCGGCTTGCCCTTGCGCGCGATGTGGCGGATCAGCGGCAGGTTGTCGGCCTCGCCCGATCCGATCTTGTAGGCCGGCACGTCAAGCTCTTCCAGGAAATCCGCCGCCGCCCGGCTGAACGGCGTGGAGATCCAGATCATCCCCAGTTCTTCGGTGTAGCGCTTCAGTTCTGCCTCGTCCTCGCGCGAGAGCGCGCAGCGTTCCATCACCTCCCAGATCGAGACATCGGCATTGGGCGGAAAGATCGCCTTCCCCTCTTCCGTCATCTCGTCTTCGATAATGTGGGTCTGGTGCTTGATCATCTCGCACCCGGCCAGCGCCGCCATGCGCACCATCTCCTTGGCGACCTGCAGGCTGCCGCCGTGGTTTATCCCGATCTCGGCGATCACCAGGGGTGGATGCGCGCGGCCGATCCGGCGGCCGGCTATCGAAAGGGAAGGTTCCACGCGGTCCTCGCACAGGTCGTTGGCAGGCATCGGTCGCGGTGCCGGATGAGCTGCGGCGGCCATCGGCCCCCTGCCTGATCTCACTTGCCACCGCATAGGTCAAGCGCAAGCTGGCCGGGACTCAGCGCGTCTTTGAAAGCGCGCGCCTCCGTTCTAACCTCTACGCCAGCCGCGTTGCAGGAGGACCCCGGATGCCAGACACCCCGCCCAAGGAGGCGATCTTCACCCGGCTGACCGGCGCGGAACCCGACAGCCGGGCGGAGCCGCCGAACTTCCTGCGTCACGTCGCGGCGCTGGGGCTGACCAAGACGGCGGACGGGCTGGCCGACGTGAAGCTGGTGCTCAGCTGGTTGATGACCGCGCTGGGGGCGCCGTCGGCGCTGGTCGGCCTGCTGGTGCCGGTGCGCGAAGCGGGCTCGCTCTTGCCGCAGATGCTGGTCGCGCCCCATGTCCGGCGGCTGGCCCGGCGCAAGTGGGTCTGGGCCGGGGCGGCGGCGGTGCAGGGCGTGGCGCTGCTGGCGATGGCAGCGGCGGGTGTCACGCTGTCGGGGACGCTGGCCGGGATCGCGGTGTTGCTGGCGCTGCTGATGCTGGCACTTGCGCGCGCGTTCGCCTCTGTCAGCTACAAGGACATCCTCGGCCGCACCCTCGGCAAGGGCCGGCGGGGAACGGCGACGGGGCTTGCCGGGTCGATTTCGGCGGCCGCGGTGCTGGTCTTCGCGCTCCTGCTGATGACGGGCTGGGTCGACCGCTTCGCGCTGGTCATCGGTGCGCTGGTCGTGGCGGGCGCAGCCTTTCTGGCCGCCGCCGTCGTCTTTGCCCGTTTGGAGGAGGACCGCACCGAACCCGAGGACGCCGAGTTCAGCCTGCGCGCGATGCTGGACCTCTTTGGGTACCTGCGCGAAGATCCGCAACTGTCGCGCCTGATCCTGGCACGTGGCCTTCTGACCGCCACGGCGCTGGCACCCCCCTACCTGGTGCTGCTCGCTTCGGGCGCGACGCAAGGGACCCTCGATAGCCTTGGCGCGATGCTGCTGGCTTCGGCCCTGGCGGCGCTGGTCTCGGGTTATGTCTGGGGGCGGATGTCGGATCGTTCCTCACGCCTCGTTCTGGTTTTTACCGGGATCGCCGGGGCGCTCGGCATGGTGCTGGCGGTGGGGCTGGCGACGCTCGGCCTGGAAGGGGCGCTGCCGGTCGCGCTCTTTGCCCTGATGGTCGCGCATCAGGGGGTACGGGTCGGCCGCAAGACGCATCTGGTCGACATGGCAGCGGAGGACAAGCGCGCCGCCTACACGGCGCTGTCGAACACGATCATCGGGGTGGCGTTGATGGGGGCGGGCGTCTTTGGCGCGCTCGCCTCTCTTGCCGGCGCCGGGGTGACGTTGACGGTCTTCGCTGGTATGGCCATCGCTGGGTCCTGGGTGGCCTGGGGCCTGGACGAGACCGGAGGAAAGACATGAGCGCGCCGCAGTTTCTGGACACGCCGCAGGGCCGGCGCATCGCCCATCACCGCACCGAGGGGGCGCAACCGGGCGTGGTCTTCCTGGGCGGGTTCCGGTCGGACATGACCGGAACCAAGGCGGTCTTTCTGGAAGACTGGGCGCGGGCGCGGGGGCGGGCGTTCCTGCGGCTCGACTATTCCGGGCACGGGGCCAGTTCCGGCGACTTCCTGGACGGCTGCATCGGCGACTGGGTCGAGGATGCGATCGCCGCGATCGACGCGCTGACCGAGGGGCCGCAGGTGCTGGTCGGATCTTCGATGGGCGGATGGATCGCGCTTCGGGTGGCGACCGCCCTGCCCGGCCGCGTCGCCGGACTGGTCGGGATCGCCGCCGCCCCCGATTTCACCGAAGACGGCATGTGGGCCGAATTCAGCGCGGCGCAGCGCGACGAAATCCTGAAGTCCGGTCGGATCGCGATGCCCTCGGACTACTCGGAGGAGCCCTATGTCATCACCCGCCGCCTGATCGAGGATGGACGCGACCACTTGGTGCTGCGCGCCTCGCCGTCGCTGCCCTTCCCGGTGCGGCTGTTGCAGGGCTCGGCCGATACCGATGTGCCGGTCGCGGTCGCGCTGCGGCTGTTCGAGCACGCCGAAAGCCCCGACCTGCGGCTGACCCTGGTCAAGGGCGCCGATCACCGTTTCTCGGACGAGGCCTGCCTAACACTCCTCGCCAGGACGCTCGAGGAGCTTGGCCTCTGACGTTCCCGGAAGCCAGGGTGTGCACGCGTGCACACTCTTTCAAGTAGTTGAAAACGTAGCTGAAAGAACTCGCGTTAACCGCAATGAAACTTTCGCCCGCAACCCGGTTCCGAAAGTTTCATTGCGGTTAACGAGGCCGTTTAGATTAACGAAATCAATGACTTGCGGAAGCGTCCGCGCGCGGACGCCTTGCCGCGGTCAGCCCGCGTGCAGGCTCGGCATCTCCAGCGCCGAGAACCCGTAGTTGCGCAGCCAGCGCAGGTCGGATTCGAAGAAGGCGCGCAGGTCGGGGATGCCGTATTTCAGCATCGCCATCCGGTCGATCCCCATGCCGAAGGCAAAGCCCTGCCACTGGTCGGGGTCCACGCCCGCCGAGCGCAAAACATGCGGGTGCACCATGCCCGAGCCCAGCACCTCCATCCAGCCGTCGCCCTCGCCGACCTTCAGCTGCCCGCCGATCCAGGAGCACTGGATGTCGACCTCGGCCGAGGGTTCGGTGAAGGGGAAATGCGAGGCGCGGAAGCGGGTGCGGACCTTGGTGCCGAAATAGGCCGAGAAGAACTCCTCCAGGCACCATTTCAGGTTTGCCATCGTGATGTCGCGGTCGATCGCCAACCCCTCGATCTGGTGGAACATCGGGGTGTGGGTCTGGTCCATGTCCATCCGGTAGACGCGACCCGGCGCGATCACCCGGATCGGCGCGCCCTGCGTCTGCATCGCGCGGATCTGGACCGGCGAGGTATGCGTGCGCAGCACATGCGGCGGGCGGTCGTCGCCCGGATCGCGGTGCATGAAGAAGGTGTCGTGTTCCTGCCGCGCGGGATGCTCGGGCGCGATGTTGAGCGCATCGAAGTTCATCCAGTCGGTCTCGACCTGCGGCCCCTCGGCGACGCGGAAACCCATGTCGGCGAAGATCGCGGCGCATTCCTCGGTCACCTGGCTGACCGGATGGATCGTGCCACGCGGGCGCGGGCGCGGCGGCAGCGTCACGTCGAGCCATTCGCCCTTGAGCCGTTCATCCAGAGCGGCGTCCTCCAGCGCGGCCTTCCGGGCGCGCAACGCGGCGTCGATCTCGTCCTTCAGGCGGTTCAGCGCGGGGCCCGCGGTCTTCCGTTCCTCGGGGTCCATGCGGCCGAGTTCGCGCAGCTTGAGCGCGATCTCGCCTTTCTTGCCGAGGGCGGTCAGTCGCACGGCCTCCAGCGCGTCGGGGTCGGCGGCGGCGCCCACCTCGGCCAGATACTTCGCTCTCAGTTCCGCGATACCGTCCATCGAACCACTCCCGCCTGCGCGGTGTGGCCTAGCCAGAAAGCCGCGGCATTGCAAGCCGGGCCGGTCAGTCCGCTGTGCGCAGCGTCGCGGACTGGGGAACCAGATCGCCGGCACCCCCCGCCCCCAGACCTGCGGCATTGGCTTCGTCGGTGTCGATGTGCATCTCGGTGAAGGCGCCGGGCTGGACGCGGATCAGCGTGCGGTCGAAGACCAGATCGCGCACGCCGTTCGAGATGCGAACATCGACCAGTTCCCCGTCCTCGACCCCCAGCGCCGCGGCGTCCTCGGGGTTGGCGTGGATGTGACGCGCCGCGACGATCAGCCCATCGGTGTCCAGATGCCCCGCCGGTCCGATCAGCCGCACCGTCGGTGTGCCGTCAAGCGAGCCCGAGTCGCGCACCGGCGCGTCGATCCCCAGCGCGAAACTGTCGGTGCGCGACACCTCGATCTGCGTGCGTTTGCGCAGGGGCCCCAGGATCGCGACGCGTTCCAGCCGGCCCTTTGGCCCCTCGAGCGTGACGCGTTCTTCGGCGGCCCAGTTGCCCGGCTGGCGCAGGGGCTTGCCTTCGGTCAGCCGGTAACCCTTGCCGAACAGCGCCTCCACCGCCTTGGCTGACAGATGGACGTGGCGGCCGGAAACGGCGACGGGGATCGGGCGGGCCTCGGGCTTGGGCCGGGCGAGATGCGCCGCGACCTCGCGCGCGATCTGCAACTGCTCGGCGGTTTCGGTGACGATGACGGCAACCCGCGCGCCGTAGGACTGGATCTGCGGTGCTGCGCGGTCAGACAGGTCCGGTGCGGCGTTTCGGTCGTGGTCCAGGCGCAGGCCCATGAATTCCAACCCATCGCAGATGCGCCGGCGCATGGAGGGCGAGTTCTCTCCGATACCGCCGGTAAAGACGACGGCATCCACCCCGCCCATCGCCGCCGCGTAGGCGCCGATATACTTGCGCGCGCGGTAGGCATAGAGGTTGATGGCTTGTTGCGCGGCCGCATCGCCCGCCGCGGCGCGATCCTCGACATCGCGCATGTCGGAAGATCCGGTCAGGCCCTTCAAGCCGCTGTCGCTGTAAAGCGCGGCCTCGATATCCGCCATGCTCAGCCCCAGCTGGCGCGACAGGAATCCGTAGGCCCCCGGATCCAGATCGCCCGACCGCGTGCCCATGACCAGCCCTTCCAGCGGCGTGAGGCCCATCGAACTGTCCAGGCTGCGGCCCAGGTTCACCGCGCAGACACTGGCGCCGTTGCCCAGGTGAACAGAGATGATGCGCAACGCGGTGATGGGCTGACCCAGTTCCTCGGCCGCGCGATGGGCGACGTACTTGTGCGAGGTACCGTGAAAGCCGTAGCGGCGCAGCCCGGCCTGCCGCCAGACCTCGGGCACCGCATAGGTCGTGGCGCGGGCGGGGTTGGTCAGATGAAAGGACGTGTCGAAAACCCCGACCTGCGGCAGGTCGGGCCAGGTTTCGATGGCAACCCGCACCGCTTCGAGGTTGGCCGGGTTGTGCAGCGGCGCAAGCGGGGTCAGCGCCTCGATCCGGGGCAGGCTGTCGCCGTCAAGGCGCGTCGGCGCGGCGAAATCGGGGCCGCCATGCGCGATCCGGTGGCCCACGGCGGCGATGTCGTTCAGCCCGTGCGCGGTCAGGACACCGGGCACCGCCGCGATCGCGGCGGTCAGATCGCCGTGGGGCGCCGTGCCCTCCTCGGTATCCGTGCCCTGGGTAAAACGAAAGGCGCAACCGCCATCGCGGAACCGCTCGAAGCTGCCCTTGAACAGGTGCTGAGTGTCCGCGCCGGTCTCGAAAACACCAAACTTCAGGCTCGAGCTGCCGGCGTTGAAGACGAGAATGCGCATCCGGTGGACCCCTTGCTGTGCCTGTGTCACGGCGCGCAGGATAAGCCTGTGCGCCTGGCAGCGAAACCCCGTTCGCCGCAGTGCGGCGTAGCGTCAGAGATGCTACACGCGCGCGGGCTCCAGCGGCCAGGGAACCGCCAGCGCGGTGCGGCCCGTGAGCACGGCCAGGCCCCGGCCGATCAACGACGCCAGCGCCGGATCGGTCGCATCAAGGCCGCCGGTGAAGCAGCCGAAGGCCGGCAGGATCAGGTGTTCGGCCCCGATGAGAAAGGCCGGTCGCCGGTTGCCGACGAAACGGACCGCCGGGTGAAAATGCGCAGAGATGTCCGGACCACGCCCCGCGACATGGCGCAGGGCAAGGCCCTGAACCTCGGTCTCGTTGACCGCGCGGCCGGGCAGCCCCGATCCGACCCAATCGGCGGCGAAATCATGGTTCCCCGCAACCCAGAGCCAGTCGCGGGTATCGGCCAGGCGGGTCAGGGTGTCGCGCGTGCGGGCGGGCAACTCGCTGAGCGACTGACCGTCATCGAAGGCATCGCCCAGCACGATGACCCGGCGCGCCTGGGTCGCCGTCAGCACCGCGGCGAGCCGGTCCAGCGTTTCCTCCTCGGCATAGGGGGGCAGAAGCGCGCCGCCGCGTCGCGCCTGGCGCGTGCCCTTGCCAAGGTGCAGATCGGCCACGACCAGCGTGGCCTGAGACGGCCAGAAGAGCGCCCGGTCCGCCCGTGCGACCAGATCCGCGCCATGAAACTGAAAGGCATGATGCTTCATGGCCGCGTGCATATCGATCCGCACGCCCGACGCAAGGGTCCCGACGCAACCGCGGGCGGGAAGAAGCCGGTCCGGCATCCGGCCTCGATGCGAGACGTCATGAATCCAAAGGCCCCGCCACGACTTGCGGCGGGGCCCATGCGGAAAGTCGCGCGCCGTTCAGAGAAGTACCAGCAACGCGCTGATGATCGCGCCGGTAATGACCAGATGGATCAGGCAGAAACCCATGATGTCCTTGGCTTTCAACCCGGCGATCCCCAGCATCGGCAAGGCCCAGAAGGGTTGCAGCAGGTTCGTCCAGGCATCCCCCCAGGCGACCGCCATCGCGACGCGCGCGACATCCGCTCCCAGCGCCTCGGCCGCGGGCAGCATCACCGGCGCCTGCACCGCCCACTGGCCACCGCCCGAGGGAACGAACAGGTTCACGATGCCGGCACTGATGAAGGTCCAGAACGGCAAGGTGGCTGCAGTCGAGATTGAAACGAACCATTCCGACATGCTTTGAGCGAGGCCGGACTGGGTCATGATCGCCATGATGCCGGCGTAAAACGGAAACTGGATGACGATACCGGCGCCGCCCTTCACCGCCTCCTGCAAGGCGTTCAGCAGGTTGCGCGCCGTGCCGTGCAGGACGATCCCCAGCATCAGGAACAGGAAATTGACGACATTCAGGTTCAGCCCGCTGCCGCGGACGAAGAAGTAGTGCACCAAAAAAATCAGTCCCGGAATGCCGACCAGCCACATCAGGATGCGGCTGTTTTCCAGATGCTCGGCCGGGCGCGAGGGCACGAACCGGGCGGGTGCGTCATCGCCCAGGTGTTCCTTGGTGACATAGACGCTTTCGTCGTCGCGCGGGATCATCATCCAGTTCACGGCCGGGATGACGACGAACAGGATCGCCAGGATGATCAGGTTGAAGCTGGAAAAGATGGTCTGTCCGGTGCCGATCACGCCGATCTGGGCTTCGGTGAAATGGCCCGGCGTGGCGATGGTCAGCGGGATCGATCCGGCCAGCCCGCCGTGCCAGACGACAAAGCCCGAATAAGCGGCCGCGATGAGCAGCCGGTAGTCGACGCGAACCACGCGCGCCAGTTCCTTGGCGAACAGCGCGCCGACGACAAGGCCGAACCCCCAGTTGACCCAGGATGCTACCAGAGAGACCATCGTCACCATGACGATCGCCGCGCCCGGCGAGCTGGCGAGCCCGGCCAGATAGGCGAGGAACTTCTTCACCGGTGGCGACGAGGCCAGGATGTAGCCGGTCACCAGGATCAGCAGCATCTGCATCGAGAAGGTCAGAAGCCCCCAGAAGCCATCGCCCCACATCTGGACAACGGCAACCGGGCCGGCGCCTTCGAAAAGCATGGCGGCGGCGGCGGCGACGATCGTCAGGATCAGCACGAAGATGAACGGATCGGGCAGATAGCGATCCATCACCACCACTGCCGGACGGGAAAGTGCGCGTAACATCGGGTCCCTCATTTTGTTATGGCTTGGCGTTGGTCCACCATATGGGCGTCGTCCTGCCGGCATTTGTCAAGTCCTGCGCCGGAAGGCGCGTTCATCAGGCTTCTGCGCAGCGCCCTGGACCTTGCGATGTGCCCCTTCCGGGCGCGGGTGCCGGGGCATGGCTTGATCGCCGACGGAGCCGGTTTTCGACGCGCATCCATCGCCGCAGGCGGGGCGGCGGAGAGGGGTGAACGAAAACTTAACCCGTCGTTCGCCGGGGTGTCGCTGAAACCTGAGAAACGGGGTCTATACGACTGATTTCACGTCAAAATCGGCTGCCAGAATCTGTATGGCAAGCGTATGGCAAGTGTATGGCAAGCGTATGGCAGTTTGCCACCAAAACGCCCGTTCAGGGCCCCTGGGGCGGCTCCGCGCGCGATGCGGCAGGCGGGGCGCGAGGCGGAGGTCACAACCGCGCGCCCCTCAGCCCGGGGTGTCGAGCCCGGCTTCGGCCAGAAGGCGCGTGGCCTCTTCCGCCATCAGCCGGTCCCGCCCGGCGCCGGCGATGGGGATGCGGCCGACCTCCAGCATCAGGGGGGCGGCCAGCGGCGTGACATGCGGGGCGCGGACATGGCGGATGCGGCGGGCATCTTGCAGCATCGCCTCGATACGACCGAAGTCGACAAGGCCGCGCGCGGCCTCGGACCGGGTGATGCGCAGGAGCAGGTGATCGGGGTCGAAGCGGCGCAACGTGTCGTAGAGGATGTCGGAGGAGAAGGTCGCCTGCTTGCCGGACCGGCGCGCCCCCGGCAGGTTGGGGCGGATCAACCCGGCGATCGTCGCCACCCCGCGGAAGCTGCGCTTCATCACGGCGTTGTCGGCCAGCCAGTCGTCCAGCCCTTCGCGCAGTTCGGCCGGCTCCAACAGGGCAGCGGGGTCCCGTACTTCCTCCAGCGACCAGATCAGAAGCGCGTAGTCGGTCGCGACGAAGCCGAGCGGCCCCAGATCGGCGCTTTCCATCCGCCGTGTGAGCAGCAGGCCCAGGGTCTGCAGCGCGTTGCGCCCGGCAAATCCATAGAGCACCAGATGGGCGCGGCCGGCGCGCCAGAAGGTCTCGACCAGCAGTTCACCGAGGCGGGGGAGCGCCGAGATCCCGGCCTGCAGATCGAGCCAGTCGCGGATGTGGGCGGGCAGCGCGTCCCATCGGGCCGGATCACCCAGGATCGCGAGGACGCGTTCGGCGAGTTGCGTGCTCATCGCCAGCTTCAACCCCGAGAAGACCGCGATCTTCGGCTCGCGCGCCGGCTGCGGGGTCACCTGGATGATGGTCTCGCGCAGGCGGTCGTAGCGGACGGTCTGCCCGCCGATCAGGAAGGTATCGCCCGGCGAAAGCTGGGTGGCGAAGGATTCCTCGATCTCGCCCAGATGGCGGGAATGGGCGCGCACCTTCAGCATGGCGGGTTCGACGATGGTGCCAACATTCAGCCGCAGGTCGCGCGCCCGCCGAGGGTCGCGCAGATGCCAGAGCCCGTCGCGAAGGATCAGTTGCTGCCAGCGGTCGTAGGCCCTGAGCGCATAGCCGCCGGTCGCGCAGAAATCGAGGCAGGCGTCGAAATCGGCGCGTGCGAGATCGGCGTAGGGGCCGGCCTGGCGCACCTCGGCATAGAGCGCATCGGCATCGACGGGGCCGGCGCAGGCCATGAGCAGGATATGCTGGCAGAGCACGTCGAGGGGCGCGTCGGGGCGGCGTTCACCGTCCAGATCGCGGGCCGCAACGGCCTCGAGCGCGGCGGCGCATTCGATCACCTCGAACCGGTTGGCGGGCACGATGCGCGCGCGCGACGGCGCGTTGTAGCGGTGGTTCGCCCGCCCGATCCGCTGGACCAGGCGCTTTACGTTCTTCGGCGCGCCGACCTGGATCACCAGGTCCACGGCGCCCCAATCGATGCCCAGATCGAGGCTGCCGGTCGCCACGACCGCGCGCAACTCGCCCGCCGCCATCGCCGCCTCGACCCGCGCGCGCGCCTCGCGCGAGAGCGATCCGTGGTGCAGCCCGATCGGCAGGTTCGCGTCGTTCTCGGCCCAGAGCGCCTGAAAGAACAGCTCGGCCTGGGCGCGCGTGTTGATGAAGATCAGCGTCGTGGTGGCTTGTGCCACCGCGGCCAACACGTCGCGCACGGCGAACCGGCCGCCAGCGCCCGCCCAGGGCGGCGGCGCGGCGGTTGGCAGCATGGCGATGTCGGGGTCGGGGCCGGGATCGGCCATCAGGACCGGGACAGGCGCGCCCCCCACCCCCATGAAGCGCGCGAGCGCCGCCGCGTTATCGACTGTTGCCGACAGGCCGGTGGTGACCACGCCCGGCGCGAGCGCGCGCAGCCGCGCAAGGCACAGCATCAGCTGGTCGCCGCGTTTCGATTCCGCCAGCGCGTGGATTTCATCGAGGACCACGCGCCTGAGGCCGGAAAACATCTTCGGGGCTTCGGGATAGCTGAGCATCAGCGCCAGCGACTCGGGCGTGGTCAGAAGGATATGCGGCGGGTCGACGCGTTGCCTCGCCTTGCGCGCGCTGGACGTATCGCCCGTTCGATCCTCGACGCGGATGGGCAGGCCAAGCTCGGCGACCGGCGTGGCCAGGTTGCGCCCGATGTCGGCGGCCAGCGCCTTGAGCGGCGAGACATAAAGCGTATGCAGCCCAACCGGCCCGTCCCTGAGGGCGATCAGCGAAGGCAGGAACCCCGCCAGGGTCTTGCCGCCGCCGGTCGGCGCGATCAGAAGCCGGTCGCCATCGGACTTCAGCAACTCAAGCTGGTGGTGATGCGGCGTCCAGCCGCGTCGGGCAAACCAGGCGGCGATATCGGGCGGCAGGGGATCGGTCGGAGCGTCGCGCATCAAGTGCGAAACATAGCGCGAGGTGCTACGCCGGCCAGAGGACTGGGCGCGTCAGCGGTCGCTGTCACGCGAGCGCAGACGCGGCTCCGCCCGGCGGGCCGCGGCGGCGCGCGACAGGACATCGGGTCGGAAAAGCGGCTCCCGCCGATTGCCGGCGGCGGGTTGCGCGGCCTCGACATCCGACTCGGCGTCCTCTTCCTCGGTCCAGTCGATCGCACGGCGGAAGATCAGCACGGTCTCGGTCGTGCGACGGGTGCCGCCCATGATGCCCTTGCGTTCCTCGCATGGCAGCGACTCAGCGCGCACGTATTCCCAGCCGTCCTCGGCCTCGGCGTTGATCGCCTGGGTGAGGCTGTGCGCGAAGCGTTCGGTCACGGACTTCAGGCCACGCACCTTCTCGGCGCGCGCGGGGGCGGGAATGACCTTGTATTCGAACATGGCTCGGGTACCTCTCACAGGGCTGAGGTCTATTGCGTCAAAGCGGCGCGGGATGCAAGCCGCCCGGCCGCGGCGATCAGCCCTGGCAGACCGGCAGCGCGCGCGTGTAGGCCGCGATTTCGGCCCGTTTCGCAGGATCGCGCAGCGGCGGCCAGTCCTGGGCGACACCGCGGGCGCCCGTGGCGATCACGCCGGCGCGCGACACCGCCGGCGCGGCGATGCGGGTGGCACAGGTCAGGTTGTTGACGCCGTTGTAAAGCCCGCCGGGCTCGGCCATGTCGCAGCGATGATGGCGCGCCGTCGCAGGAGCGATCTGCAGCAAGCCCTGGTAGCGGCCGCCAGCCCCGGCAGCCTCGGGGCGCCAGCCGGATTCGTAGCGCGCAAGCCCGGAAAAGAACGCAACCCAGAAGGCGGCGCGCCCTTCCTCGTCGGCTTCCGCGAAGGCGGGGCAGAACTCCGCCGCATCGCGCGGCTCGACCTCGATCAACGCGCGCGCCTGGGTCTGCAGGGCCTGCATCATCGCGGCGTTCCACGTCTCCGACTCGGCGCGGTGGTCCCAGCGGGCGACGACCTCGGCGGATTGGGACTTCATCGCCGGCTGGCAGGCGGCAAGGGCGAAGGCGGCGAGGATCAGCAGGCGACGCATGAGTGATTCCGATGTTGTTTCGCGTTGCCACCACTTGCGCTCTGGCCGGGCTGTGGACAAGATGCTGCGGTGCGGCATCAGCGGCCGCACGCGGAAACCCGCCGAAACCCGCTTCACATGACCCGGTCACCGCCTTAGAAGCAGGCGCGAACACAAGGAGCCCTGCCCATGCTCGATCTTGCGCATCACGCCCCGAAACCGAAGGTGATCTCCGGCGCGACCGGCGACTGGGAACTGGTCATCGGGATGGAGATCCACGCCCAGGTCGCCTCGAAGGCCAAGCTCTTTTCCGGCGCCTCGACAGAATTCGGGGCCGAACCCAATTCGAACGTCAGCTTCGTGGACGCGGCGATGCCGGGGATGCTGCCCGTGGTCAACGAATTCTGCATCGAGCAGGCGGTGCGCACCGGGCTGGGGCTGAAGGCGGCGATCAACCTGCGGTCGGCCTTCGACCGCAAGAACTATTTCTATCCCGACCTGCCACAGGGCTACCAGATCAGCCAGCTTTACCACCCGCTGGTGGGCGAGGGCGAGGTGCTGGTCGAAATGGGGCCGGGGATCGGCCGCCGCGTGCGGATCGAGCGTATCCATGTCGAGCAGGACGCGGGGAAAAGCATCCACGACATGGACCCCAACATGTCGTTCGTGGACCTCAACCGGACCGGCGTCGCGCTGATGGAGATCGTCAGTCGGCCCGACATTCGCGGCCCTGAGGAAGCCGCCGCCTATGTGCTGAAGTTGCGCCAGATCCTGCGCTATCTGGGCACCTGCGACGGGAACATGCAGAACGGCAACCTGCGCGCGGACGTGAACGTGAGTGTCTGCCGCCCCGGACAATACGAGAAGTACGAGGAAACGCAGGACTTCAGCCATCTGGGCACCCGCTGCGAGATCAAGAACATGAACTCGATGCGGTTCATCCAGCAGGCCATCGAATTCGAGGCCCGGCGCCAGATCGCGATCCTGGAGGATGGCGGCAAGGTCGATCAGGAAACCCGCCTCTACGACCCCGACCGCGGCGAGACGCGCTCGATGCGGTCGAAGGAGGAAGCGCACGACTACCGCTACTTCCCCTGCCCCGACCTGCTGCCGCTGGAGATCGAGCAGGCCTGGGTCGACGGGATCGCCGCCGCGATGCCGGAGCTGCCGGACGCGAAGAAGGCGCGGTTCATGGCGGACTACGGGCTGACCGACTACGACGCGAGCGTGCTGACGGCCGAGCTGGAACACGCCCGTTTCTTCGAGGCAGTGGCGCAGGGACGCGACGGCAAGGCGGCGGCGAACTGGGTGATCAACGAGCTTTTTGGGCGGCTGAACAAGCAGGGGCTGGCTATTGCGGACAGCCCCGTCTCGGCCACGCAGCTTGGCGGCCTGCTGGACCTGATCGCGGCGGGCACGATTTCGGGCAAGATCGGCAAGGACCTGTTCGAGATCTTGTGGACCGAGGGCGGCGATCCCGCGCAGATCGTCGAGGCGCGCGGGATGAAGCAGGTCACCGACACCGGCGCGATCGAGAAGGCGGTGGACGAGATCATCGCCGCCAACCCGGCGCAGGTCGAGAAAGCCAAGGCCAACCCCAAGCTTGCCGGCTGGTTCGTCGGTCAGGTGATGAAGGCGACCGGCGGCAAGGCGAACCCCAAGGCCGTCAACGACCTCGTCACGGCACGCCTCGGCCTTTGATACCGGCAGCGGTGGCCGCTGACCTGTTCCAGGACCCGCGAGGGGATGGGGAGGTCAGGGGTGCACAAATTTGTGCGCTTCACCAAGACATTGACCTAAAACGTAAATTCGCGCGCGTTAACCGCAACGAAACTTCTGGCGACGGTCGGATTCGCGCCGATACCGTGTGCTGCCGGTTTCCGCTGATAAGCAGGTTTCTTGGCGATTCCGCGATGGCGTGAACACGACGCGGATCGCGAACCTCGGGCAATAAACGGCGCGTGACCCCACCGGCGTCAGCCCAGCCAATACGAAAACGGCGACCCGAGGGCCGCCGTTTCAACTGGTGCAGTAGTGTAAGGTGATTAGGCCGCCGCTTTCTGCTTGCGACGCCGCAGCGCGGCCATGCCGCCGAACACACCCATGCCGCCAAGCAGCAGGAACGCCGGTGCCGGAAGCGGAATTATTGACACGCGGATAAGCATGTCATCATGATTGTCGTCGTCTCGTTCTCCTGAGGGACGGGTTCCGCCGCTGTCATCAAACCAGAGATAGGCGGTGCGCAGACCGTCAAGAGTGATGGCGAAGTTAGTTATATTTGCAGCGCTGTTGTTGGAAGGAGCGTTGTTGACTTGCGCAGGCGAAGCGCCTGCCAAATCTGTCTTGAAATAGAAGTCCAAAGGCCCACCGGCTACCGAGATCCACGGAGTCGCCAGAACCGGATCGCAAAGGACGCCAGGAGAGGGCGTGACCGCAGTGCCGCTACAGGGCGTGCTCCACAAGTCAGCGCCACCAAAGCCGAAAACGTTCTCGGCGCCAGCTTCGAACCCGAGGAACTCGAACCGAACGCGTGTGTTCGCAGAGACCCCGAGTTGGCCAATTACACCGTTAAGCACAGTATTCTCACCGAAAACCGGTTCGACCAGATTGTTCCCGACCGCGGCGCTTATCACGGTTGTATCGGTACCAACCACCGTGAAAGTTGCCGCCGAGGCAATCCCCGCGCCGAGCGCCAGCGCGGCGGCGCTGGTTGCCAGTGTTCTAAGCATACTCATCTCAATTCCTCCATCGATATGAACCGAGGGGCACCGCACAGTGGTCACCCGTCTGATTGAGAAGTTAACACGAGCTTAACCGACCCGCCAAACGATTTCGGCCCAAGACCCGTCTGGAAGCCCGTTTTTCATGCATGGGTTGTGGGGCCGGGCGCGGTGTTCTGCCTCAGGCGGTAGTATGCCCACGAAACCGGCAGGACCCGATCTAGAGCCAGGCCGCCAGTACGGCCCGACGATTCGTCGGCATGTGACTTCAGGGCGATCATGCCGCTGATTTCA
>NZ_JADDJF010000079.1 GCF_017811755.1 Pararhodobacter sp. SW119 | reverse complement strand
GGCACCCCGCTGAATGGAACCGGTGCAATCATCGTCGATATGGCCGCGCCGCGCGGCCTTCAGCTGCGCGGCGGGCGGGGGCGGTAGACCGGCAGGCGCCATCCGAAGATCAGCGAGCCGGTGCGCAGCAGGAAGGTCACCGCCGCGCAGGTCAGCAGCGCCGGCGGGGTGGCGCCGGTCAGGGCGACGACCGCCAGCGCGCTCAGCGCACCGGCGAAAGCGGCGCTGAGGTAAAGCTCGCCCTGGCGCAGGACCATCGGCACTTCGTTGCAGACGACGTCGCGCATCAGCCCGCCGAAGGTGCCCGTGGCCATGCCCATCATCAGCACCACCGCCGGGCTCTGGTCGAGCGCGAGCGCGACGCCCACGCCGGCGGCCACGGCGACGGCGAGTGCGCCGGCGTCGAACCAGTCGAGCGCGCGGCGCCGCGATTCCAGCCGGTGGGCGGTGAGGAACACCAGGGCCGCCGCGACGCAGGCGGTACCGATATACCAGGGGTTCGCGATCCAGAAGACCGTGTCGCGGTTGAGCAAGAGATCGCGCACCGTGCCGCCGCCGACCGCCGTGAGGCTGGCGATGAACAGGAAACCTACGAGGTCGAGTTGCGCCCGGCTGGCGGCCAGCGCGCCGGTCAGCGCGAAGATGAAGACCGACAGGTAATCCAGCGCCGACAGCAGGCTCATGACCGCCCCCCGGAACCGGCCGCCGCCGCGGCGCGGGGTTTGAAGGGGACCATGCCGGCGCGGGCGAGTTCGTCGGCGCGTTCGTTCTCGGCGTGGCCGGCATGGCCCTTGATCCAGCGCCAGGTCACGTCGTGGCGCGCCCGTGCTGCGTCGAGGCGTTGCCACAGGTCGACGTTCTTCACCGGCTTGCGGTCGGCGGTGCGCCAGCCGTTCTTCTTCCAGCCGTGGATCCAGGTGCCGACGCCGTTCTTGACGTAGGCGCTGTCGGTGGTGATGGTGATCGTCGTCGGCCGCGTCAGCGCCTCCAGCGCGGCGATCGCGGCCATCAGTTCCATCCGGTTGTTGGTCGTCTCGGCCTCGCCGCCCGAGAGCTCGCGCTCCTTCAGGATGGTGTCGCCCTCGACCGCGCGCATCAACACGCCCCAGCCGCCCGGGCCGGGATTGCCCGAGCAGGCGCCGTCGGTCCAGGCGTGGATTTCAGGCATTCCGGCCCCCGAAGGCGCAAGCGTCCAAGGTTGGACGCTCGCGCAAGTAGCTGTAATCACGGTACGATTTCGAAAAATTAACCACAATGAAACTTTCGGGAAAGCGCATTTTCCGGGGCTCAGGCATGGCGGGCGACCCAAAGGCAGCCGACGACGACGGCGGTGACGGGGATGCGCAGGCTCAGCCACCAGCGTGGGGCCAGGCGCTTGGCCTGAAAGACCAGATCGAGGATCAGCACGCCGAGAAACCCGGCGATGAGATGCGCGAGCGCCTGACCTTCGAACGCCCAGGGATGCGGTGTCACGAAGAAGAAGACATGCAGCGCCGGAAGCACGCTGAGGACATAGGCCCAGGCCGGGGCGCCACGTGCGGCAAAACCCCAGAGCACGCCCGACATGAAACACAGGATCACCGTGCCATAGGCCACGATCAGGCCGCGCCCCTCGCCGGGGATCAGGCCGAGGATCATCGCGGCGGCGGCGATGAAGGGCAGGGCGCCGGCTGCGGTCAGCAGGATGGCGATGCGCGGCGGCGTCATGCCGGTTCGCGCAGGACGCGGGGAACCTTGAACTCGACGCGCTCGACCGCGGTCTCGACCAGTTCGCGGGTAAGGTCGAAGCGTTCGGCGAAGGCCGCGATCACCTCGTCGATCAGCACCTCGGGGGCGCTGGCGCCGGCGGTCAGGCCGACGGCCCGCGCCCCGTCGAGCGCGCGCCAGTCGATCTCGGTCGCGCGCTGGATCAGCTGGGCGTAGTCGCAGCCCGCGGCGCGCCCGACCTCGACCAGCCGGCGCGAGTTCGAGGAGTTCGGCGCGCCGATGACCAGCAGCGCGTCGATGCGCGGCGCGATCTCTTTCACCGCCGCCTGCCGGTTGGTGGTGGCGTAGCAGATGTCTTCCTTGTGCGGGCCGATGATCGCGGGAAACCGCGCCTTCAGCGCCGCGACGATGGCGGCAGTATCGTCCACTGACAGCGTCGTCTGGGTGATGAAGGCCAGCTTTTCGGGGTTGCGGACCGTCAGGCCGGCGACATCGGCGACGGTTTCGACCAGCAGCACCTCGCCCGGCGGCAACTGGCCCATCGTGCCCTCGGTCTCGGGGTGGCCGGCGTGCCCGATCATCACCATCTGCAGGCCGTTTTCGTGGTGGCGCTCGGCCTCGATATGCACCTTCGACACCAGCGGGCAGGTGGCGTCGACATAGACCATGCGGCGTGCCTGCGCGGCTTCGGGGACTGATTTGGGCACGCCATGCGCGGAAAAGATCACCGGCCGGTCATCGGGGCATTCATCCAGCTCCTCGACAAAGACCGCGCCCTTGGCGCGCAGCCCGTCGACGACAAAGCGGTTGTGCACGATCTCGTGGCGCACGTAGACCGGCGCGCCCCATTTCTGCAGCGCCATCTCGACGATCTTGATCGCCCGGTCGACGCCGGCGCAGAAACCGCGCGGCGCGGCAAGATAGAGCGTAAGCGGGGGCTTCGCGGTCATCGCGGCGGTCCTTCCGGCTGCTTGCGTTCGTTGCCAGACCTAAGGCGCGTCGGCGGCCCAGTCCAGCCCCATCGCCTGCGCGGTGAGCCAGCCAAGCAACACGAAACGCCCGGTCTTGGCGATGCCGACCAGCAGGGTGAACTGCCACAGCGGCGTGCGCATCGCCCCGGCGACGACCGTGAACCAGCCCAGGATCGGCGCCCAGCTGAGCAGCAGCGACCAGACGCCGTAGCGTTCCCACCAGACCCTTGCGCGGGCAAACTGGCGGTCGTCGATGCGCAGCCAGCGATGCGCGCCGGCGTCTTCCAGCCTGCCGCCGATCCAGTAGTTGACGAAGGCGCCCAGCGTGTTGCCGAGGCTTGCGACCGCGACCAGGATCGCCAGCGGCGCCAGCCCGGACAGCTGGACGCCGACGAAGACGAGTTCGGACTGGAAGGGAAACACGGTCGCCGCAAGAAAGGTTGCGGCGAAGACCGCGGCCAGGGCCGCGATCATCTGTCAGCCATCTTCGCCGGTCGTGGCTTCCTCGCGTTCGACGCGCGGCTCGCGCGGTTCGCGCGGCGGGCGGCCGATGACCTCGCGCAGATCGTCGAGCTCGATGAAGTTGTCGGCCTGGCGGCGCAGGTCATCGGCGATCATCGGCGGGCTGGAGCGGATGGTCGAGACGACCGAGACGCGCAAGCCCTGGCGCTGCAACGACTCGACCAGCGGCCGGAAGTCGCCGTCGCCCGAGAACAGGACCGCATGGTCAAGCCGGTCAACGAGCTCCATGGCGTTCACCGCCAGCTCGATGTCCATGTTGCCCTTGACCTTCCGGCGCCCGGCGCTGTCGATGTATTCCTTCGCCGGCTTTGTCACCATCGTGTAGCCGTTGTACTGCAGCCAGTCGATCAGCGGGCGGATGGGCGAGTATTCCTCGCTCTCCAGCAGCGCGGTATAGTAGAAGGCGCGCAGCAGCTTGCCACGGCGCATGAATTCCTGTCGCAGCAGCTTGTAGTCTATATCGAAACCCAGTGCCTTGCCCGCGGCAAAGAGGTTGGCCCCGTCGATAAAAAGCGCGAGGCGCTCGTCCTTGTAAAACATTGCCTTTCCTTTCGCGACCGTGTCATGAGACGCCGCCGATGCCGATGGGGTTCCTGGATCGGACACCCGAGGGGGCCGATGTTCCGGCATCGCCACTGGTACCCAGACACGAACTGAGGCTGTTTACGGATGAAAAAAGTCAAGGGCAACCGCTTCCTGATTGCACTCGGCAGCAATCTGTCGGCGCTTACCGACCAGAACGCTGCGTCACTTTCGGAAGCTCTGCGCTTGCTCGACCAAATACCCGTAAAACGTACCAGACAGTCCGGCATTTGGCAAACACCGGCGTTCCCGGCAAGGTCCGGTCCCGACTTCGTGAATGCCTGTGTGGAGGTCGAGACGAGGCTGGAACCCGCAGCGCTGCTGGCCGCGCTGCACGGGATCGAAGCGGCGATGGGGCGCGAGCGGGTCCAGCGCTGGGGGACGCGGGTGATCGACCTCGATCTGCTGGCGGCGGGGTCGCTGGTGCTGCCCGACGCGGGGACGCTGCGCCAGTGGATGGACTTGCCGCTGGCGGCGCAGATGCAGGCCGCGCCCGACCGCCTGCTGCTGCCGCATCCCCGGCTGCACGAACGGGCCTTCGTGCTGGTGCCGCTGGCCGAGATCGCGCCAGACTGGGTCCACCCCCTGCTGGGCTGCACGGTGCGGCAGATGCGCGACGCCCTCGATCCGGCGGAACGGGCGGCGCTCAGGCGGTTGTGATGGGACGGCGGCGCGCAGTGCCAGCTTCGGCTTGTCAAGGCCCCGCAATCGCGCTAGAAGCCGCAACTTGACCCGCCCTTTCCCAGGACATGGAGTGTCTGCATGGCCCGCGTGACGGTTGAAGATTGCGTTGACAAGGTTCCGAACCGGTTCGAACTGGTACTTCTGGCTGCCCACCGCGCGCGCGAAGTCGCGGCCGGTGCGCCGATCACCATCGACCGCGACAACGACAAGAACCCGGTCGTCGCCCTGCGCGAGATCGCCGAAGAGACGCAGCAGGCCGATGCCCTGCGCGAGCGGATGATCGAAAGCATGCAGACCCAGATCGAGGTCGACATGCCCGAGGATGACGACATGGCGCTGCTGATGAGCACCGAATCGGACCGCCCGGCGGCCGACGACATGACCGAAGAGCAGATGTTGCGCCAACTGCTCGAGGCGCAGAGCCAGGAAGGCTGAGCGATGCGGGCAGGGTCCGGACTTGATCACGCCCGATGACCTGGTTGCGCTGGTCCGCAACTACAATCCGAACTGCGATGAAGACCTGCTCCGCCGCGCCTGGGACTATGGCGCGGCGATGCACGACGGCCAGACCCGCTATTCGGGCGAGCCGTATTTCACCCATCCCGTCGCCGTCGCCTCGATCCTGACCGAGATGCGGCTCGACGATGCGACCATCGTCACGGCCCTTCTGCACGACACGGTCGAGGATACGCGGTCCACCCATATCGAGCTGAAGCGGCTTTTCGGCGACGAGATCGCCGATCTGGTCGATGGCGTGACCAAGCTGACCAACCTGCAGCTGTCGTCCACCGAGGCCAAGCAGGCCGAGAATTTCCGCAAGCTTCTGATCGCGATGAGCCGCGATCTGCGCGTCATCCTGGTCAAGCTGGCCGACCGGCTGCACAACATGCGCACGATCCGGTCGATGCGGCCCGACAAGCAGGCGCAGAAGGCGCGCGAGACGATGGACATCTACGCGCCGCTGGCCGGCCGGATGGGCATGCAGTGGATGCGTGAGGAACTGGAGGACCTGTCCTTCCGCGTCCTCAACCCCGAGGCGCGCAACTCGATCCTGCGCCGCTTCATCCTGCTGCAGCGCGAGTCGGGCGATGTGATCCCCAAGATCACCTCCGACATCCGGCTGGAGCTGGAAAAGGCCGGCATCGACGCCACCGTCTATGGCCGCGCCAAGAAGCCCTATTCGGTCTGGCGCAAGATGCAGGAAAAGGACCTTGCCTTCTCGCGCCTGTCGGACATCTACGGGTTTCGCATCATCGTCGACGATGTCGTGCAGTGCTACCACGTCCTGGGCCTGATCCATCAGCGCTGGCGCGCCGTGCCGGGGCGGTTCAAGGACTACATCAGCCAGCCCAAGCAGAACGGCTACCGATCCATCCACACCACCGTCTCGGGCCGGGACGGCAAGCGGGTGGAGGTGCAGATCCGCACGCGCGAGATGCACGAGGTGGCCGAGGCCGGCGTCGCCGCGCACTGGGCGTACCGCGACGGCGCGCGCACCGCCAACCCCTTTGCCGTCGACCCCGCCAAGTGGATCGCGACGCTGACCGAACGGCTCGACAGTTCCGAGGACCACGACGAATTCCTCGAACACGTCAAGCTGGAGATGTATGCCGACCAGGTCTTCTGCTTCACGCCCAAGGGCGACGTGGTGCAGCTGCCGCGGGGCGCGACGCCGCTCGATTTCGCCTATGCGATCCATACGCGGATCGGCAATGCCACCGTCTCGGCCAAGCTCGACGGGTTGCGCGTGCCGCTCTGGACGCGGCTCAGGAACGGCCAGTCGGTCGAGATCATCACCGCCGAAGGCCAGCGCCCGCAGGCGACCTGGATCGAACTGGTCCATACCGGACGTGCCAAGGCCGCGATCCGTCGGTCCCTGCGCGAGGAGGATCGCGAGCGCTTCGTCGCACTGGGGCGAGAGTTGTCGCGCGTGGCCTTCGAGAACGTGGGCCGCAAGGTCACCGACAAGGCACTGGACACCGCCGCCAAGACGCTGGGGCTGAAGAACGCCACGGACCTTCTTTCGAAGATCGGCAGCGCCGAGATCAGCGCGCGCGGCGTGGTCGAGAAGCTTTATCCCGAACTCGCCACCCGCCCGCCGGAGGAGGTCGATATCGCCCGCCCCGTCGTCGGGCTCGAGCCGGGGCAGAGCTTTCGCCGCGCCGCCTGCTGCCAGCCGGTGCCGGGCGAGCGTATCGTGGGCATCACCTATCGCGGCAAGGGGGTCGTGGCGCATGCCATCGACTGCGAGGTGCTGGCGTCGCTCGAAGAACAGCCCGAGCGCTGGGTCGATCTGCGCTGGCACGAAGGCCGCCACCCGCCGGTCTATTCCGTCGCCCTCGATATCACCATCGCCAACTCGACCGGTGTGCTTGGGCGGATTTGCACCTTGATCGGCGAACAGAAGGCCAATATCTCGGATCTGAGGTTCGTGGATCGCAAGCCCGATTTCTTCCGTCTGGTGGTCGAGGCCGACGTGCGCGACGCCGAACACCTGCACCGTATCCTGACGGTTCTGGATGCGGAAAGCGATGTGGCGCAGGTTGACCGTTTCCGCGATCCGACGCGGCAACCATGAGCGAGGGACGTAGCGCGGAGTGGTCTTCAAGCGCCGGACACAACAAAGCTACCCGCGCCGGCTGATTCAGGTCTTCTATCCGCGCGGCGGCTGGACGCGCGCCACGTCCTACATCCTGCATCGCCTGCGTCGACTGCCCGACACGCCGCAGCGAATCTGCATCGGCATCGCCGCCGGCACCTTCGTGTCCTTCCTGCCGCTCTGGGGATTTCACTTCCTGCTGGCGGCACTCTTCGCCTGGCTCTTTCGCGGCAACATCCTGGCGGCCCTGCTGGGCACGTTCTTCGGCAATCCGATCACCTTTCCGATCATCGCGGTCAGCTCGCTGGAACTGGGCAGCTGGTTGATGGGCACGCTCGACAGCATGAAGTTCGTCGAGGTGATGACCGCCACCGGCAACGCGACCTCGGAGCTGACCAGCAACATCTGGGGCTGGCTGATCGGCGAGAAGGTCTACTGGGGGCGGCTCAACCATTTCTTCTGGCGGGTGTTCCTGCCCTTCATGCTGGGCGGCACGATCCTGGGCATTCCCACGGCGATCGCTATGTATTACGTCTGCCTGCCGCTGGTGAACGCCTATCAGCGCCGCCGGCAGACGAAGTTGCGCGGCCGTTTCGAAGCGGCGCGCGCCTTGCAACGAGAACGCGACATGCGAGAGATCAAATGAGCAGACCGCCGATCCGACTGGGTGTGAACATCGACCACGTCGCCACCCTGCGCAACGCGCGCGGCACCCGGTATCCGGACCCGGTGCGCGCCGCGCTGCTGGCGCAGGAGGCCGGCGCGGACGGCATCACCGCCCACCTGCGCGAGGATCGTCGCCACATCGTCGATGACGACATCGCCCGCCTGATGGAGGCGATCGCGCTGCCCCTCAACTTCGAGATGGCGGCGACGGCGGAGATGCAGGAAATCGCGCTGCGCCACCGGCCCCACGCGGTCTGCATCGTCCCCGAGAAGCGCGAGGAACGCACGACCGAGGGGGGGCTGGACGTTGCCGCCGATGCCAACCGCCTGACCGGCTTCATCGCGCCGCTGCGCGACGCCGGCTGCCGCGTGTCGCTGTTCATCGGCCATGACGCGCGCCAGATCGAGGCCGCGGTGCGCGTCGGCGCGGCGGTGGTGGAACTGCATACCGGACACTACTGCGATCTGGTCGCCGAAGGGCAGGGGGACGCCGCCGACGTCGAACTGGCGGAATTGCGCCGCGCGGTTCGCGACGCCCATGGCGCCGGGCTGGAGGTGCACGCCGGCCACGGCCTCACCTTCGACACCATCGCCCCGTTCGCGGCGATGGACGCGGTGCGAGAGCTCAATATCGGGCATTTCCTGATCGGCGAGGCGGTATTCATGGGTTTGGGCCCGGCGATCACCGAGATGCGCCACCGCATGGACGCCGCCCGGGTCTGACGGCGCTTCGATCACCTTGCGGCCCGGTGGCCCTAGGGGCCCTCGCCGCCGGGGATCGGAAAGCGCGCCGCTCAGCACACCCCGCGCCACTTTCGAGAAAGTTTCATTGCGGTTAATTTTCGAATTTCGAGGCGGTGTCTGCGTTCCGAGCTGGTTCATGCGGCGAGCAGTCTCTGCCAAGCTGCGTC
>NZ_JADDJF010000078.1 GCF_017811755.1 Pararhodobacter sp. SW119 | reverse complement strand
CTTCAAGGCAATAGCCATGAAAGTACGCCGCGAGCCAGAACAACCGTGCGAACACAGCGTATCATGTCCGGTTCCTCTGACAAGGCCCGCCGGCCGGCTGCACGCGCCGCTCCGGGCAAGGACTACGACTGGGACGGAATGTATGTCGCGATCATCCGCCGGGTGCACGAGCACGGCGTGCCGGCAAGCCAGGCGGACTGGGTGAGCGAGGTACAGGACTGGTTCGTGATCCGATCGGAGGGCACCGCCGTGCCTGACGAGCGCACGATTCGGCGCCGGCTCACCCCGATCTGGCGGGCGCTGCGCGAGCCCGCCTGAGCGGCTCCGGGGCGGCGCGCTGACTCATCCCGAACGGTGCGCCGCGCCCGTTGTCGCCTCGGTCGGGGATGTGGTGCCGGTGTCAACGCGGGCATCGGCGTCGTGCACCAGCACCGGCCGCGGCCGGAAGACGCTGGCCACGGCATCGACCCCGGCGCGGAGCGGCGAGTCCATCAGATGCGTATAGCGCTGCGTATTCTGCATCTGGCTGTGGCCGAGCAGCTTGCCGATCATTTCGAGCGAGGCGCCGCCCGAGACCAGGAGCGACGCGAAGGTGTGGCGCAGGTCGTGGATGCGCACGTCCGCAATCTCCGCCTGCCGCTGGATCCGGACCCAGAAGCGGCGGATCTCCTTCACCGGCTGACCCGGCACATCACCGGGGAAGAGCCAGGGCGTGCCCGCCGGCGCGAGCAGCCGGCGCTGGCGGACGATGGCCGCGGTCTCCTCCGAGATCGGCACCCGGTGCACCCGGCGCTGCTTGGTGGTGCCGGCGGGCTTCGACCAGCTCAGAAGCTCGAGGTTGAAATGCTCGAACCGCGCCTGGCGCACCTCGCCCAGCCGCGCCCCGGTCTACATGCCCATCCGGATGATGTCGGCCGCGCGCCGGTCCTCGGCCGCGTCGAGCGCCGCGGCCAGCCGGTCGATCTCGGCCTTCGACAGGAAGCGCTCGCGTGCCGTCTCGGTCCTCCGCCGGAACCCCTGCGCCGGGTTCTCCGAGCACCAGCGCCAGGCAAGTCAAACGGACGCATATAGTTTATGTTGCCGAAACCAGAACCATGCGGCAAAATAGTGGTTCCGGGGAGGAGCGATGACGGCACCATTGTCGAATATCCGCGTTCTGGACCTGTCCAACGTGCTCGCCGGACCGTTCTGCGGCCATCTTCTGGTGCATATGGGGGCCGAGGTCATCAAGGTGGAACCCCCCGCCAAGGGCGATCTTGCGCGTGAGCTCGGGGCGGATGCCGCGTTGAATACCTCTAAAATGGGCGTGTCTTTCCTTGCCCAGAATGCAGGCAAGAAATCGGTCACACTCAACCTTAAGGATTCAGAGGACACTGCCACCTTCCTGAAACTGGTCAAAACTGCCGATGTTTTGGTGGAGAACTTCCGCCCCGGCGTCATGGCGCGACTGAGACTGGACTATGCACGCCTGCGTCACGTCAATCCTCGGCTGATCTACTGCGCAATATCGGGTTTCGGTCAGACCGGCGCATGGGCGCATCGTCCGGCCTATGACCAGATTATCCAGGGCATGAGCGGAGTGATGTCGATCACCGGCGATGCCGAAAGCGCGCCGTTGCGTGTGGGCTATCCGGTTGCCGACACGGTCGGCGGGCTCACTGCTGCCTTTGCGGTCGCATCGATGCTGAATGCGCCGCAGCGTGGTGGTTTCATTGATGTCTCGATGCTGCACGCGACTTTAGGCACGATGGGCTGGGCCATCTCAAACTGGCTGGTCGCCGGGGTTGCGCCAACGCCCAATGGCAACGAAAATCTAACTTCTGCCCCTTCTGGCACCTTTCGCACGCGCGATGCGCCGATCAACATCGCGGCCAACAAGGATGAGCAATGGCGCATTCTCGCCCGCCATATCGGCCGGGAGGACCTAATTGACAACCCTAACTACCGGACGCGTGAGGATCGCAAGCGCAACCGGCACGCCCTGCGCGCCGAGATTGAGGCGGCGCTCGCCGCACGCCCCGCCGAAGCCTGGGTCGACGACTTCAACGCGCTCGGTGTGCCGGCGGGCAAGGTCTTTTCGGTGCCCGAAATCCTCGAGCATCCCGAAATCGCGGAGAGCGGCCTCGTTGCCCGGTTTGACGACGTGCCGGGGGTCGAACGCCCGGTGCGGGTGGTGCGCCCCGGATTCCGCATCGACGGCGAGGTGCCGGCGGTCTCGGCACCGCCGCCGGCGCTCGGACAACACACCGAAGAGATCCTGACCTCGCTGTCTGTCGGCGGCCGTCAGGTTGGGGTCGGCTCGATCGGCGATCGAACCGGCGCGACCGGCCCTGGTCGGAGCGATGAGGGATGAGATCAACCCATGGGAGGACGACATGAACGACATGAAACACCGGATACTTTGCCTTGCTGCGGCATCCACCGTGGCTTTCGCCGCCGCGCTGCCGGTTGCCGCGCAACAAACCTATGACCGGATCCATTTCCTCGTCCCCGGCGGGGCCGGTGGCGGCTGGGACGGCGCTGCCCGCGGCGTGGGCGAAGCGCTCACCGCGGCAGGCCTCGTCGTTAATGCCAGCTTCGAGAACATGTCGGGCGGTGGCGGCGGGCTGGCCTTCACCTACCTGATCGACAACGCGGCGTCGAACCACGGCACGCTGATGGTGCAGTCGACCCCGCTGATCATTCGCGGGCTGACCGGCGAGATCAGCCAGACTTTTCGCGATGCGGTCCCGATCGCGGGTGTGCTGGGCGATTATGGTGCCCTTGTCGTGGCGCAAGACAGCGAAATCCATACCTTTCAGGATTTCCTGGACGCCTACGCCGCCAACCCCGATGCCGTCGCCACCGGGGGCGGGTCAGTCCCCGGCGGGATGGATCACCTTGTCGTCTCGCTGATCCTCGAGGCTGCCGGCGTGAACGCCGAGGATGTGCAGTACATTCCCTACGACGCCGGAGGCACGGCTATGGCCGGGCTGCTGTCGGGCGAAGTCGTGGCGCTTTCGACGGGCTTTTCCGAAGCGGTCGACATGGCTGCGGCCGGCGAAGTGCGCATCCTCGGGTTGACGGCCCTCGAGCGGCTGGAGGAATTCCCCGACGTGCCGACCTTCGCCGAGCAAGGCGCGGAAATGGAGTTCGTCAACTGGCGCGGCTTCTTCGCCGCCCCCGGTCTGCCCGAAGAAGAGGCCGACGCTTTTGTCGCTACCCTGAAGGCGATGATGGAAACCCCCGAATGGGAGGCCGTGCGCGCACGCAACGGCTGGACCAACATCTGGTACGCGGGTGATGATTTCACCGAGTTCCTGACCAATCAGGAAGAGGAAATGCGCGAGATGATGACCGATCTCGGCTTCCTCTGAGCCAGGGCCGGCCCCGGCCTGCGCCGGGGCGTCCACCGCTTTCGCCGAGGGAGGATCTCATGGCGCTCGATCGCTGGCTGGCACTGGCCATCCTGGGGCTGTGCCTCGTTTACGGATATACCGCATGGTTCACGATGGATGCGAACCTGCCGCGCTTCATGCAACGCAATCCCGTCTGGCCGAGCACCTTTCCCAAGGCGCTTTCGGTTATGGGCGCGATTTGCGCCGTGTGGATTTTGGTCTTTCAGAAACCGTTGCCCGAACCGGGCCCGGACGACGTCGATTACCGCAAGTTTCTTTCCTATAGCTGGGGTCGGGCGCTGGCGCTGATCGCGCTGATGCTGCTCTACGCCGCCACCTTGCGCCCGCTCGGCTTTCTCGGCTCCACCATCGGCTTTCTGGTCATCGGGGCCTGGATCCTAGGCGAGAAGCGCCTCTACGTTTCGCTGCCGGTGGCGCTGGTCGCGGCGGGGGGGATCTGGTGGCTGGTTTCCGAGGTGCTGGGCATCTTCCTGCGGCCCATGCCGATGTTCCTGATGTAGAGGACGCGCATCATGCTGGACGGTATTCTTCTAGGGCTTTCGACGGCGCTGTCGGTCCAGAACCTGTTTCTGGTGACGATGGGCTGCATGATCGGCACGCTGATCGGCATGTTGCCGGGCCTGGGGCCGATGTCCATCATCGCCATCATGATCCCGATCGCCATCGGCATCGGCGACCCGTCCGGCGCGCTGATCCTGCTGGCGGGGGTCTACTACGGGGCGATCTTCGGCGGTTCGACCAGCTCGATCCTGATCAACGCGCCGGGCGTCGCCTCGACGGTGGCCACGAGTTTCGACGGCTACCCGATGGCGCGCCGGGGAGAGGCGGGCAAGGCGCTGACGGTCGCCGCGATCGCCAGTTTCATCGGCGGGTCGGTCGGCGCCATTTTGCTGATGATCTTCGCGCCGGCGCTCTCGTCGGTGGCGCTGCTCTTCCACTCGGCGGAGTATTTTGCCCTGATGGTGCTGGGCTTGGCAGCGATCGCGGCCTTTTCGGGCCAGGGCAACGTCGCCAAGGCCGTGCTGATGACCCTGCTCGGGCTGATCATGGCGACGGTCGGCGAAGGCGCGCTGTTCAACGTCGCCCGCTTCACCATGGGCTTTCCGCAGCTGCAGTCGGGCTTCGGTTTCATCACGCTGGCGATGGCGATGTTCGCCCTGCCCGAGGCGATCTTTCTGGTCATGCACCCGGCGCGGTCGGGCAAGGGCGACAAGTCGGCCGCGATCGGCAAGCTGCGCATCACGCGCCAGGATGCGCGTGACATGGCGCCGGTGGTCGGCCGGCAGTCCCTTCAGGGCTTCTTCATCGGCGTCCTGCCCGGCGCCGGTGCCACAATCGCGTCGTTCCTGGGCTATGCGGTGGAGCGCAACCTAGCTAGCCCGGCCGAGCGCGAGAAGTTCGGCAAGGGTTCGGTCAAGGGCCTTGCGGCGCCCGAGTCGGCCAACAACGCCGCCTGTTCGGGGTCGTTCGTTCCGTTGCTGACGCTGGGCATTCCGGGGTCCGGGACCACGGCGATCCTGCTCGGCGCGCTTATCTCGCTCAACGTCACGCCGGGGCCTCGGTTGATGACCGACAGCCCCGAGATCTTCTGGGCGGTCATCATCTCGATGTACATCGGCAATGTCGTGCTCCTGGTCCTGAACCTGCCGCTGATCCCCTACATCGCGAAACTGCTTTCCGTGCCACGCCCGTTCCTGATCCCGTTCATCCTGTTCTTCACCCTGATGGGCAGCTACATCGGCCAGAACAACCCCACCGAACTGCTGATCCTGGTGCTGCTGGGCATCGGCGCGACGGCGCTCCGGATGGCGGACTACCCGCTGGCGCCGCTGCTGATCGGGTTCATCCTGGGCCGCATGATGGAGGACAACTTCAGCCGCGCGATGCAGCTCTACCGCGGGCCGTCCTTCCTGTGGGAACGGCCGATGACCGCCGCGCTTCTGGTTCTGGCGCTGATCCTGCTTGTCCTGCCGACTTGGCGATCCCGGCGCGAACGGAAGCGGAAAATTGACACCTCGATGGGGGATTGACCAGCCGCGCCTGATCGCGTTCACCGCAACCTCGGCCGGCATCGCCGTCTTTTTGGCGCTGGAGTTGCCGCTGCCGTTTCTGATCGGGCCGATGGCCGCGTGCCTGATCGCGGGTCTGGCCGGGATGCGGATGCGCGGCATGGGCGCGCTGGGCGATGCGATGCGCACCATTCTCGGCGTGGCCGTCGGCGCCTCGATCACGCCGGAACTGCTGAGCGAACTGCCGCGAATGGCGGCGTCGCTGGCGCTGGTGCCGGCCTATCTGGTGCTGGCCGGGCTGGCCGGCTATCCGTTGCTGCGCCGCGCATTCGGGTTCGACCAGCCGACGGCGTGGTACGGTGCGATGCCCGGCGGCTTGCAGGACATGCTGATCTTCGGCGAGGAGGCGGGCGGCAACCCCCGCGCGCTGTCGCTGATCCATGCGACGCGGGTGCTCCTGATCGTAATCGTGGCGCCGCCGCTGCTGTGGGCGGTCGGGGGGGTCGACTTTCATACGCCTCCCGGACAGCCCGCCAGCACGACGCCGCCCGTTCAGGTCCTGCTGATGCTGGCGGCGGGGTTGGGCGGCTGGCGCATCGCACGCCGTGTCGGCCTGTTCGGCGCCTCGATCCTCGGGCCGATGTTTGCCGCGGCGGCGCTGTCGCTAGGCGGGCTGATCACAATGCGACCCCCGGCAGAGGCAATCTGGGCCGCGCAGGTCTTCATCGGGCTGGCCGTAGGCGTGCGCTATTCGGGCCTCGCCTGGCATGAGTTGCGCCACGACGTTGCGGCGGGCGCTGCGCTCAGCCTGATGCTAGCCGTACTGACACTCGTCTTCGCCGCAACCGTCTACTCGCTGGGGCTCGCCCCGCAGCTGGAGGCGTTCTTGGCCTTTGCCCCCGGCGGTCAGGCGGAGATGGCCGTTCTCGCGTTGCTGGCTGGCGCGGATCTCGCGTTCGTGGTCAGCCATCATGTCACCCGGATCGTGCTGGTGATCGCCTTGTCACCGCTGATCCTGAAACTGATGAAAGGACGAAGGCGATGAGTGACGTATCCGACTGGTGGCGAACCTCGATCATCGACATGGCGCCGGGGCGCATTGCGCTGCGCGGGCGGCCCATCGAAACCCTGATCGGGCAGGTCAGCTTTCCGCAGATGATCTGGCTGATGCTGCGCGGTACGCTTCCGTCCGACGCCGAGGCGCAACTGCTCGAGGCCGCGCTCGTCGCGGCGGTCGATCACGGGCCGCAGGCCCCGTCGATCGCCGCCGCCCGCATGGCGGTGACCTGCGGCCTGCCGCTCAACGGGGCGATGGCTTCGGCGGTGAATATGCTCGACAACGTGCATGGCGGCGCCGGCGAACAAGCGGTCGAGCTCTATCGCGACATCCGCGATCGCCTTGAGGCGGGCGAGGCGCTGCCCGACGCGACGGCGGCTGGACTGGCTGCCTGTCGCGCCAAGCGGGGCAGGTTCATCCCGGGTTTCGGCCACCGCTTTCACAAGCCCGTGGACCCACGTGCGCCGGTTCTACTGGGCCTGGTCGATACCGCCGCCGCGCAGGGCACGGTCCCGGGCGCGTTCGCCACCATCGGTCGCGCCGTCGAGGACGCCTTGCGCCAGGAAAAGGGCAAGGCCGTCCCGATGAACATCGACGGGGCCACCGCCGTCATCTATGCCGAGTTGGGGTTTCCGGCCCCCCTCGCGCGTGGGCTGTTTTGCCTGTCGCGTTCGGTCGGCATTCTGGCCCATGCCTGGGAGCAGATGCAGCAGGGCGGGCGCAACAAGGGCCCGACGCCCCCTGCGTACCGCTGGACTTTTGAGCCCTCCTCCGAAGACACCGCTAACCATCCGACGCATCGAGAACCATAGTCCCGCCTCCCTCCAGCAACCTATGAGGACTGGTGGCAAGCGCTAGGCTGGGTGCGCGACGGCCACGCTCCCGCTGGCGTCGAGACCAATCATGCACTAACAAAAAACGTGGACCACCCTATGGGGGCAGGTCACTCGAACCAATAGAATCGTTCCCCAATATCCGCAAAAAAAATGCGTTGTCGTTGATGCGGTCTGCCCCATCAGCCTCCTGCGCCATGCGACCGCAAAGGGAGGGGCGCGCGATATTCAGTCCGGCTTAAAAGTCCGTCCGGAAAGAAAAGGACGGCGAAACGACCGATGATTTGTTCGTGTTCCTGACCTGCGTACCGAACTCCGAGGTGCGTGCGATTCATCCAAAAGGCGATGCCGGTCGGTCATTCTGACGCAACCGAAGGAGTGGCAGACTTGGCATTCAGCCCCCATCAAGGCGGCGGCCTTGCCGTCTGCCAGCGATGGCGACCATGTTTCGCCAGTCAAATTGTGATAGGGTCCGCTGACCCGCTAGCAGGCGGGAAACGAGATCAGAGGAGGTCATGATGACGGAAGGTGTCTACAAGATCGTCGAGGTCGTCGGCGTCAGTGAGAAGTCGTGGGAGGATGCGGGTAGAAAGGCTGTGGAGGCGGCGTCCGGCTCGATCCGCGACCTTCGGGTGGCCGAAGTGGTGAAGCTGGACATGAAGGTCGAGGGCGGGAAGGTTGCCGCCTTCCGTGCGCGCGTGGCGCTCTCCTTCAAACTGGAAGCCTGACCACAGGCCCCCGCAAGATAATGTCGCGGGTTCGGGCCACGCCGGTAGACGCTGGCCCGGCCTAGGAGCCTTACTCGCGGGATAACCATTTCCTCAAGCGAGGGCACCGAGAAGCGAACGGCAGGCCATGCCAACAGATGAACTTGGCATGACCGGCGCCAAGAGCTTTGGCTTCGTGTAAGTCCTTGCCTAGAGGCACCATGGGCGGTAGGCCTCCTTGCAATTGAATGCGAATCGGACGCTTGGATTGGACCGACGCGATGGCTCGACCACCTCCCGACGGGATGCGGCGACACCGGACTTTCTTGAACAGGCGCGCCGCCTTCGTGAGATGCAGGACTCGGAGCCTGCTTCTGCTCGATCTGGCAATAAAATTCGGACTTGGATCCCGCAAGGCCTACTACCTCGTGGAGATCGATCGAAAGTTCAGCACCCTCAAGGTCGATCGGGCGCGGCTGCTGGGCATCGGCTGGACCAAGGCGCAGATCATCGCCGAGCATGCTGATCAGGGCAACATCGATGACCTCTTGAGCAAGGCCGAAAGCCATTCGGCGAAGGAGTTGCAGACGATCCTCGCGGACGGCGACGCCTCGCGCGCTCAGCATTGCGTCCTGTTCTATCTCAACGACGACGAATACGAACTGCTGCGCAAGGTCCTCCAGCAGCGTGGCGCGCGTCCCGCGCCGCGGGGCTTGCACGGAAAGGAACAAGCACTGGTGAAGGCGCTGAAGGAACTGGAGTAGGGCGGTTCCGCTGCGCCATAATGATGTATGCGAAGCTGCGGGTTGCAGTGTTCCGGACAACCCTTATCCAGCCCCCTGCCCTGCAGCGCGCTCCGTCCTTTGACGCAAGCGGGGCGCTGGCCTTGGAACCAAGACGGCCCGTTCCGGTTTCCCCCTTGTGTAATGAAC
>NZ_JADDJF010000077.1 GCF_017811755.1 Pararhodobacter sp. SW119 | reverse complement strand
TGATGCCCTCGAGCTCATAGCGAACGAGGGCATCTTCTGGACATGGACCTGACCGAAAACCATACAAAGTCGAGCTCAGAACATGGCCACGTGTTTCCTGCCGGCATCGGTCATCTGAAACGGATGGCGGCGCTGGTCGAGGACCCCGCCTGCGACCTGTCGGCCCTGATCATATTGGAATGCCAGGACCTTCTGGCACAGATTGCCGAGAAGACGGAGAGAATCGAGGCGAAGGCCAGGACGCTGAAGGCGCTCGCAACTGAGACCGATACGGCGCGCCGGTTGCAGACGGTGCCAGGCGTTGGTCCTCTGACAGCGCTGGCGGTCGAGGCCTTTGCTCCCGAGCTGGCGCAGTTCCGGTGTGGCCGAGACTTCGCGGCTTGGTTGGGACTTCTGCCGCGCCAGCATTCCACCGGCGACAGGCGCGGCCTGGGCGGGTATCGAAGGCCGGTCAGACCGACATCCGGCGGCTTCTGATCATCGGGGCGATGACCCGGATCATGGGTCGGGCGCGCCACAGGGTTCCGGCGGAGAGTTGGATCGGGCGGATTCTGGCCGGGAAGCCGAAGATGCTGGTTGCGATCGCGCTGGCGAACAAGATGGCGCGGCAACTCTGGGCAATGATGACGAAGAGCGAGGATTACCGGGATCCGGCGCTGGTGGCTGCGGCATGAGCCATATGTCGCAAGCCAGTGTCGGTGACAGGGGAGTGTGAGAAGACGATGACCTGAATGGGCGCAACGATCGAACAGATCTGGATCGGGAAAACCAGCTGACCACGACCGCATTCGATCACACGCCAATGACGTCAGAAACTTCTTGCTCGAAGGGCGGCAACCAAAGAAGTGGTTTACTCCTCAGTTCTTACCCAGTCGGCTCCGGTGGTTCTTGATCAGCGCCTTGTCAGCGCGATCGGCCGGGGTTATCTTACTCCAATAACCGTTGGGGTGCCCCGTCCGGGGCTGAGAGGCCAAAGCCAACCCATCGAACCTGATCCGGATCATACCGGCGTAGGGAACGGTAACGACGCGCGGCAAATTGCGTCCCAGCCGTTTCCTTGCACCGGTGACAGCAGCAAGGAGCGGCACTTGGTTCCGGTAGCATTGACCATAGCAGGGTCCGATTCGGGCGGCGGCGCGGGCGTTCAGGCGGATCTCAAGGCTTTCTCGGCGCTGGGGGTTTATGGCGCTAGTGTCATCACCGCGCTGACTGCTCAGAATACCCGCGCCGTCACGATGGTCGAACCCGCCAGCCCGGCGATGATTGCCGCGCAGATCGACGCCGTATTGGACGATCTGGCAGTGCGTGTGGTCAAGCTGGGCATGTTGGGCGGGCGCGAGGCGATTGCCACGGTCGCACAGGGGCTGGCGGGCCGCGCGCTGCCCATCGTCCTGGACCCGGTGATGGTGGCGAAATCCGGCGATCGGCTATTGCCGCAAGAGGCGCTGGAAGTGCTGCGCCACGAGCTTCTGCCGCTTGCCACGCTGCTGACACCGAACTTGGCCGAAGCCGCCGAGTTTCTGGGTTGTGCCCCCGCGCAAGACGAGGCCGAGATGGCGCGGCAGGGCTATGCCCTGTGCAAGATGGGGCCGCGGGCGGTGCTGATGAAAGGCGGGCATGGGGCGGGCGCGATTTGCGTTGATCTGTTGATCATGTCGGAAGCTACGGTGCGCCTGACCGCGCCGCGTCAGACCACGCGCAACACCCATGGCACGGGCTGCACTCTGTCAGCGGCGATTGCAGCGGGGCTGGCGATTGGCATGGGGTTGGAACAGGCCGTGACCCGCGCGCATGGTTATCTTCAGGGCGCGATTGCTGCGGCGGATGGCTTGGGGGTCGGGTCTGGCTACGGGCCGGTGCATCATTTCCACGAGGTCTGGCGCGATGAGTGATATCACCATCATCGGGGCGGGGGTCGCGGGGCTTTGCGCGGCCTACGCGCTCAGTAAGGCGGGGCTGACCCCGCGCCTGATCGACCGAGCCGGCGCACCGGGGCCGCATGGGTGTTCATGGTGGGCAGGCGGGATGCTCGCGCCGTTCTGCGAAGGCGCTGTTGCCGTGCCCGTCATTGTCGCGCATGGGCAGCGGGCGGCGTCGTTCTGGGCCGAGGTGACGGAGGTCACACATCGCGGCTCGCTGGTTCTGGCCTTGCAGCGCGACCGGGTCGAGTTGGATCGTTTTGCGCGCCGCACATCGGGGCATCGCGTGGCGGATGATCTGGCCGCGCTGGAGCCAGACCTTGCCCACCATAAGAGCGCGCTTTTCTTTGGCGCCGAGGCGCATCTGGATCCGCGCCGCGCTTTGTCCGATCTGGTGGCCGCACTGGCGGCGCGGGGCGTCGAAATCGAACAGGGCGAGGTCACCCCCGACAAGATTGCAGGCCCGGTGATCGACGCGCGCGGTATGGCCGCAGACCTGCCTGATCTGCGCGGGGTGCGGGGCGAAATGGTGGTGCTACGCGCGCCCGAAATTGAGCTGTCACGCCCGGTGCGTCTGCTGCATCCGCGCCATCCGCTGTACATCGTGCCGCGTGCAGGCGGGCTCTTCATGTTGGGCGCCACGCAACTGGAAAGCAGCGACCGGCGCGGCGTTTCGGCCCGCGCGGTGCTGGAACTTCTCAGCGCCGCCTATGCGCTTGATGCGCGCTTTGCCGAGGCCGAAGTGCTGGAAACCGGCGCCGACGTACGCCCGGCCTTTGCCGATAACGTGCCGCGCGTGAGCGTCCAGGGGCGGGTGCTGCATCTGAACGGACTGTTTCGCCACGGCTATCTGATGGCGCCAGCGCTGGCCACCCAGGCCGCCGATTATCTGACCAGGGGCATAAAGGGGGATCTGGTCCATGAGGATTGAGGTGAACGGCGAGGCGCGCGAGGTGGCGGGACCGACCCTGGCCGACGCGTTGGGCGAACTGGGCTGGGGTCCGGCGCGCGTGGCCACGGCGCTGAACGGCGCTTTCGTGCCGAAGGCCGCGCGCGCGGGCACCGCGCTGAAGGATGGCGACCGGCTGGAAGTGCTGGCCCCTATGCAGGGGGGCTAAGGGGATGCGCGATTTCTATGGGGTCACGCTTGGCAACCCGCTGATGCTTGGCACGGCGCAATACCCTTCTCCCGCCGTGCTGGAGGCCGCATTCCGCCAGTCCGGCGCCTCGGTTGCCACAGTATCGCTGCGGCGCGAGGGCGGGCAGGGGCGGGCGTTCTGGGACATCGTCAAGCGCTTGGGTGTTCACATCCTGCCCAATACCGCCGGCTGCCATTCCGCGCGCGAGGCGATCACCACCGCCCAGATGGCGCGCGAACTTTTCGAGACGAACTGGATCAAGCTGGAAGTGATCGGCCATGCCGACACCTTGCAGCCCGACCCGTTCGGCCTGCTCGAGGCGACCGAGGCGCTGGCCGCCGATGGATTCGATGTCTTTCCCTACACGACCGAGGATCAGGTGCTGGCCGCGCGCCTGCTTGATGCCGGTGCGCGGGTGCTGATGCCCTGGGGCGCGCCCATCGGCTCTGGCCTGGGGCTGAACAACCGCTACGGGCTGAAGACGCTGCGCGCCGCCTTTCGCGATGTGCCCATGGTGATCGACGCCGGCCTTGGCCTGCCCAGCCATGCCGCGGATGCGCTGGAGATGGGTTTTGACGCCGTACTGCTGAACACGGCCGTAGCGCAGGCTGGCGACCCGGTGGGCATGGCCCGGGCCTTTGCGCTGGGCGTGCAGGCGGGCGAACTGGCACGGGATGCGGACCCGATGAACTCGCGCGACATGGCCCAACCCTCGACCCCGGTTATCGGAAAGGCCTGGCTATGACGCTGCCCCGTTTCTATCCGATCATCGACTCGCTTGCCTGGCTGAAGCGTGCGCTGCCGCTGGGCGTGAAGCTGGTGCAGCTGCGCATCAAGGACCACCCTCAAGAAGCGTTGCGCGCCGATATTCGAGCCGGGCTGGCGTTGGCGCGGGCGCATGGCGCGGCGCTGGTGGTCAATGACCACTGGCAAATCGCCATCGAGGAAGGTGCCGACTGGCTGCATCTGGGGCAGGAGGATCTGGACGAGGCCGATATCCCTGCCATCCGCCGTGCGGGGCTGCGGCTGGGTCTTTCTACGCATGATCATGCCGAACTCGACCTTGCTCTGGCCCTTTCGCCCGATTACGTGGCACTGGGCCCGGTCTATCCGACGATCCTGAAGAAGATGAAGTGGCACCAGCAGGGGCTGGAGCGGATCACGGAATGGAAGCGGCTGATTGGTGACATCCCTCTCTGCGCGATCGGCGGAATGAGTGTCGAGCGGGCCGAGGGGGCTTTTGCCGCCGGGGCCGACATTGTCTCGGCCGTGACGGATATCACGCTGAGCCCTGACCCAGATGCGCGTATGCGGGACTGGCTGAGGGTCTGCGCATGAACCGCTATGCCCGCCAGACGGTGTTGCCAGAGATCGGCGCGGCCGGGCAGGCGCGTCTGGCGCGCGCGCGGGTGCTGGTGGTGGGGGCCGGGGGGCTGGGCGTGCCGGTGCTTCAATACCTTGCGGGGGCAGGTGTCGGGCAGATCACGCTGGTCGATGACGATGCGGTCGCAGCACATAACCTGCACCGCCAGCCGCTTTACCGAATGGACCAGATCGGCCAGCCAAAGGCGCGCGCGGCGGCAGCCGCCCTGGTCGCGCTGAACCCTGAGGTCACGCTTACGCCCCGCTGCGAAATGTTGGACCCGGCCAATGCACCCGCCCTGGTGGCCAGTGCCGATCTGGTGCTCGATTGTGCGGACACTTTCGCCGCCAGCCTGACGCTGTCGGACATCTGCTACGCGCAGGGAAAGCCGCTGATCACCGCCTCGGCGCTGGCGCAGGCGGGCTATGTCGCGGGCTGTTGCGGGGGTGCGCCATCACTTCGCGCAATTTTCCCCGACCTGCCCGAGCGCGGCGCGACTTGCGCCACGGCGGGCGTGATGGGGCCGGTGGTGGCGGCCGTGGGCGCGTTGCAGGCGCAGATGGCGCTGTCGTGGCTGCTGGGCCTTGCGCCAACGCCCCTTGGCCTGCTTGTCAGCCTTGATGCCGCCGTCTGGCGCATGGGCGGCTTTCGCTTCGATGCGGCACCCGAGCCGCACCACCCCTTGCGCTTCATCGCCCGCAGCCAGATCCGCCCGGAAGACCTGCTGATCGACCTGCGCGCTGAGGCCGCACCCTTCTGCGCGCAGGCCCGCCATATCCCGCCAGAGGGCATCGCCTCCCTGACCCCGCCCGATGATGGCCGTGTCGTGCTGGCCTGCGCCACGGGCCTTCGCGCGCACAACGCGGGCCAAAGCCTGCAATCCCGCTGGCAGGGCGATATCGCCCTGCTGGCGCTCACCGACTGAAAGGACCATCGATGAAACACCTTTTCACCGCCCTTGCCCTCTGCGCGCTTGCCCTGCCCGCGCAGGCGCAGGACCGGCTGAGCGTCATGCTGGATTGGTTCGTGAACCCCAACCATGCGCCGATCGTGCTGGCGCAGGAGCTGGGCTACTTTGCCGATGCCGGGCTCGAAGTCGAAATCGCCACGCCCTCGGACCCGAACGCGCCCCCGCGCATGGCGGCGGCAGGCCGCGTCGATCTGGCGATCAGCTATCAGCCGCAGCTGCATCTCAGCCGCCATGACGATCTGCCCTTGCGCCGCGTCGGCACGCTGATTTCCACGCCTCTGACCTGTCTCGCGGTGCTCGCCGACGGCCCTGCGCAAGACTTCACGGACCTGCGCGGCGGCCGGGTTGGCTTTGCCGTTGCGGGTGTGCAGGAGGTGATGCTCGATGCGATGCTGGCCCATCACGGCATGGCGCCGGATGATGTGGAGCGTATCAACATCGGCTGGTCGATCTCGCCGGCGCTGATGGCAGGGCAGGTCGATGGCGTGATCGGCGCATTCCGCAATTTCGAGCTGAACCAGCTTCAGATCGAAGGCACCGAGGGGCGCTGCTTCTATCCCGAGGCCGAGGGCGTGCCCGCTTATGACGAATTGATCTATGTCGCCAATCCCGAGCCCATGAACGCCGATGCCATCGCGCGCTTTCTCGAGGCCACGGCACAGGCCACCAACTTCATCCTGAACCAACCCGACCGCGCTTGGGAGATCTTCTCGTCCACAGCATCGGAACTGCAAACCGAGCTGAACCGCCGCGCCTGGGCCGATACCTGGCCGCGCTTCGCCACCCGTCCTGCGGCACTGGATGCCGGGCGCTATGCGCGGTTCGAGGCGTTTCTGGCCGAACGCGGCGCGACGCAGGGCGGCTTGCCTGTCGAGGCGCTTGCCATCGACGTGACGGCAGCGACGCCATGAGCGCACCAGACTATGGCTGCGCCTTTTCACTCTGGCGCGATCAGACGCCTGCATGGCGGGCCTACACGCACCACCCCTTTGTAGAGGGGCTGCGCACGGGTAGCCTGCCGCGCGCGAATTTCCTGCACTACCTGCGGCAGGACTACATCTTCCTGATCCATTTTGCCCGCGCCTGGGCGCTCGCCGCGGCCAAGGGCGAGACGCTCGCCGAGATTCAGGCAGCCTCGGCTACAGTGCAGGCGCTGGCGCATGTGGAAATGCCGCTGCATGTGCAGATCTGTGCGCGCGAAGGCATTGACGCCGCCGCACTGGAGGCCACCGAGGAGGCACCCGCGAACGTTGCCTATACGCGTTATGTGCTGGAATCGGGCTATTCGGGCGGTTTCCTCGACCTGATGGCGGCACTCGCGCCCTGCGTGTTGGGTTATGGCGAGATCGGCTTGCGGCTGAAGGGTAGCGGTGGGCCTTATGCAGACTGGATCAACACCTATGCGGGCCACGACTATCAGGGTCTGTGCCGTGATGTCGGCACGCTGATCGACGGGGCACTGCTGCATCGGCTGGGGCCGGACTGGGCCAGCCTGCCCCGCGCGGGGCACTTGTCGCAGCGTTTCGCGACGGCTACCCGGCTGGAAGTGGGTTTCTGGCAGATGGGGCTCGACTTGCGATGACGGCGGTGGCCCTTCAGGGCGACCTGTGGATGGGGGACGCACCGTTGATGCGCAACCTTTCACTTGACATGCCCGCCGGGCGCTGGTCCTGCCTGCTGGGGCCTTCGGGCGTGGGAAAATCCACCATCGCGCGTCTGATTGCGGGGTTGCCGGGGCCGCAGCAGCTGCGGGGCAGTCTGGAAGCAGGCGATGGCCTGCCGCTGGCGGGCCGCGTGGCGCTGATGGCGCAAGGCGGGCAGCTTCTGCCGTGGGCCGATCTGGTGCGTAATGTGACTATTGGCGCGCGGCTGCGCGGTACGCGACCAGACGTGGGCCGCGCGCATGAACTGCTGGCCCAGGTGGGGCTGGCCGGGATGGAACGCCGACGCCCGTCCGAGCTTTCGGGCGGGCAGGGTCAGCGCGTGGCGCTGGCCCGCGTGCTGATCGAGGATGCGCAGGTCGTGGTGCTGGACGAACCCTTCTCGGCGCTCGATACGGCGACCCGACTGGCGATGCAGGATCTGGCGGCAAGGCTGCTCAAGGGGCGCACGGTCATCCTGATCACGCATGACCCGCTCGAGGCGCTGCGCCTTGCAGACCGCGCATGGATTCTGGCACGCGAGGGGGCGGAGACGCTGTCGCTGCCCGACACCCCCTCGCCGCGCGACTTTCGCGCGCCGGATGTGCTGGCCGCACAGGCCGCATTGCTGGCGCGCTTGCAGGGGGATGCGGCATGCGCAGGTTGAACGCGGCCCCGTTGCGCGCGGCTCTGGCGCTGGGCGTTGCGCTTGTGCTGTGGCAGGCAGTTGTCTGGCTGACCGGCGTGCCGCGCTTCATCCTGCCTGGCCCGGCCCGCGTGGGCGTGGCGCTGTGGGACAATGCCGCGCTCTTGCTGGAACATGCGCGCTTCACCGTTGCGAACCTCTTGACCGGGCTGGCCGCGGGCGTGGTGCTGGGCGTGGCCACGGCGCTGAACCTCGCGCTTTCACCGATCGCTCGGCTGATGCTGCGGCCCATGCTGATTTTCGCGCAGGCGGTGCCGGTCTTCGCGCTGGCCCCGATCCTGACGCTATGGCTGGGCTATGGCGCAGCGTCCAAGATCGTGATCGTCATGCTGGTGATCTATTTTCCCGTCACCTCGGCCTTTTTTGACGGTCTGATGCGCCTGCCCGCGTCGCTCGCCGATTTGGCGCAGATGATGCGCGCCAAGCCCCTGCACCGGCTCATCCTGCTGCAGGTGCCCCACGCGCTGCCCGCGCTGGTCTCGGGCCTGCGGTTGGCGGTGGTCTATGCACCCTTTGCCGTGATCATCGGCGAATGGGTGGGCTCGTCGCGTGGGCTGGGTTATCTGATGCTCATGGCAAACGGGCGCGGGCAAACAGATCTGATGTTCGCCTCTCTTCTCGTGCTGGCCTCGATGAGCCTTTTGTGCTTTGCGGCGCTGGAACGACTCGTGCAAAGTGGCCCGCAAAAAAAGGTGAAGAGGCAACGACTGCCATTCTCTGATCGATCGAGTTATGGTAGATTTTGAATGAAGCACGTTCTGTTATCTCGGACCATTTTAAAGATGCTTTTGCTGATCGAAGCCGCTTGCCCAAGAGCCGCAAGCGTCCGCTGTTTCGACTCTCTGCAATCAGGGCGGGATCGCAGACGGGTGCGACGATTTCCAACATCAGACAATGCGACGTCAGGCCCTCATACTCGCCCGCTCCGTAGCGGATCACCAGGTCCATGTCGCAGCGTTGGAAGTCGATTAACCGGTTATTTGCATTTATGCGGATGTTGAATTCTGGGTGACGGGCGCGAGCGCGGCGTCGAGATCAGCCTTGAGACAACCGTGCGGAGAATTGGCACCAACCGTTGAGATGACTGGAGCAGGCGATGCTGCGCTTCCGGCGTATGCGATCCTTCCAGACCTTCTCCGCCGTCCACAACCACTTCAACCAGGAGCGTCATCTCTACAGCCGGGAGAACTTCAAGCTCAATCGCGCCGCCGCTCTCGCCGAGCGGCGTCAACTCGGCGCGGCTTTAGGCTCAGGACCCATAAAGTTGCTTGAGCACCGAGCGGTTGCA
>NZ_JADDJF010000076.1 GCF_017811755.1 Pararhodobacter sp. SW119 | reverse complement strand
TGAGGATTTCACAGTTGGGTAAACGTTTGGCTCGGGTCGCCTGACAGTCACCACCGCCGAGATCACGCGCTTTGCCCGCGACTTTGACCCGCAGTCCATCCATCCAGAAGGCGCCCATGACCCGACCGCGTCTCAAAAACACTGAGGCCCGCCGGCTGTTTCTTGATCGGCACCTGTTGCTGCGTCCCGGGACGGGGCCGGGCTCCGGAGCGGATCTGGCTCGCGTCGTGACGGATCTGGGCTTCGTGCAGGTTGACAGCGTCAATACACTCGCCCGTTCGCACGACCTGATCCTGTGGTCGCGTCGTGGGCAATACCGGCCCCGGGCACTGGACGACATGGTCGCCCGCCACCGCCGCGGCTTCGAACACTGGACGCATGACGCCGCGGTCACTCCGATGCAGTTCTATCCGATGTGGCGGCTGAAATTCTCCCGCGATGAGGCGCGGATGCAGCGGCACTGGCCGAAATGGCGGCGCGAGGGCTGGGGGACGGAGATCGACACAGTCCTCCGCCAGATCGCGGATAACGGCCTGGTCTCGTCGCGCGAAGTCGGCGCGGGCGAGGCGAAGACCTCCTCGGGCTGGTGGGACTGGCACCCGTCGAAGACGGCGCTCGAATACCTTTGGCGTTCAGGGCGGCTGGCGATCTGCCATCGCCGAGGGTTCCGCAAGTTCTACGACCTCAGCGAGCGTGTCATCCCGCCAGACTACCTCAACGCGCGCCGCGAGGATGCCGAGATCGTCGATTGGGCGATGACGGCGGCGCTGAACCGATTGGGCTTCGGGACGGCGGGCGAACTAGCGGCCTTCTTCGAGATCGCTACCCGAGACGATGCGAAGGCCTGGTGCGCCTGCGCCCTGGCTGACGGGCGCATCTTCGAGCTGGACGTGGAGATGGCCGACGGCAGCCTGCGGCGAAGCTTTTCGTCCGGGGCGCTTCTCGACCACATCGCATCGCTGCCCGGGCCCTCGGCGCGGGTCCGGGTCTTGTCGCCCTTTGACCCGGCGCTGCGCGACCGGGCGCGGGCGGAGCGGCTCTTCGGCTTTCACTACCGGATCGAGATCTTCGTTCCGGCGGCGAAGCGGCTCTACGGATACTATGTGTTTCCTGTCATGCAGGGCGATCGACTTATCGGGCGCGTCGACGCAAAGCGTTGTTCCGAGACGCTGCATGTCAGCGCTTTCTGGCCCGAGGCCGGTGTGAGAATGAGCGTCGGACGGCGAGCCGCGCTGGAAGCGGAGTTCGACCGGCTGGCTCGGATGGCGGGGGTGGGCGAGGTCCGTTATTCGCAGGACTGGCTCCGGCTAACGTGATTTCAGCACGAGCCGACCCAAGTAGACGCGGCGATTTGCCCGCAGCAGTCTGCGATACTGGTCGCTGGAGGGTTGGTGGCGCAAAGAGCTCGCCGATTCCAACGGCGTGCAGATCGGATGTGATTGCCCGGCAGACAAGTTTGTCCGTTCCACTGGCAAGGCAGCCAGATTGCCTTGGTCATCGTCGGGGCATGCTCGCCGGCCTGAGCAACCGCTTCTGGGCGGCCAGGCGGAAGGGAGCGTTGGGGGCGCCGTAGCCCTGGTAGGCGCCTGGGCGTTCCACGATCTCGAAGAAAAGCCCGTCGCCGAAGGGGCGGCTGTAGAGCTGGAAAAGCTCACCGACCTCGTCGCGGTCGTAGAGGATGTTGTGCGCCCTGAACCGGTCGAGGAGCCCGGGTTCGAGGTCAAAGCGGGCGGCGAGATCGCCAAAGTAGTTCGCGCCGATCGGCAGCGACTGGAAGCCCAGGGCGGCGAGGCGCTCGGCGGTGGCGAAGATGTCGGCGGTGGCGAAGGCGATGTGTTGGGTGGCGGCGCCGAAGCTGTCGCTGAGGAACCGGCTGGCGAGGGTGCGCGCGGGTTCGGCGCCGTTCAGTGTGATCCGCACGCCGCCAGAGCGGATCGCCTGGCTGCGCACCAGTCCGTCGGGGTCGGCGACATCGACCATCGGCGCCTTCTCCGCCTCCAGCAGCGAGGTGTAGAAAAGCGCCCAACTCAGCATCTCGTCGTGACGCATGGTCTGGGCGACGTGGTCGATGCCGGTGAGGCCGACCCCCGCGGGCGGCGCCACCGTGTCGCGGAAATCCACCTGCCAGACGCGGTCGGCCCCCGTTGCGGCGTCGATCAGCCGCAGGAGGCTGCCGCCGACGCCGCGCAGCCCGGCGATGGCCATCTCTTCCGGCCCCGGCGGATCGCCCCCCGGGTCGGCGCCGAGCGCGCGACCGCGCGCCAGTGTCGCCCCGGCATCGGGGACCGAGAGTGCGATCTCGCTGACGCAGGTTCCATGGGTGAGATAGGCCGAATGGGCGTACCCCTTCGTGGCGGTGTTGACCAGCACGCTGACGCCGCCCTGGGCGAAGCGGGTCACCGGTTTGGTCAGGTGCCGACCGGCACGCACAAAACCGAGCGTTTCGAGAAGCGCCTCCAGGTTCGCGGCTTCCTCGGTCGAGGTGGCGAATTCGATGAAGGCGATGTCCCGGGCGGGTTCGGGCGGCGGGAAGGCCGGCAGGTCGACGGCCAGCGCCGGTTCCGCGCGGCGCACGGTATCCATCAGCGCGACCAGCGAGCGGTGGCCATCCACCGCCACTAGCCGCGGCAGCCCGGCGCGAAACTGGTCGTTGAAGATTTCCAGCGAGAGGGGGCCGGCATAGCCCGTCGCCAAGACCGCCCGCATGAAACCCTGCACGTCCAGATCTCCTTCGCCCGGCATACAGCGAAAATGCCGGGACCAGTAGAGCAGATCCATCGGGATCGCCGGCGCGTCGGCCAACTGGACGAAGAAGATGCGGTCACCGGGGATGCGGCGGATCGTGTCCGCGTCGATCCCACGCGCGAGCGTGTGGAAGCTGTCGAGAATCAGGCCGACATTCGGATGATCGGCGCGGCGCACGACCTCCCAGGCGTCACGGTGGTCGTCGATGTGTCGCCCCCAGGCCAGGGCCTCGTAACCGACGCGCACGCCATGTTCGGCGGCGAGGGCCCCGAGTTCCGAAAAATCCCCGGCCAGCCGATCGATGCCGCCAAGAGAGTCGGGATGGGTCGAGGAGCAGACAAGGATCAGGTCGGTGCCCAGCTCTCCCATCAGTTCGAACTTGTGGCGTGCGCGGGCAAAGGCACGGGAACGCAGCGGCTCGGGCAGCCCCTCGAAATCGCGGAATGGCTGGAAAAGCATGATTTCCAGCCCCTTGTCGCGGACCATGCGGCCGATCTCGGCCGGGGTCAGGTCCGAGGCGAGCAGATCGGGCTCGAAGATCTCGACCCCGTCGAACCCGGCGGCGGCAATGGCGTCAAGCTTCTCTGGCAGCGATCCGGCGATCGAGACGGTGGCGATCGAGGTCTTCACGGCACGACCTCCGCCGTGAGCTCGGTTCGAAGACGGGACTCGCCGAGCGGCAGGCCGGTGAAGAGCCGCCAGGCATCGACCCCCTGGCCGATGAAAAGCTCGTAGCCCGAGATGGTCTGCGCGCCGGCCGCCTGCGCCGCGACGAGGAACTGCGTTTCGACGGGCGTGTAGACCGCGTCGAAGGCCCAGGCGGCGCCCTGCATTGCTTCCGGCGACAGCGGCGTGCCGGGTTGGCCGACCATGCCGACGGGCGTGGCGTTGACCATACCGGTGGCGCCTTCGGCCAGTGCTGCGGCGTCGCGGCCGGTCCGCAGGGCAAGGCCGGGGAAGTTGCGGCGCAGGGTGTCTGCCAGCGCGTCGGCGCGGTCAGGAAGGGTGTCGGTGATACGGAATTCCTGCGCGCCGAGGGTGGCGAGCGCGAAGGCGATGGACCGCCCGACGCCGCCCGCGCCGATCAGGAGCACATGCCCCGGAGTCGCCTCGCCGCGCGCCTGGCGGTATGCGGCAATGAAACCGGAATGATCGGTGTTGTAGCCCTGTGCGCCCTCGGCCGTGAACAGAACCGTGTTCACCGCCCCCATCGCGGCGACCTGCGGATCGTCGATGCGCACCAGCCGCGCCGCGCGCTCCTTGTAGGGGTAGGTTACGTTGATGCCGCGGTAGCCGCCCCGGGCGACGCGAGCGAAAAGCGCCTCGAACTCCTCTCCGGTCTCGCGCGGGACCAGCCGGTCGTAGGTGACCGACACGCCGTTCTGCCGTCCGGCCAGCACATGGAAACGCGGCGCTTGCGAGGCGCCGATGTTGTCGCCGATGAGGCCGAGGCGGATCGGGTCAGGCATCACCGGTATCCGTCATCCGGCAGGCGGCCTCGACCGCGGTACGGTAGCCCTGCGGCCCCAGACCGGCGATGACCGCGGTGGCCACCTTCGACATGAGAGAATTGTGATAGACCGCATCGCGCCGGTGGATGTTGGTGATGTGCAGCTCGATCACCACGCCGGGGAACATCTTCAGCGCGTCCATGATCGGAACCGAGGTGAAGGTGAGGCCGGCGGGATTTATGACGATCGCCGCCGCGCCCGCGTCGATGGCCTGGTGAATCCAGTCGATGATCTGATGCTCGGCGTTCGACTGTCGGAAGACGACCTCGCGCGCGCCGGCAGCCTCGCGGCACATCGCCTCGACCTCAGTCAGCGTGGTCGCGCCGTAGACCTCGGGTTCGCGGGTGCCGAGGCGGTTCAGGTTGGGGCCGTTGAGGACATGGATCGCTTGGGGCACAGGTGGGACCTTTCTGCTGCTCAGCCCTGGTAGCCGAACTGCCGCGGCAGCCAGAGCACGAAGTCGGGCGAGAGGGTGATGACGACAAGCGCCAGGATCAGCGCGGCGATGAACGGCACGAGGTCGCGGAAGATGTGCCTGAGCGGCGCGCCGGTGATCGACTGCATGATGAAGATCAGGAGGCCATACGGCGGCGTCACCAGCCCGATCATGATGTTCACGACCGCGACGACGCCGAAATGGACCGGATCGATGCCGAGCGCCTGCGCCGTCGGGATGAAGACCGGCACGATGATGAGCAGGATCGCCGTCCCCTCCAGCATCGCGCCGATCAGCAAGAGCACGATGTTGACGAGGATCAGGAACTGGAGTGGCGTCAGGTTCCATTGGGCGAGGTAGGCGCGCAGAGCCTGGGGAATGTTCTCGGCGGTGACGACGTAGTTGAAGACCAACGCGCCGGCGATCAGCATACCGATGGCGATGGAGGAGCGCGCCCCCGAGGTTAGCGCGCGGTAGAACTGCCCGATGCTGATCGAGCGGTAGAGTACAACGGATATCAGCAGCGCGTAGAAGGCGGCGACGGCGGCAGCCTCGGTCGGCGTCATGGCGCCGGAGTAGATGCCGCCCAACAGAACAACCGGCATCATCAAGGCCGGAAACGCGCCGAGCGTGATGCCCGGCAATTCCCGCGCTGGAACCGGCGGTTCGACCGGGAAGTTCTGGCGCCGTGACTGGAAGTAGACCAGCACCATCAGCATTGCCGCCATCAGCAAGCCTGGAAGGACGCCGGCGAGGAACAGGTAGCCGATGGAGGCCCCCGAGACGAGCGCATAGAGGACCATGGGGATCGAGGGTGGAATGATCGGGCCGATGACGGCGGCGCTGGCGGTCAGCGCGGCGGCGAAACCGCGCGTATAGCGACCGTCGCGGGTCATCATGTTGGCGATGATCCGGCCGGTGCCGGCGGCATCGGCGAAAGCCGACCCCGACATACCCGAGAAGATCACCGACTGGGCGATGTTGACCTGCGCCAACCCGCCGCGGAACCGCCCGACGAAGGCGTTGCAGAACCTGAGCAGCCGATCGGTCATCGAGCCGGTGTTCATCAACTCGGCAGCGAGGATGAAGAGCGGCACGGCCAGGATCACGTAGCCGGTGAACATCGAATTCAGGAGCCGCTCAGCCACCAGCCCCATGTCCTGCCCGCGCATGTAGAGATAGAGGATCGAGCCCGAGATCATCGACAGCCCGATCGGCAGGCCCAGAAGCGCCAGCAGGCAGATCACCAGAAGCGCGGCGGTGAACGGCTCCATCCTCAGCGCCTCGATTCTGTGATTTCGGTGTGCAGCGGATCGGGGGGTAGCGGATCATGGCCGGCGACGGCCCGGACCGCGAGCCAGAGGTAGCGCAGGATCACCGCCACGGCGAAGACCACGTAGATGGAAAAGAGCCAGTCGTAGCGGATGCGCAGATAGGCGGTGCGCTGGACCTGCATGAAGGTCACATAGTCGTAGACCGCCGGCAGCGAGAGCAGGAAAAGGCCGACGACGCCAAGCGCGATCAGCACCATGAAGGCGCGCCGCACCACGGGCGGGACCGAGCCGTAGAGGATGTCGAAGCGGATCTCCTCGCGCTCGCGCACGACGAAGGCCGCGCCGAAGAGCACGAGCCAGATCCACATGACCGAGCTGAGTTCGGCGGCGCGTCCGGCGGGCCAGTTGAGCACGTAGCGAAAGAGGATCGTCACCAGGAAGGCGCCGAACATCACCGCCAGCATGAGCCCGGCCACGGCCTCGGCCGCGAGGCGCAGCCAATGCGCCAGCCGCGTGAGCAATCGCATCATCCGCCCCCCCTGTCAGCGGACGACCGGCCCGAGGGGCCGGTCGCCGGATGCGTGGATCAGAGCGCGTTGATCCGATCAAGCATGCCCTCGGGCCAGTCGGCCGAGAGGGGCGAGTTCAGGTAGCGTTCCTGCGCGTAGGCCCGGAAGGCATCGACGTCGGGCTCGTAGACCTCGAGTCCCTGCTCCCGGAAATACGCGGCCAATTCCTCCTCGCGTGCCTGGTGCTGCTCGGCGGACCAAGCCATCGCATCGTCGGCGGCCGCCTGGAAGGCCTGCTGCTGCTCTTCGCTCATGTCGTTCCAGACCTGCGACGAGATCGTGAGCAGATCGAACGCCACCAGGTGCGAGGTGAGCGCGATCTGGCTCATGACCTCGTAGAACTTCATGTTCTCGACATTTGGCAGCGGGTTGTCCTGCCCGTCGATGGCGCCAGTCTGGAGGCCGGTATAGACCTCGGCATAGGCCATCGCGGTCGGGTTCGCGCCCAGCGACTCGCCCAGGAACTGCCACGCCTCGCCCGGCGGCATGCGCAGTCGGACGCCGGACATGTCCTCGGGCGTTTCGATGCGGCGATCGGGGACGAGGCCGACATGACGCGTGCCAAAGAAGGTCGGGCCCAGAATGTGGATATTGAGCTGCTCCTCGGCCATCGCCTTCATCTCTTCGCCGGCGTCGGAAGCGAAGAAGGCCATCAGATGCTCGGGGTCGCGGAAGAGGTAGGCCGAAGTCAGGATCGACCAGGCCGGGATCTGGTTGGCGATGTCCTGCGGGGCGATGTTGCCCATCTCCAGATTGCCGCGCTGAAGCGCGACCAGTTCGGTGCCCTGGCCAAAGAGCGTGCCGCCGTAGTGCAACTCGAGTTCGAAGTCGTCTGCGACCGCCGCTTCAAGCTGCTGCATCATCTGCGCGCGAATGTCCTGCTCGGAGAAGACCGCCGAAAACCGCAGGGTCTGGCGATCCTGCGCAATTGCCGCGGTGCCCATTCCCGTCGCCGCCAGCGCCAGCGCGCCCGCTGCGAGTATCCCCCGCCGTGAAAATCCAGCCTTCATGTCATCCTCCCTCGAAGCGTTGACCTTTGCCGTGGCGATCGGTCCTCTGCGCCACATGACCCACGACCCTACATCTCATGGAACATAAATCAACCGTATATAAGTTCTTCACATGAGATAATAGAAAACCTATGCTTCATGATGCCGTTGCCCCTCTTGCACGTGCATGAAACAATCGAAGATCGACAGCCCGGCAAAACGGCAATGCTGGATACATCCATCGAAGCCATCTACAGCGCGATTCGGCGCGACATCATCCGCGGGGCGTTGCCGCCCCGGTCGCGCCTGCGGCTGGAAAGCCTGCGCGAGAGTTACGGGGTGAGTGTCAGCATGCTGCGCGAAATCCTCAACCGGCTTGCCGGCGAAGACCTGGTTGTGTCCGAGGGAAAGCGGGGCTTTGGCGTCGCGCCCATCACGCAGGAAGAGTTCCGCGACCTCGCCGCGTTGCGAGAGCTGCTCGAGGGCCATGCTCTGCGCGCGGCCTTCGTCCGCGGCGATCTCGACTGGGAGGGCCGCGTGGTCGGCGCCTGGCACAAGCTTGGCGTGATCGAGCGGGCGATGCTGGCCGGCGAGCACGACCGTGCCGAGGACTGGAAGCGCTACGACAAGGAATTCCACCACGAACTGATCGCCGCCTGTGGCTCTGCCGAGCTGGTGGCCGCGCATGGCGGGATCTTCGACCGCTACCTGCGCTACCAGATCATCGCCATGATCTTCCGGGGCGCGCCGGCCGTCGCCGAGCATCGGGAACTGCGCGATCGTGCGCTGGCGCGCGACACCGAAGGCGCAATTGGCATCCTGCGCCGGCATATCGGGGCCTGCGTCGAGCACACCATGGCGACCGGCGCACTGGAAGCGCATCCTGTGCCGATACCCCCACGGGCGGAAGAAGCCACAGTCGCGGCCCGGACCTGGAAGCAGGTGCGCGGCGATATCCTGATGGGCAAGCTTCCCCCCGAGGCGAAGCTGCGGCTGGAGCAGTTGCGCGGCGCCTATGGGGCCTCGGTCAGCACCTTGCGCGAGGTGCTGAACCGGCTTGCGACCGAGGGGCTGGTGATCGCCGAAGGTCAACGCGGCTTCGAGGTGGCGCCGGTCTCGCCCGGGAACCTGCGCGAACTCGCCGAGCTGCGCTACCTGGTCGAGGGACAGGCGCTGGAGGATTCCTTTGCGCGCGGAGATGTCGACTGGGAGGCGCGCGCGCTGGCCGCGTATCACCGGCTCAGCGCGCTGGAAGAACGGATGCGCGCGGGCGACCGCGCGGCGGCGACCGACTGGAAGCGCTATGACTGGGAATTCCACCAGGCGCTGATCGACGCGTGTGGCTCGCGCGTCCTGATGCAGCTGCACGGCGCGGTCTTCGACAAGTACCTGCGCTACCAGGCGATCGCGCTGTCTTTCCGCGGCGAGATCGCCGCATGCGAGCACCGGGCGCTCCTGAATGCCGCGCTTGCCCGCGACGCCGATGCCGCGCGCGAGATCCTGAAAGCCCACCTCATGGGCGGTGTCGAGCACGCCCTTTCAAGCGGTTGCTTCGGACCGCCAATGCCGCTGAATAAATCGTAGTGGATGGTCCCGCGTCTCTTCGGCGTAGGCCGTCAGCGCATCTGTGACGCAGATGCCGAACTGGGCCGGGTCGGCTACCGGGATTCTTTGAGGTTGATCGGAAC
>NZ_JADDJF010000075.1 GCF_017811755.1 Pararhodobacter sp. SW119 | reverse complement strand
TCTAACACAGGAGTTCTCCATGACCGCCTCCGTTCTCGAAAAACCTGCCAAAGCCCCGCTCAACGGCGTCGACACGCCCAACCTGATCGCCACGGTCAATGCCGTTGCCGCCCAGCCTGAACTGGCCCAGTTCAAGTTCCGCGCCCGCGCCCGCTGGGTTTCGGGCACGCAATCCGCGATTGCCGTCGACGATTTCGACGGCGTCGGCGGAACTCACAAGCGCGAGAAGCCGCACACCTACCATGGCGACCATCCGACCGTGCTGCTGGGCGAGGATGCCGGCCCGACGCCGGTCGAGTTCCTGCTGCAGGGACTTGCCGCCTGCCTGACCGCCGGGATCGGCAACATCGCCGCGGTGCGCGGGGTGGAACTCCACGAGGTCACCTCGGTGGTGGAGGGCGATATCGACCTGCAGGGTATCCTTGGCGTGAACGACAAGGTGCGCAACGGCTTTTCGGCCATTCGTGCCAGTTTCACTATTCGCGGCAACGCGCCGGCCGAGGTGCTGCGCGGCATCGTCGAACAGTCGAAGGCGCGCTCGGCGGTGTTCGACGTGCTGTCGAACGGTGTGCCGGTGAGTGTCAGCGTCAACGACGCCTGAGCGCCCGGGCGGCGACCCCTGGCGCCGCCCGCACCAATCTCACGAAAGGACCAGACGATGACTACCTGGATTGCCCCCCGCAGCGGCGGGAAGCAGCGCCATGCCTTCGGCTTCGACCGGATCATGGCCACCCCCTACCATCACCGCTTCCGCGATTGGTACGCGCGCACCAGCTTCCTTGCACCCGGGCGTGCCGAGGTCAACGCGACGCTCAGCCAGCCCGAAGCCAGCTTCGACAAAGTTGCATGACGCAGCAATTGCCGGCGCGGCAACCCCGCGCCGGCGCATACCAGAAAGGAGCCGACATGCGCAGCACCGACGTCGCGATCCTGGGCGCGGGGCAGGCCGGACTGGCGATGAGCCGCTGCCTGTCCGCCCGCGGCATCGATCATCTGCTGATCGAGCGCGGCGCTGTCGCCGAACGTTGGCGCGCGTTGCGCTGGGCGGGCCTGCGCCTGCTGACCCCGAACTGGATGACCCGCCTGCCAGAGCATCGCTACACTGGGCCTGATCCGGACGGGTTCATGACGCCATTGGCTTTGGTCCGCTTGTTGGAGGATTACGCGCGCCCGGCACCGATCCTCGACCGCACTGCCGTTCGCCGGCTGTCGCGACATGGCGGGCGCTACCTGCTGGACAGCGATGCCGGCCCGATCCGGGCGCGTTGCGTCGTCATCGCGACGGGCGCCTGTGACCAGCCCGCTGTTCCACCCTGGGCGGCGGACCTGCCCAGTCGCTTACACCGCTTGCACAGTGCCGACTACGCCGTGCCCGACCACCTGCCGCCGGGCGGCGTGCTGGTCGTCGGGGCCGCCGCGACCGGGGCGCAGATAGCGCGCGAGCTGCACGCTGCCGGGCGCGAGGTGGTGCTGGCGGTGGGTCGTCATACCCGCATCCCGCGGCGATATCGCGGGCGCGACATCTTCCACTGGCTTGATCGCACCGGGATTCTGGCCGACCGCTGGGACCAGGCAGCCAATCTGCTGTCCGCCCGGCGGCAACCATCCTTGCAACTGAGTGGGCGCGGCCCGGTCGATCTGGGGGTCCTTTCGCGGATGGGCGTGCAGCTTGTCGGCCATGCGCACGGCGCGGAGGGCGCGCGGCTGAAGCTCTCGGGCACGCTCGCCGCCGATCTCGACGCTGCCGAGGCGCGGTGCCATCGCACGCTTGCGCGCATCGACGCCTTCATTGACCACACCGGGCTCGACGCCCCCGCCGACCCGGATGCCTGGCAGGCGCCGGACGCGGCGCGAACGGGACCGGCCACGCTCGACCTCCGGGGTCGCGGTATCGGAACAGTCATCTTCGCGACCGGCTACCGGCGCGACTATGGCTGGCTCGACCTGCCGGTTCTGGACGCGCAGGGCGAGCTTCTCCACGAGGGCGGTGTCCTGCCGCTGGCAGGCCTCTATGCGCTGGGCCTGCCGTTTCTGCGCCGGCGCAGTTCCAGCTTCATTGACGGGGTCGGGCGCGACGCGGTGGCGCTGTCGGCGCATCTCGCCGCAACTCTGGGCCACCGTCGCCAAGCGGCTTGAGGGGAGGATCACGATGCGAACCGATTACGACATGGTGATCGTCGGCGCGCGTTGCGCAGGCTCGGCGGCGGCGCTGACGCTGGCGCGCGGCGGGGCACGGGTGCTCGTCGTCGAGCGCGATGCGCCGGGGACCGATACCCTGTCGACCCATGCGCTGATGCGCGGCGCCTTGATGCTGCTCGCCAATTGGGGGCTTCTCGACCAACTGATCGCGGCGGGCATACCACCGATCCGTACAACGATCTTCGACTACGGCAGCAAACGCGCAGAGGTCGCGATCAAGCCCGGACACGGTGTCGACGCGCTCCTCTCGCCGCGCCGATGGCTGCTGGACCGGACCCTGGCCGCCGCCGCCAACGAGGCCGGCGCCGAGATCCGCTACCGGACCGCGCTGCGGGGGCTTCTGACCCGCTCGAATGGCGCCGTGCGGGGCGTTGTGCTGACCGGCCCGGAGGGCGCGACAACGCAGGTCCGCGCGGGTCTCGTGATCGGCGCCGACGGGCGACGCTCGTCCGTGGCGCGGATGGTCGGCGCGCCGGTCGAGCGCGTGGGCCGGCATGCTGCGTCGGTGATCTACGCCTATGTTGCCGGCATGACCGACCACGGCACGCGCTGGCATTATCGCCCCGGCATCGCCGCCGGGGCGATCCCGACCAATGGCGGCGCGCACTGCGTCTTCGTGTCGGCCGCGCCCGAACGCTACCAGACCGAATTGCGAGGCGATCTGAGCGCAAGTCTCAAGCGCATCCTGGCCGAGGTACACCCGGATCTCGCTGCCGAAGTCGCTTCGGGGAGAATGCTCGATCGACCGCGGGCCTTTGCCGGCGAGCCGGGCTATTTTCGGCGCGCGCATGGGCAAGGCTGGGCGCTTGCCGGGGATGCGGGGTATTTCAAGGACCCGATCACCGCGCATGGCATAACCGATGCCCTGCGCGATGGCTGGTTGCTGGGCGAGGCGGCGCTGAACGGCACTGCGCAAGCGCTGGCAGACTATCAGGCCCTGCGCGATGAAATCTCGCTTCCGCTCTTTCGCGCGACCGACGCGATCGCGGCGCTGCCGCGCGACATGGATCGCCTGCAGGCGCTGCATTTCGAACTGAGCGCGGCGATGAAGGCCGAACAGGAATGGCTCGCTGACAGACTTGCACCCGCGCACTTGGCCGCCTGATGGCAGCAGGGCGCCGCGTGCCGTGCTGGCCGACGGATAAATGAAGGAGGCCCCCGCGGTGTTCCACGGGGGCCTTCGACATGTGGTTACCTGCCCTTGAAAGGAAGGGCCCGGAAAGCTCAGATCCAGTAGCGCAGCCGACGGCGGGCGGCGGTCACGTCGCCCGGGGTCAAGCCGATATCGCGCAACATGCGCGTATCCATCTGGCTCAGTTCATACATCTCGCGGCGCAGGCGGCTGCGTTTCTCGCCGCGGCGGATGGCTTTCTTGATCATCGTGAACATGGTGGTTGTCCCAATCGTGGTTTCGATGCGGCCACTATGCCCATTGTTCGTTTCCGGCGAGCGTCGCGCGCCGGGTTCGCACGTTTCAATTGTTGCCGTTCGTCGCCCCCGCTCGCAGGCTGAAACAACTGAAACACGGGCGCGCCGCCACCGACACTCGACGGATACGCCCGCCCCTTAGCCCTGATGCCAACGCAACACCGCGACAGGAGACGGGACGATGGAAATGACGCAACCCCTGCAGGACGCGCTCTACTGGACCAGCACCGGGACGGGTGCGCCGGTCGTAGCGCTGCACGGCTCGGCCAGCGCCGGTGCGCAATGGCGCAGCCTGAGCGAGCATCTGGCCGCGCGCTTCCGGGTCATCGCGCCGGATCTGGCAGGATACGGCCGCTCCGGCCAGCCGGCGGCGCGTGCAAGCCTTGCGGCCGAGGCGGCCTTCCTGCGCCCGGCGCTCGCCGCCGCGGGCGAGCCGGTGCATCTGGTCGGCCATTCCTTCGGCGGCGCGGTGGCGCTGGCGGTGGCGATCACGATGCCGGAATCGGTACGCAGCCTGACGCTGATCGAACCTGCCGCGTTTCGCCTGCTGATGGCCGACGATTTGACCGACCGGATGCTCGGCGCCGAGATCGGCTGTGTCGCCGACGACGTTCGCAGCACCCTGCGCATTGGCCGGCGGACCGAGGCAGCAGCGCGCTTCATCGACTACTGGAACGGCGACGGCGCCTGGGCGCGCAGCTCGCCACGCCTTCAGGGGCTGATCCTGGCCGCGATGGATCGGGTGGCGGAGAACTTCACCGCGCTTGCGGCTCCCGGCCTGACGGCGCGGGCGCTGAGCCGGCTTCACTGCCCGACGCTGGTGATCGCGGGGCTTGAGACGCCGTTGCCCGCGCTGCGCACCGCCGAACTGGTCGCCGAAACGATCCCGAATGCGCAACTCGCGCTGATCCATGGGGTCGGACACATGGCGCCGCTGACCGATCCGCATATCGTCGACCCGATGATCGCCGCACATCTGAGCGCTGCCGTCGCGCATCCTCGGCCCGCGCCGGCGTTGGCCGCATGAGATGGGGCGGCGCGTGTCAAGACGCTTGCCAGCGCGCCCGCACAAGGCGCATAATTGCGCATCGACGCGCGCTGGTGGCACGAGGGATTGGTCATGGATAGATCGGTCTATGAGCGCTATGGGGGTTTCGCCCAGGTCAGCCGAATTGTCCTCGACTTCTACGACCGCCTACTCGAGGACGACGAACTCGGCCCGTTTTTCGACGAGGTCGACATGGCGAGGATCGTCGATCACCAGACCAAGTTCATCGCCATGTTGTTGGGCGGCCCGGCGCATTACACCGACGACCAGATCGCGCGCGTCCATGCTCATCTGGCCATCGGCGCGGCGCATTTCGACCGTCTCTCGACTATGCTGGCCCAGACGCTTGCCGATCACGGCATGTCGGCCGACGACGTGGCCCATGTCGTCGCTGAATTCGACCGCCGGCGGACGTTTGTGGTGAAGCCATGAGCATCGAGGCGATCAATGAACAACTACTGCGCGCCATCGGCGTCGGCGTGGCCCTTGTCGATGCCGATGGGCTGCGGTTTCGCTTCCACAACGACACCTTCGCCGAATGGTTTGGCACGCCAGAACCGGATGCGCGTCTGGGCGACCTTTTCCCCGGGCTCGACCTTGGCGAACTGACCACGGCGCTGGAGGCGGGGGGACGCTTCACCTCGGAAACCACCTTCAAGCTGCGCCGGCGCACCATGGTCGTGGCGATGGACGTCACGCTCGCGCTCGACGACGGACAGCGGATCGCGGTCCTGGTCTGCCAGAACATCACCCGCATCCGCGAGCTGGAATCGATGATCGACAGCTATTCGATGATGGTCGAGCGCAACACCCGCGAGCTGAAGCGCGAGAAGGAACAGGTCGAGCACCTGCTTCTCAACATGATGCCGCGCAAGGTCTACGAAGAGTACAAGACCTTTGGCGTGGTCACCCCGCGCCTCTATCAGCCCGTGTCGGTTCTGACGGTCGATTTCGCGGGCTTCGGCGATCTGGTGCAACGCACGGATCCGGGCGTGATCGTGAGCGAGCTGAACGACATCTACACCGCCTTTGACCGGATCGGCGAGCAGTTCGGTTGCGAGCGGATCAAGACCATCGGCGATGTCTATGTCACCGTCGCCGGCGTGCCTGATGCGCTCGACGATCACGCCAGTTCTGTCGCCAATGTCGCGGTGCGGCTGATCCGTTATCTGCGCCAGCGCAACGAAAGCCACCCCAATGCCTGGCACTGCCGGATTGGATTGGCGTCGGGCGCGGTGGTCGGCTCGGTCGTGGGGGTGCAGAAATACATCTACGACGTGTTCGGCCCCGCGGTCACGCGAGCGCAGCGACTGCGGCTTCTGGCCGAACCGATGACGATCTGCGCCGATGCCGGGGCGGTCGCCGCGCTCGATGGCCGTTTCGACCTCGAAAGCCTCGGTCCACGGCAATTGGACGACGGCAGCCGGGTCGAGGTCTGGCGCATGAGCGAGCCGGCGTTGGCCATCCCGGGGGACTCTCGTGTCTGAGACCGCGCCCGCCGTCGCCGAACGCGCGCCGGCGCTTCTGGCCGACGCGATCGAAGCGCTGCACGAGGGCTTCGCGCTCTTCGATGCCGAGGGCGGGCTGGTGTTGTGCAATGCCCGCTTTCGCGAAATGAATGCCCCCATCGCATCCTTCCTGGTGCCGGGGACCAGCTTCGCGCTTCTACTGCGCGAGGCGGTCGCGCGCGGGCAGATCGACGCAACGACCGGCCAACGCCTGGCCTGGGCCGAGGCGCGGCTGGAAGAGGACGCCGCGCGCGAGGCGATGGAGGTCGAGGTGGCGAGCGGCGCGGTGATCGCCGCGTCCTTTGCCGCCACCCGCGGCGGGGGCTTCACAATGACCCTGCGCGACGTCACCGCCCGCCGCCAGCTTGTCGCGCAGGAACGCGCCGGCGATGCGATGCTGCGCGAGGTGCTGGAGGCCTGTCCGGCGGCAGTCCTGATGGCGCGGCTCGCCGACGGCCAGGTGCTCTATCGCGCACCCGCCGCGACCGATCTCGTCGGACCGATCCGCGATCTGCACGAGATCTTCGACAGCCGAGAGGAGCGTGCCGATTTCGTTACCGCGCTGCTGCCCGACGGCCGCGTCGACGCGATGTCGATCACCGCGCGCTGCAGCACCGGACGCTGCTTCCCGGCTGCACTTTCCGCCCGGCTGATCGAACACCGCGGCGCCGACGTGGTGGTGGCAAGCCTGATAGACCGCCGGCAGGAACTTGCGATGCGCGCCGAGCTTGCCCGGCAGCGCGAAACGATCTTCCAGAACGAGAAGATGTCGGCGCTGGGGGAATTGCTCGCCGGCGTCGCGCATGAGTTGAACAACCCCCTCTCGGTCGTCGTCGGCCATGCATTGATGTTGCGCGAGGAGACGACCGACCCCGAAACGCTGCGCCGGATCGACAAGATCGGCCAGGCCGCCGAGCGCTGCTCCCGGATCGTTAAATCCTTCCTCGCAATGGCGCGCGAGGAGACCGCGGTATTGGTCCCGGTCGATCTGGACAAGGTGGTATTGACCGCGCTCGACGCGCTGCGCCACGGCCCCGGCGGGATGGGCGCGCAGGTCGAGACGGCGCTAACGGGCACGCTGCCGCCGGTTCTGGCCGATGCCGACCAGCTGGCGCAGGTCGTGATGAACCTCGTGATCAATGCCGATCAGGCGATTTCTGCGACCGGCCGGGCCGGCACGATAAAGCTGATTACGCGCGACCTTGGCGGACGAGTCGAACTCATGGTCGAGGATGACGGCCCCGGCGTGCCCGAAGCCTTGCGCAGCCGCATCTTCGATCCGTTCTTCACCACCAAGGAGGTGGGAGAGGGCACCGGGCTCGGTCTTGCGCTTTGCCACCGGGTGGTTTCGCGCCTGAATGGCCGGATCGAGATCGAGGATCGTCCCGGTGGTGGCGCGGTCTTCACCCTGCGCCTGCCGGCCGCGGCGCAGACCCGCGACGCTCCCCCCCGTGCTCCGACCGAGGCGCTGGCGCTGGCGCCGGCACGGGTTCTGCTGATCGAGGATGAGGACGAGGTCGCGGACATGATAGGGGAAGTCCTCACAAAGACGGGTTTCGACGTCACCCGCGCCGCCTCGGGCGAGGAGGGGCTGCGGCTGGCGGCGGCGGGGGACTTCGCCGTCATCCTGTCGGATCTGGCCATGCCCGGGATCGGCGGGCGCGGCGTGCATGAGGCGCTGGCGCGCGACCACCCGCAACTGGCGCGCCGCATCGCCTTCGTCACCGGCGACACGATGAGCCCGGCGGCGCGCGCCTTTCTCGACGGCACCGGCCGCCCGCGGCTGGAAAAGCCCATCGCGCCCACGGACCTGCGCGCGCTGATGCGCCGAATGCTCGAGGACGCCGCACCGGAGGCCACGGCATGACCGACGTGATCGACCAGCCGCATGTGCTGATCTGCGACGACGAGCCCGACCTGCGCGAGATGCTGGGCGAATACCTGACCCGGCGCGGCTTCAGCGCCACCCTCGCCGCCAGCGCCGCCGAATTGCGCGCGGCCCTGACGGGTGCGCAGGTGGATGCGGTGGTCCTCGACATCGCCATGCCCGGCGAGGATGGGCTGTCGGTTCTGCGCAGCCTGCGCGCGGGGGCCGAGCGCGTGCCGGTCCTGATGCTGACCGCTGCGGGCGAGACCATCGACCGGATCATCGGGCTGGAAATGGGCGCCGACGACTACCTCGCCAAGCCCGTCGACCTGCGCGAGCTGGAGGCGCGGATCAAGGCGGTGCTGCGCCGCGCGGTCGCCCCGGCGCCGGTCTCGGACGCGGCGCGTCGGCGCTGGCGCTTCGGGCGCTGCTGGCTCGACATTCCCGCCGCCAAGCTTTTTGACGAGACCGGCGGCGAGGTGCCGCTGACGGCGATGGAGTTCAACCTCCTCAGGCTTTTCGCCGAGAACCGCGGCCGCGTGCTCAACCGCGACCAGATCCTCGAGGGCGCGCACGATCGGTCGTGGGACCCGTTCGACCGCTCCATCGACATCCGCATCAGCCGGATCCGTCGCAAGATTGAAACGAACCCGGAAAAGCCCGAGGCGATCCGCACCGTGCGCGGCATCGGCTATGTCTACGACCCGAAGTAGCCGGAAAAGATCGTGATGAGGGGGGTGGTCCGCCAGCGGGCCGCAATTCAAGACACTGATAAAATGGGATTATTTCCGTAAATTAACCGGAGCGAAACTTTCGCGCGCGCCGGCACAGGGTCGGACAGAGGGTCCCGGCACGCGGGGCTCGCGCGGCGTCAGGGGTTCATGCGCGCCACCGGACCCCGCTGCGAACGGATACGCTGAACCGGGCAGCAACGCCCCGAGCATGTGAGGGCGAACGGCTTGCCGTGGCGACCCCGCTCGCGGCGAACCGCGGGCCGGCCGCCGGCCTCGACCGCGCGTCCAGAAGGTTGAAATCCGGCACACTACACGACACTGGTCTGGCTGAGGGGGTGAAGAAGTGGTTTTCTGGTCGACTCCGACCAAGGAAGCGACCCGATGTCCCGACGCACCGTCACCGCCCTCGAGATTTTTCTGCGCCCGCATGTGGATTTGAGCAAGAGCCGTCTCGAGACGCTCTGCCTGCTGCTGGTGGGCATGATCAGCGCCCGCACCGTCAATCTCGGGCATATCGCCTGCGAGCGGGAGGGGAGTGCGCTCACTGCCTCGACCTACCGCCGGTTGCAGCGGTTCTTCCAGCACGTCCGGCTCGGGCCGGACTGGGCGCTGCCG
>NZ_JADDJF010000074.1 GCF_017811755.1 Pararhodobacter sp. SW119 | reverse complement strand
AGGTCAAGCAGGCCCTGATGAACACGCTGAAGCCGGACGTGGGGCAAAGTCAAACTTTGTGAAAGTCACGCTTTCGAAGCTTGTATGCCGTTCAATGCTTGCGCTCTGTATCGCGTGGAGGCTGGCGAAGCCGCGCTCAATCCCGCTCTCTCCCAATCCAGCCCTTGCTTCGAAACCAGATCAGCAGCCCAACCGCGATCATCGCCATGAGTATCAGGATCGCCGGATAGCCGTAGCGCCAGCCAAGCTCCGGCATTGAAAGCGGTCCGGCAGCCGGATCGAAGTTCATCCCATAGACGCCGACGATGAAAGTCAGCGGGATGAAGATCGTTGCGATGATGGTCAGGACCTTGATCACCTCGTTCATCCGATTGCTGACGCTGGAGAGATGGATATCGACCAGGCCAGAGCATATTTCGCGATAGGTCTCGATCATGTCGATCAGCTGGATCGCATGATCGTGGCAGTCGCGCAGGTAGACCAGCGTTTGACTGTCGATCAGGGGCGAGTCCTCGCGCAGCAGCGCATTGACCATATCGCGCAGGGGCCACAAGGCGCGGCGGGCCGTCAGGAGGTTGCGCTTCAGTTCATGGATGCGGGCGATCTGCCGGTTTCCGGGCTGTGCAATCACATCGTCCTCCAGTTCCTCCACTTGCTCGCCATACGCCTCAAGGATCGGAAAGAAGGCGTCGATCGCCGCATCGATCAGCGCGTAGGCCAGATAGTCTGCGCCGCGTCGACGGATCTGACCGCCGGCATTGCGCAGCCGGTGGCGCACCGGGTCGAAACTGTCGCCTGGACGCTCCTGGAACGTCACGACGAAGTCGCGCCCCAGTGCCATGGTCACTTGCTCTGTCTCCAGTCTGACCGGGGTCGTGTCCAGCGTGGGCGGAGGCTCCACCGGCATGCGCAGGACAATGAAGAGGTAGCCGTCATAGGTTTCGACCTTGGGGCGCTGGTGCAGGTTCACGATGTCTTCCAGCGCCAGCGGATGCAGCCCGAACGCCTTGCCGATGTGCTGAAGCGTGGGGATGTCCCCCAGCCCGTCGACATTGATCCAGCGGACGCCCGGAGCCGGCACAGATGCGGCCAGGTCGATGAGGGCCGCGGACGCGGTTTCTTCAAAGCTGTCCGCACCGTAGGCAAGCGTCTGGATCTGCGGATGCACGGCCTCCGGCGCCACGGTCAAAGTTCCGGGTGCGGCACCCGGTGGGGTCCGGCGGCGATGTCTGTTCCGATGCGTTCTTGGGTGGCTCAAGCTGTGTCTCGATTCAGTTGCAGGTCAGACCTTGGCAAGATGGATGTCGTGCAGCAGAGCATGCCTCACGCTTTCCACGATGAGACTAACCTGGCGGCGGGAGCCACCAGGTAATTGACGAGCGGGATCGTTGTGAAGCCGAGCGCAAGTCCGAAGAGGCCGTCCAGACTGGCGGTCACTGTCCACTCAACGACGGCGCCTGCAGTGCCGACCAGTCGCACTGCAACCGCCGGCAGAACATGGATCTGGTGGCTTATCGCGCCCCAAACCAGCACTTCCAGGCCATGGATCACGATCGATCCGCCAACCCACAGCATCGCGGCCGTGCCGATCGCGGATATCACTGCCACCACGGAGGGCATCGCCTTCACGATCCCCACGCCAAGGGAGCGTGTGACCGGGCATTGCCCGACCTGCGCCAGTTGCAGACCGAAATCATCTGCTTTGACCAGAATGGCGACGCTGCCGTAGACGAGAAACGTTATGCCGATGGCGACCAACGCGAGGGCCGATCCCGTAACCCAGAGGCTGTCGGATGTGATCTGCGCCAACGCGATGGTCATGATCTCGGCAGAGAGGATGAAGTCCGTCTTGATCGCCCCCGCGACACGGTCGGCCTCCAGGTGCGCGGCGTGGAGCGTTTCGGGCGTGGGTCCGTGATCGGCCTCGGGGCGGATCAGATGCAGAATCTTCTCCGCCGCTTCGAAACACAGATAGGTACCACCCAGCATCAGAAGGGGCGTCAGAAGCCAGGGCGCGAACACGGACAGCAGCATCGCCGCAGGCAGCAGGATGACCAGCTTATTGAAGATCGACCCGCGCGCGATCTTCCAGACCATCGGTAGCTCGCGCGCGGCGGGCAGGTTCTGGACGTATTTGGGGGTCACTGCGGCGTCATCAATGACGACGCCGAGCGATTTCGTGCCGGCTTTTGCGGCGTCATCGATCACCGACCCGGCGATTTTTCACGCCCGCTCGGGAGGCCTGAGACGCGACATCGTCGATGTGAACAGCCGCGAGCTTGGCAAGCGCGGCTATGTCGTCGAGCAGTGAAAGCAGGCCGCTCATTCGCTATGCTCCCAAGCGACTTCGTGATGACTACCAGCGTGTTTGCCGAAGGATCCCCCAAAGATGATGTCGTGTTCTGCTCTCCTTCGTCGAGCACCAGCATGAGCTCCGATTGGCCACCGCACCTGGATGGTGCCCGGATTGCGGTCGGGAGCCTCAAGAGAAGGCAGAACCCCGCCCCTCTCGTCGTCAGACAGCGGAGTAGCTGGCATAGACCTCGGTCGATCCGTCGCGCTGGATCAGAAATACCTCGTAGGATTCACGTTCGCTTTCCGGCCCCATGCCTGGCGAGCCATAGGGCATCCCCGGCACGGCAAGTCCGACGGCGTCCGGACGCTCGTCCAGCAGACGGCGGATATCAGCAGGCGGAACATGTCCTTCGATCATGTAGCCCGCAATCCTGCCGGACCCATGGCCTGCGGGATACCGTTGTCGAGCTTGTACTGCGCGAGCGCCGCTCCCCCGCTCTCCTCGACCGTCACATCGAATCCATCGGACTGCAGGATCTCGACCCAGGCCGAGCAACATCCGCAGCTGGGATCCCTGAGCACGTGAAGACCAGGTCTGGCCTCGGCCCCGGCAGGCAACGCGGCCGTCACCGAAACAGCGCACGCGCCAAGTACGAAACCCCGGCGAGAAACAATCAATCGCATCGTGGATCCTTTTCTTCACGCAAGGTCATCGCGGCAACCAGCATAGTCTTCAAACCGTCCGTACCCCGCATTCTTCTTTGATAGCTTACTCACACGCCTCATCCAACTGAGTCGCAATCGTCACTCGTACACGGAAGGTTGAGCCGTAGCGCATCGATCGCGCCCGGGCTTCTCTTGACCTTCCACTGACTGGAAGCCCCATCTTCAGGGCTAACCAGATGCTCGGGGAGACTCTCATGCAATTCCAGATCGACAACATGGCGTGCGGCGGCTGTGCCAAGAGCGTCACCAAGGCGATCCACTCGGTTGATCCGCAGGCAAAGGTCGACATTGCCCTCAACCTGAAACGCGTCACCGTGGAGTCGGGTGCTGATCAATCCGCCGTGGCGGCCGTGCTCCAAGACGCCGGATTTCCGCCGCGCCGCGCGGCGTGATGTCCTGCCGGCTGTCGGTGACGATGCAAGGAGGAACGCGCTGATGGCCCGCGGGTTGTAAGCACTGGCAGAGCTGTTTCCCCGGATGGACGAGTATCGATGAAAAGGTCTGCGTGGAGTTGGAGAATGGGATTGGCAGCGTTACTGACGCTGGCCTTCGTGCTCGTCTGGCCGCCCGTCGACCATGGGTCTGCAGTATCCGTTAATGACGGGGTGCAGGCAGGAACGCATGGCCACCACGCGAATATCGAAGAGAACGACCAGATCCGGTATCTCAATGTCCAGTTGGATGCCGACTGCGCCGCTTCTGCGATCGGCTGTTGCATGATGGCCCATTGCTGTCCGGGCATTTCGGTCGGACCGCAAGACCTGCCCTTGATTGTCTGCGATGACGGGGCGACTGCTGCATCAGCTGTCCGTGGCACCGGCAGCGATCCGGGGATGGTGCTGCCGCCGCCCCGACGTATGCCTGTCTGATCGCCAATGAAATTAACACAATCAGGAAAACTCAAGATGAACATCGCAAAGACGATCCTAGGAGCGGCTGTCGCCGCAACCGCCTTCTCGGCGCCCGCTTTGGCGCAGGACGCGGAATTCCAGCTCCCCGAGCAGTGCACGACAGCTTCCGCCGCAGGCGGCATGGACCATTCGGCCATGGGCCACGGTGGCATGCACGGCAATCAGGGCGGCGGCATGGGCGCCGGCATGATGGAGATGATGGGCATGGGAGGCATGGACCTCGAAAGCATGCCCGAGCATGTGCAGGAGAACATGCGCAAGATGATGATCACCATGGCGGCCATGCACGAAGGCATGATGATGGAGGATGCCGACGTGGCCTTCGCCTGTGGAATGATCGCCCACCATCAGGGCGCCATCGACATGGCTGAGGTTTTGCTCGAGCACGGCGACGATCCGCAGATGCGCGCGCTTGCCGAGGAGATCATCGCGGCGCAGGGCCCCGAGATCGAGCGGATGACCACTTGGCTGGCTGAGAACGCCAACTGAGACCCGGATGGCCGCGCGGTTCAGCCGCGCGGCCAATTCCGTTTGTCACTTCGAAATCTCTTGAGCTTCCAGTGACCGGAACCCCTATATTGGGGGGGGGCAGGGTCAGGAGATGCGCCATGAACATCGGGACAGCCGCCAGGCAATCGTGCCTGCCGCCCAAGACGATCCGCTACTACGAGGAGATCGGTCTGCTGACCGCCGACCGGGCTGCCAACGGGAACCGCGACTATTCCAACGAGGACGTCCACCGGCTGCGCTTCGTCCAACGGTCCCGCAGCCTCGGGTTTTCAGTCGAGGAATGTCGGCAGCTGCTCTCCCTCTATACCGACCGCGACCGCGCCAGCGCGGATGTGAAGGCGATCGCCACCGAGAAGCTTGGCGAGATCGACCGGAAGATCGCGGAACTGACCGGGTTGCGGGAGATCCTCGGGCATCTTGTCGAGAAATGTCACGGCGACCTCCGCCCGGACTGCCCGATCATCGACGGGCTCTCGGGAAGGTCGCGCGACCACTAGGAGTCAGGAGATCGGAACGATGATGGGCGACGGCATGATGTGGGGAATGGGGCTGTGGGGCGTCATGGTCGCCATTCTCGTGGTGCTCGTCGTTGCGGCACTGGTCAAATACGTCTTCTTTCGCTGATGGCTGGGTCGTGGCGCCGACAGGGGCACCGGATGCCGGTCAAACCGCTCTTGCCCGGTCGGCATCTGTTGCCTGCATTCTCCCTGCTGATCGGGCTCATGCCGGTTCCGGCTGCGGCGTTCCTCCACGCTTCCGAGACGAACACCGACTCCGGCCGCGCGCTTTACGTCGAGCACTGCGCAGTCTGCCACGGCGTCGATCTCGAGGGACAGCCCGACTGGCGCAGCCCTGACGCCAACGGCTTTTATCCGGCGCCGCCACATGACGAGACGGGCCACACCTGGCATCATGATGATGCCATGCTCATCGACTACATCGCCCGAGGCGGTCAGGCCGTTCTGGACGACATGGGCGTGACCTTCACGTCGGGCATGCCGGGCTTCGGCTCCGTGCTGGACCAAGGCGAGATCGAAGCCATCCTGGACTACATCAAGTCAACGTGGCCCGAACACATTCGCGACGCGCAAGCGCAGCGGTCCAACGCGGCCGCAGATTGACGATCTCCCGACACCTTTCAGACCTTCTGAAAGAGCCCGAAATGGAACCGCTGCACGCTGCCCCACGGTGTGCGGTGTTCGTGGCTCAGCGATCTGACGAGCCGATATCCGCTACCAAGCCGTTCCGAAAGCAGGGCCGCATCATAGCGCGCGACCGGCAGACCGCTGCACGACGTCGGACCATCGAGCGCGAACGTTCCGATGATGGCGTGGCCGCCGGGGACAAGGGCCCGATCCATGACCCGCAGATAGGCGTCCTGATCGGAAGCCTCGGTCAGGAAATGGAACGCAGCCCGATCATGCCAGACGTCGAAGCGGCCGGAGGGCTGCCAGTGCAGGACGTTCGCCACCACACATCGACGATGGCCGCGTCCTTGCCCACGCCTTTCTCCGCTATGAGGTCGAGCGATACCTGCGGACGGTCCTCGAACCAGCTTGTCTCGGCCTCCTCCTTGCTTCGGTAGACGCTTTCCCAGCGGTTCGGTTCTTCGGACATCGTCAGCCCTTCACAGCTCGATCCGCCGCAGTCGCAGCGCGTTCGTGATCACCGACACCGACGACAGGCTCATCGCCGCCGCCGCGATCATTGGGGACAGCACCATCCCCGTGAGCGGGTAGAGCAGCCCCGCCGCGACCGGCACCCCGAGAGTGTTGTAGGCGAAGGCGAAGAACAGGTTCTGCTTGATGTTGCGCAGGGTGGCGCGGGCCAGCTTGCGCGCCCGGACGATGCCCATCAGGTCGCCGCCGAGCAGGGTGATACCGGCGCTTTCCATCGCCACATCGGCCCCCGTGCCCATGGCGCTGCCGACATCGGCGGCAGCGAGCGCGGGCGCGTCGTTCACCCCATCGCCCGCCATCGCGATCTTGTGGCCGTCGCGGCGCAACTGGTCGATCAGATCCTTCTTGGCTTCGGGCAGGACGCCGGCGCGCACCTCGTCGATTCCGAGCTTGCCCGCCACCGCCCGCGCCGTGCGCTCGTTGTCGCCGGTCTCCATGATCACCCGCAGCCCCTGGGCATGAAGTTCCCTGATGGCCTGCGCGGTGGAGTCCTTTATCGGGTCGGCCACTGCGACGATGCCAACGAGCGCGCTATCGACCGCGATGAACATGGCCGTCTTCCCCTCGGCGCGCAGCGTGTCCGCCTTCACCTCGGCCGCACCCGTGTACAGCCCCATCTCCCGCATCATCGCGGCATTTCCAAGCGCCACCGCGCGTCCCCCGACACTGCCACGCACGCCCTTGCCGGTGACGGCGTCGAAGTCGGTCGCTTCCAGACGCGGGGCGCCCTGCGCTTCCGCCCCTTCGACGATCGCCTCCGCCAGCGGGTGCTCCGAGCCACGCTCGAGCGCTGCGGCGAGCGACAGCAGGTCGGTCTCGCTGATGTCCGCAACCGCCACGGTGTCCGTCAGCTTCGGCTTGCCCATGGTCAGCGCGCCGGTCTTGTCCACGATCAGCGTGTCGACGGCCGCCATGCGCTCCAGTGCCTCGGCGTCCTTGATCAACACGCCCGCCTGTGCGCCGCGTCCCGCCGCCGTGGTGATGGAGATCGGCGTCGCGAGTCCGAGCGCACAGGGAAAGGCAATGATGAGGACCGAAACGGCGGATGCTATGGCGAAGACCAGCGCAGGTTCGGGGCCGACGGTCAGCCAGACGACGAAGGCTATTACGGCGATGATTACCACCGTCGGCACGAACACCGCCGAAACAGGGTCGGCCAGACCCTGGATCGGCGCGCGGGACCGGCGTGCGTTCGACACCAGGGCCACGATCTGCGCCAGCACGCTGTCGGAGCCGACCTTGCCCGCCTCGATCACCAGAGAGCCGTTCTTGTTGATCGTGGCATCGGTCACGGCATCGCCCGGACCCTTTTCGACCGGCATCGACTCGCTGGTCAGCATGCTTTCATCGAGCGACGAGCGGCCGATCCCACACCGTCGACCGGGACCGCGTCGCCCGGGCGCATGCGCAGCCTGTCCCCCTCCATGATGTTTTCAAGCGGTGCGTCATACTCCGTGCCATCGGGCAGGATGCGACGGGCCGTCTTGGGCGCCAGATCCAGCAGCGCGCGGAGCGCATCGCCGGTGCGCTCGCGTGCGCGCAATTCCAGCACCTGACCCACGAAGACCAAGGTCACGATCACGACCGCCGCCTCGAAATAGGTGCCGACACCGTGGCCCATCCGCTACTGTTCGGGAAAGACGCCCGGCATAAACGTGGCGACGATAGAATAGAGGTAGGCAGCCCCCACGCCGAGACTGATCAGCGTCCACATGTTGGGCTGCGGTTCACCACCGAATCCCAACCACGCCTGAAAAATGGCAGCGCCGCCGAAAGGATTATCGGCGTGGCCAGCACGAACTCGAGATAGCTGGCGGTCTGGTGTCCAATCCAGTCGCGCACCGGCAGCGCCACCAGTTCATCCATCGTCAGAATGACGAGCGGCAGCGCGGCCGCGGCCGAAATCCACATCCGCCGTGTGAAGTCGGTCAGTTCCTCGCTGGGCTCGTCGGACGGGACCATCGGCTCCAGCGCCATGCCGCAGATCGGGCAGGCCCCCGGCGCGTCGCGGACGATCTCGGGATGCATCGGACAGGTGTACTGGACGTTGGCCGGAGCAGCCTTCTTCCGCCCGGCGGCCCGGCCCAAGGCGTAGAACCACAGATCCGCCTCGAACTTCGTCTGGGACTTCTCGGAGCAGAAATGGAAAGTCTCGGCCTTGAACTCGGCGTGACGCCCATCGGGTTTGACTGCGACCGTCATCCCGCAGACTGGGTCCTTTGCCGTTTCAGTCCCCGCCGGGATGTCGGGCGCCGCGTGATGATGATCATGCTCCATGGTCTGCCAGCCTTTCGATGTCTTGTTTCAACTTGCACCTTCCAGAGACTTGAAGCTCAAGCTCTTTTTTAGTGCTGGTCGTGAGCGCTTCCCGGACCGGATTGCGCGCCAGGAACACCCGGACGAACAGGAACACGAGCGCCATGCCGATGATGCCGACCACGACGATGAGCGGGTCCGACTGCCACTTCATTGCGGCGAAGGCGGCCAACACCACGGCATCGAGGGCGATGGCCGTCAGCAACACCCCGCCTCGCGCGCCGATTTCCTCGCGCAGATGCCGGAACACGCCGAAGTGGATGATCATGTCCATCACCAGGTAGAAGAAAGCCCCGAGCGAGGCGATGCGGCTGAGGTCGAAGAAGACTGTCAGGAAGCCCGCGATCACGACGGTGTAGACGAGCGTGTGTTCCTTGATCGTGCCTGGCATTCCGAAATGGCTGTGCGGGATCATCTTCATGTCAGTGAGAATCGCCAGCATCCGCGAGACCGCGAATACGCTGGCGATCAGACCCGACGCCGTGGCCACCAGCGCCAGCGCCACCGTCAGGTAGAAACCGGTCTGACCGAGGGCGGGCTCGGCCGCTTCGGCCAGCGCGTAGTCCTTCGCCGCCACGATACGGTCGAGCGGCAGGCTGGAGCCGACCGCGAAGGCCACCAGCAGATAGACGACGACGCAGATGGCGATCGACCAGATGATGGCCCGGCCCACGTTGCGGTGCGGGTCGGTGACCTCGGCGCCGCTGTTGGTGATGGTGGTGAAGCCCTTGAACGCCAGGATCGACAGCGCAACCGATGCCACGAACCCTGTGGCTGCAAAATCATCACCCGTCGCCTCGAACGAGATGCCGCTTGCCCAAAGACCCGCTGCGCCGAACAGCGCGATGCCGCCCACCTTGAGCACGGCCATTATGATGGAGAACAGCCCGACCGACCGGGTGCCCGAGGCGTTCACGAGATAGGCGAAGACGATCAGCCCGACACCGAGAATGGGCACCAGAATGCTGTCCGGATCGCCGCCGAACGCCCGCAGTGTGTAGGTTCCGAAGGTGCGCGCGACAAGGCTCTCATTGATGACCATCGACAGCGCCATCAGCAGGGCGGCCCCGGCCGCGACCGTCGTGGGTCCGTAGGCCTTCTTCAGGATCATCCCGATGCCGCCCGCGGAGGGATAGGCGTTCGACATCTTGATGTAGGTGTAGGCGCTGAAGGCGGTCACGATGGCGCCGACGACGAACGAGAGCGGAAAGAGCGGCCCGGCGAGCTCGGCGATCTGGCCGGTCAGCGCGAAGATGCCCGCGCCGATCATCACGCCGGTGCCCATGGCCACTGCGCCAGGCAGCGTAATGCTGTTCTTCTCGTAGTCGCTTTTCGTCATCGATTTTCCTTTTCAGGCGCATGTCGCACCGCCGCCCAAGAATGCTGTAATGCCGTAATGCTGGCACAGGCCCGAGCCCGAACACCAACCATGTCCCCT
>NZ_JADDJF010000073.1 GCF_017811755.1 Pararhodobacter sp. SW119 | reverse complement strand
TCATTGCGGTTAACGGCGCCGGAATATCACTATAAATCAGCGCCTTGAGAAAGCGTGCAAATTTGCACGCCATCCACCGAAGTCGGCCCGGTCCTAGCTCAGTTCCTGCAACCGCCGCTCTTGGCGCGCCAGCAGCATGTCGACCTCGGCCCGCGTCGCCGCGTTGAGCGCCGCACCGGGGCGGCGCAGGCTGTCATGCGCGATGACCCCCCGCTTCGCCAGGATATACTTGCGCACCGCAAGGCCCGCCCCGGGCTGCTGCTCGTAGCGCGCCAGCGGCAGGTAGGCGTCGAAAAGGTCGTGCGCACGGTCCACCTCACCGGCCCGCATATGCCGGACCACATCCACCATCATCTCCGGGAACGCGAAACCGGTCATCGCCCCGTCCGCCCCGCGCGTCATCTCCTCGGGCAGGAAAAGCCCCCCGTTGCCGCACAGGATCGAGATGCGCCGCGAAAGCCGCCCCTCGGCACGCAACGCACCGATCTTGTCGAGCCCCGGCCAATCCTCGTGCTTGAGGCAGACACAGGTCGGCGATTCCTCGACGATGCGGGCAATGACCGGAACCGCGATCTGCACGCCCGTGACCAGCGGGAAGTCCTGCAGCACGAAGGGCGTGTCACCGATGAACTCGGCAGCCTGGCGGTAGTAGGCGACGATCTGGTCGTCGGTGCGCAGGCTGCCCGGCGGCGCGATCATCACCGCGGCGGCGCCGGCATCCATCACCGCCGCGCTCAGACCCGCGATCTGCGCGAAGCCGGGCGCCGAGACGCCGACGACGACGGGGACGCGCCCGCCGACCTGGTCCAGCACCTGATTGACGACCGAGAGCGATTCGTCCTGCGTCAGCTTCGGCGCCTCGCCCATCATCCCGAGGATGGTCAGCCCGGTCGCGCCAGCCTCGAGGTAGAAAGCGACCATCCGGTCGATGCTGGCGTGATCGATGGCCCCATCGGGCAGGAAGGGGGTCGCGGCGATCACATAGACGCCGGCGGCATCTTCGGTCAGACGGGTCATTGTGTTGTCTCCTTCAGGTCTTGCGGGCGGTGCGGTTCGGACAGGATTGCCGGTTCGAGACCACGACGGCGGGGTTTTCCGCTTTTCAGGTGTCACCGGCCGGATAGCGGGCGTGTCCCCAGAAGCCTTTCGGCAGCTCCAGATCGGCAGCAGCGCCGATCCGTTCGATCATCGCCTCGGCCCCTCGCTGCGCATCCGCGAGGATACGGCCGGTGTCGACACGCGTTGGTCGGCCTTCGCTTAGCACGACCTCGCCGCCGATCACGACGGTGTCGACATCGTTGCCGTTGGCAAAGCACGCCATGCGATAAGGTTCCATGTTCACCGGATAAAGATGCGGCCGACGCATGTCCACGAGGACAAGGTCGGCTTCCTTGCCCGTCTCGATGGAACCCACCCGGTCCGCCAGCCCCAGCGCACGGGCGGCGTCGATCGTTGCCATTTCCAACACCTTCCCCGGCGGCAACACATCCGCATCCCGAAAATGCCGCCGATGGTAGTGCATCGCCTGCTGCATGTGGCGGAACATGTCACCGGATCGGTCCGGCGCCGTCGCGTCCGATCCCAAGGCGACACAGACCCCGGCCTCGATCAACTCGATCGCCGGACAGCGGCCGCGGACCGAGGCCAGAGCCGAGGGGTTGTGCGCGATCTTGGTGTCGGTTCGCGCGCAGATCTCGATCTCGTCGTCGTAGAGGTCGATGGCATGCGAAAGCAGCGCCCGTTCGTCCAGAAGTCCCAGCGCCTCCGCCCTGCGGATCGATCCCTTCTCGTGCCCGTCCTGGGTGAAAACCAGCCCGTGATCGCGCGCGAGCGCCCGCGTCGCCTGGGCCTGGCGCGTGGCCTCGGCATAATCGCTGGGGGCCATGCCCGACTCATGCTCGTCGCGGAGCACGGGATAGAGAAGCGCGATCTCGATACGCCCCCGGCCATGCCGGCGTTGCACGAGCGTGCGACAGGTATCGAGTTGGCGCTCGAAGGTCACCGGATAGCGAACGCCATCGGCCCCGGCGTAGCTGCGCGGATGCGGCGCGCGCGTGGGGCCGACGGCGACGACCGAACGGGTGCCGACCTCGGCCACGCCGTCGCAATGCGCCTCGCCGTAGTCGGGCGCATCGGTGCGCATGATCGTGTCGCCGCCGCCCAGAAGCGAGACGCCGCAGGTCACGCCAAAGCGCAGCCGCTCAAGTGCCGCAAGCCGCGCTTCGGCATACCAGAATTCGGGCGGCGAGGCTGTGGTGTAGACCTCGCCGCAGATCTCCTCCCAGCGGTTGGCGCGGTCCATGCCCATCGACTTGATCAGTCCGTGCCCGGCATGGGCGTGGACGTCGATGAGGCCGGGCATCATTACCATGCCGCGCGCGTCAATGACCTGGGCTGCGGCCTGCGGCAGGTCGGTAGCGGGGCCGATGGCGGCGATGCGCCCGCCCTGCACCGCGACGGCGGCATCCTTCAGGACGTGCCGCGCCGGGTCCATGCTGAGGATCGTGGCGCCGGTGATCAGCAGGTCCATCGTCACCCCTCCAGCTTGGGCAGGGCGGCGACATCGAGGACCGCATCGACGGGCAGCGAAAAGCCGGGATGCCGACCGGCGATCCCGGTGACCTTGAGCGGGTTGTAAAGCGTGAGCCAGGGCGGATCCTGCTGCATCAGGCGGTAAGCCTGCGCGTAGTGGGCCGCGCGGGCGGCATCGTCGGTCGTCGTGCGGCCGCGGTCGATCAGCGCCTCGACCTCGGCGTTCGCGTAGCCCTGCCACCAGGAGCCGCGCACACGGCTATCGATCTTCTCGTGAAGTACCCGGAAGGTCGAGAGGGGCGAACTGTCGAAGACGCAGAGATCGCGGATCTCCTTGCGCCGGACCATGTGGGCGTAATCCTCACGCTCGGGGTGGATATGGATCTCCAGCTTGACGCCGATTTCGGCGAGTTGCGCCGCGAGCGCCGCGCTCAGCTTCTCTGCTTCGTCCGGCAGGCGGGTGGGGCAGTCGAGGCCCAGTTCCAGACCGTCGGCATGGCCCGCCTCGGACAGAAGCGCACGGGCGCGGGCCGGATCGCGAGCCGGCGCGGGGTCGGTTCCGGCGCCGAAATGCAGGGGGCTGACAATGCCGTTGAGCGGACGGGCGGCGCCTTCGACGGCGGCGTCGATCAGCCCCGCGCGGTCGAGCGCGAGCGACAGCGCCAGCCGCACGCGGGGATCGGCAAGTGGCCCTTTCGCGGCGTTCAGCAGGTAGATGATGGCCACGGGCGAGAGCTGCTCGATGCGCGTCGCGCCGGCGGTTTCGAGCGCGCGGGAGGCGTGAAACTCGAGCGCAGTGGCGACATGCGCCTCGCCCGCGAGCAACCGTTCCAGCCGACGGGCGGGGTCGGGCTCGGCTTCCCAGCGCAGATCGGGGTTTGCGGGACGGCCGGCAAAGTGATCGACCGCCGCGGCCGCGATCCAGCCTTCGCCCGTGCCGGTCAGTCGGTAGGGGCCGGTCCCGATGGGAGTGGTGGTCACGCCCTCTTCCAGCGCCGCGATGCCTGCGGGGGCCACGATAAAACCCTGGACCAGCACGTCGGGCAGATCGGCCATCGGCTGTGTCAGTGCAACCTCGACAGTCAGCGGGTCTGCTGCGGCGATGTCCGCGCCGCCCAGATACTGCGCCCAGACGCCTGGTGCGCCAAGCGTGTAGCCCTTGTCGGGTCGCGCCATGCGCCTGAGCGAGGCCACGACCGCCGCGGCGTCGCAGGGGGTACCGTCATGGAACCGCACGCCAGGGCGCAGCCGAAAGCGCCAGTGGCGGGCGTCATCCGCCACCTCCCAGGTTTCGGCCAGGCGGGGGGCGAAGCCCGCGCCCCCGCGCCGCATCAGCGTGTCGTAGAAGGCGCCGTAAAGACACAGCTCGTCCGCGCCATCGGTGCAGTCATGCGGGTCGCGCAGTGGCAGGCGGGCTTGCAGGATCGTGGTCAAAGTCGGTCCCTTTCGGGTTCGTCGATCAGATGGCAGGCGACCGACTGGCCGCCGCCGAGGTCGCGCAGGGCGGGGCGCTCGGCCGCGCAGCGGTCCCAGGCGAAGGGGCAGCGGGTGCGAAAGCAGCAGCCCGAGGGCAGCGAGAGCGCGCTCGGCACCTCGCCCGTCAGTTCGATCTCGGTGGTCCGTCGGTGCGGCTCGATCGTCGGGGCGGCCGACAGAAGCGCGCGCGTGTAGGGGTGGCGCGGCTGCGCGAAGAGCCGGTCGCGGGGCGCGGCCTCGACCATGAAGCCCAGATACATCACCCCGATCCGGTCGGCGATGTGATGGACGACCGACAGATCATGGCTGATGAAGAGATAGGCCAGCCCGAACTCGTCGCGCAGATCCAGCATCAGGTTGAGGATCTGCGCCTGGATCGACACGTCGAGCGCCGAGACCGGCTCATCGGCGATGATCAGGCCGGGATTGACCGAGAGCGCCCGGGCGATACCGATGCGCTGGCGCTGCCCGCCCGAGAACTGGTGCGGATAGCGCCCGGCCTGTTCGGGATTGAGCCCGACGCGCGCCAGCAGCGCCGCCGTGCGTTCGCTCACCTCGGCGCGTCGGCCCGATCCGAGTTGCTGCAGAAGCGGCTCGGCCACGATGTCGCGCACCTTCTGACGCGGGTTGAGCGAGGCGAAGGGGTCCTGAAAGATCATCTGCATCTTGGCACGCACCGGCAGCATCTTGCGCGGCCCGTAGGTGCTGACATCCTCGCCATCGATGCGGATACGCCCGCCGGTGGGCTCGTAGATCCGGGCGATGGTCTTGGCGACGGTGGACTTGCCGCAGCCGCTCTCACCGACAAGCGCCAGAACCTCGCCCGGCGCGATGGAAAAGCTGACGCCGTTCACCGCATGCACGGTGGTGTCGCGCAGCCTCGGGATGCCGCCCTTGAAGCTGATCCGGTCAAGGAGCCCCTTGCTAAGCTGGAAGCGCTGCTCCAACCTCGCGACCTCGAGCATCGCGGTCATGCGGGCTCCCCTATCGCAACAGGGAAGTGGCAGGCGGCCTGCTGGCCGCCGCGCTTCGGGATCAGCGGCGGTTCGACCTCGGCGCAGAGCGCCTGCGCGCGCGGGCAGCGGTCGCGGAAGTTGCAGCCTGCGGGCAGGTTGCGCACATCGGGCACGGTGCCGGGAATCTGGTTGAGGCGCGGCAGACGGTGCGCAGGGTTGGGGATCGAGTCGATCAGGCCCCGCGTGTAGGGATGCGCGGGGGTGTCGATCACCTCGCGCACGGGGCCGGCCTCGACCACCTTGCCGCAGTAGAGAACGGTGATCTTGTCGACCATTTCCGCCACCACGGCCAGATCGTGGGTCACCAGGATCATCGATGCACCCTCCTCTGCGATCTGGCGGCGCATGAGACGCAGGATCTGGCTCTGGATGGTGACATCCAGCGCGGTCGTCGGCTCGTCGGCGATGATCAGGCGGGGCCGCGCCAGCATGGCGATGGCGATCACCACGCGCTGGCGCATGCCGCCAGAGAACTGGTGCGGATAGGCGCCCAGGCGCTCGGCCGCCTGGCTGATGCCGACGCTTTCCAGCATCTCGACACAGCGGGCGCGGCGGGCACGGGCGTCGAGTGTCGTGTGCAGGCGCAAGACCTCGTCCATCTGGCGGCCGATCGTCTGCACCGGGTTGAGCGAGGTCATCGGGTCCTGGAAGACCATGCCGATCTCACGCCCGCGGATCCGGCGCAGCGCGTCCTCGGGCAGTTGCGCCAGGTCCCGGCCGTCGAACACGATCTCGCCCTGCTCGATCTTGCCCGGCGGATCGATGAGCCCCAGGATCGAGAAGCCGACGACCGACTTGCCGCCGCCGGATTCACCCACCAGCCCCATCACTTCACCGGGCATCAGGTCGAAACTGACGCCGTTCACCGCCTTCACGATGCCGGCGAAAGTATGAAACCAGGTACGCAACCCGCGCACGGACAGAAGCGGCGCGGTCATTTCAGCCTCGGGTTCAGTTCGTCGCGCAGGAAATCGCCCATTAGGTTGATGCCGAAGACCATCGCCATGATCATCAGTCCCGGAAAGACCGAGTTCCACCAAAGCCCTGCAAAAAGCACGTCAAAACCATTCTTGATGAGCAAACCCAGCGAGGGACGGGTGATCGGCACGCCGACGCCCAGGAAGGACAGCGACGCCTCGATCAGGATGAAGGTGCCGACCTGCACGGTGGCGATCACGATCAGAGGCGTCAGCACGTTGGGCAGGACATGCCTGAGGATGATCTTGGCATGCGAAAGCCCGGCGACATGCGCGGCCTGCACGTATTCTTTCTGCACCTCGCCCAGGGTCGAGCCGCGCACGGTGCGGGCATAGACGACCCAACCCACGGCGGTGAGCGCGATCAGCACCTTGTCGATACCGGTGCCGAAGGCGGACATCAGAAAAAGCGCGATCAGCATCGAGGGGAAGGATAGCTGAACATCAGCGACCCGCATGATCAGCGCATCCAGGCGACCACCAAAATACCCGGCGAGCAACCCGAGCGTCGTGCCGATGGCGCAGGCCATCAGCATCGCGGTAACTCCGATCATCGCCGAGATCCGCGTGCCGTAGACGATGGAGGCCATCACGTCGCGCCCCTGCCCGTCGGTGCCCAGCAGATAGCGCGGATCGCCGCCGTCGAGCCAGACGGGCGGCTTGTAGCTGTCGAGCAGGCTCAACTGGCGCAGATCATAGGGGTTCTGGCTGACAAGAAGCGGCCCGGCGATGACGATCACCGCGCAAAGCAGCACAACCAACGTGCCGAGGATCGCCGGCGGGTTGCGGCGCCAGTTGAAAACCAGCTGCGAGGACAGGACGCGCGATGCCATTACTTCACCGTGATCCTTGGATCGATCATCGTGTAAAGGATGTCGACGATGAAGTTGACGACGACAAAGATCAGCGCAACCAGCATCAGGTAGACCACGATGACGGGCCGGTCGGCGCGGTAGATCGAATCGATCAAAAGCTTGCCCATGCCGGGCCAGGCAAAGATCGTTTCGGTGATCGTGGCGAAGGCGATCAGGTCGCCCAGTTGCAATCCGAAGATCGTGACGACCGGGATCAAACCGTTGCGCAACCCGTGCCCATAGAGCACGCCGCGGCGTGAAACACCCTTGGCGCGGGCGAACTTGATGTAGTCCTGGCGCATGACCTCCATCATGCCGGCGCGGGTGATGCGCAGGATGATCGCAAGCGTGCCAAAGCTGAGGGTTACCGCCGGCAGGACGATGTGGTGCCAGCCGTTCGCCGTCAGAAGCGAGGTTCGGATTCCCAGAAACTCGACCGTTTCACCACGGCCCGACGACGGAAAAAGCCGTAATTCCACCGCGAAGATGAAGATCAGCATCATGCCGACCCAGAAACCGGGCAGCGAAATCCCGACGAGCGAGCCCGACATGATCAACCGGCTGAGCGGATTCTGCGGATTGGCGCCGGCGAAGACACCGAGCGGGATCGCGACGACGGTAGCAATCAGCAGGGCAACCAGCACAATTTCCAGTGTCGCGGGCAGGCGCTCCAGAATCAGGTCGAGCGCGGGTTGACGAAACACGTAGGATCGTCCGAATTCGCCCTGGAGCAGGTTCTTGAGGAACAACACGTATTGCTCGGGCAAGGAGCGGTCGAGGCCCAGGATGCGGCGCGCCTGCGCGATCTCGGCATCGGTGGCGTCGATCGGGACGACCATGAATACCGGATCGCCGGTGAAGCTCATCATCATGAAGACGATGACGGAGACCGCCCAGAGCACCACCAGCATCTGGATCAGCCGTTTGACGGCATATGCGAACATGGGATTATTCCGGCGACGCCGGGCGCGTTGGCGCCCGGCTCGCGACCGCCTTACTCTGCGATGTCCATTTCGAAGGCCCACATGAACTTGTCGGTCCGTGGCGTGAACTGCACCCGGTTGTGGGCGGCGTAGATGTCCTGCTCGTAGTGGACGGGGATCATCGGGATATCCTGCATCAGGATCTCGGTGACCCGTTGCAAAGTCTCATGGCGCTGCCGCACATCCGCGGTGCTGTCGGCCTCAATGATCAACGCGTCGACGTCCGGGTTGGAATAGGCGCCGCGGTTCACCCGGCCATAGGCATCGCGCACGTCGCGTGTATGGAACATCGCGCCATACATCGACCCGGCATCGCCCGACGGCACATCCCAACCGGACATGATGAAGGACGAGCTGTCAGACGGCACGCGGATATAGCCGAAGAAATTGGCGCGCGGCATCAGGTTCAGTTCCAGTTCGATCCCGATCTGCGACAGCATCTGCGCCAGGGCCTGGGCGATCTGCTGGTCGTTGACGTAGCGGTTGTTCGTTGCATCCAGCGTCATCTTGAAGCCGTCGGCATAACCCGCTTCGGCCATCAGTTCGCGCGCGCGCTCCAAGTCAAACGGGTACATCTCGCGAAAGCTTGCTCCCGGCAGATAGCCGATATGGCTGGCGGGGACGTACTGCTCGGACGGTGTCGACAGACCGTTCATCACCGCAACGCGGATCGTTTCGACATCGATCGCCCGGGTGATCGCCTCGCGCACGCGCTGATCCTGCATCGGGTTCGTGTCGAGCGGGATCGTCGGCGACTGGTCACGAAAATCAAGTGCCAGCACCAGGTTCAGAAGGCTCGGACGGGTGATCACCTCATAGTCGGCTTCGCGCGCGACGCGCTCGACATCCCGGACCGAAAGATCCTGAACGATGTCGACTTCGCCGGTCAGCAAGGCCGCCGTCCGGGTGGCGGGATTGGTGATCGGCCGGAAGACGACGGTGTCGATCTCGGGCTTGCCGCCCCAGTATTCCTCGAACGCCTCCAGCACCAGACGGTCTTCCTTGGACCAGTTCGCCAACCGATAGGGGCCGGTGCCCACGGGGGACAGGTCGACCTGCTCGTCACCCACCTCGGTGACATGCGCCTCGTTCAGGATGAGGATGCCGGCCAGGTCGTTCGGCAAGACGGCGTAGGGCTGGAAGGTCTTGATCTCGACGGTGCGCTCATCGACCTCGCTGAAGCTCTCGATGTTCCGGCCGAGGCTCGACATCAGCGACGCCTTCAAGCGCTCCAGCGTGAAGACCACGTCGCGTGGCGTCAACTCGGCGCCGTTGTGAAAGGTCACGCCTTCGCGCAAACGAAAATGCCATGTCGTATCGTCGACCAGTTCCCAGCTTTCGGCAAGACCCGGCACGAATTCCAGATCGGCGGTGCGGCGCACCAGCGGATCGTAGATGTGATAGAACATGATGTTCGACGACAACTCCTCGCCCGCTTGCGGGTCGAGGTGGACGGCATCCGCAGTCAGGCCAACGGTCAATTGCTTGGCGTCAGCACTACCGGCGGCAAGGGCCAGCGCCAGCGCCGCGGTGGCCATGAGCCGGCGCAGGGGTAACAGGTTCAGGGTCATTTCGGTCTCCTTGTTGGGGTTGCTGGGGTGTGCACCACCCTCTTCGCGGTTGGCGATCAGGCGAGCGCGGACTGCACCTCGATCTGATGACCTTCTGGATCGTTGAAGACAAACGCGCGTATGCGCAGGCTGTCGCTGTCCTTCGGATCGCTGAGCGCCTCGACCTCCTGCGAGGACGCCCAGCGATGCCAGGCGTCGACATTCGGCACGCGGATGCAGATCTGGACCGGCTTCGGATCCGCGGCGCGATGCGATCCACGAGTCTCGTCCACCAGGCCCAGATGTGCGTGACCGGCTATCCGGTAGATCTTCGACCAGCCCTGATCGATGGCCAGTTCGAATCCCATGACACGCTCATAGAAAGCCATCGCCCGCGGGAGGTCGCGGAAATAGAGAAAAGTCACCGAAAGTTCGACCGGCCCCGGCGGCTTCTCGGACATTCTGCGACCCCTCCTTCAACCTTCAATCTCGATTCCGTCCCGACTGTATACCGCGTGTATGGCAAGTCAACGCCAACGATGCCGCGTCCGTCAGTGCGGCCGCACGAAATCAGAACAAGCGTGAAAGATGGGCAATGATGCCCGCTCGCGCCCCTTCCAGATGCACATGCATGGCCGCCGCGGCGCGGTCGCCATCTCGCGCAAGCACGGCATCTATGATCTCGATATGCTCGCGGCAGCCTGGTTCGAACCGCTCGGGTATGGACCCTTTGTCGAACATCCTGGTCTTCAGCTTCAACGTCTCGATCAATTCGCTTAACAGGTTCGAGCCGCAGGTCTGTGCGATCAGTCGGTGAAGTCGATCATCGAAGGCTATGTGCTCTTCGGGTGTCGGGCGCTCTCCCTCGCAAAACCCCCTGAATACCGATCTCAATTCCAGCAGGCCTTCGACGGGCAGGTGCGGAGCAAGTGCCGCTTGGCGCGCCGCGTCGCACTCCAGAAGCCGTCGCACATGCAGGATTTCCATGACTTCGGACACCGTGATCCTGTGTACGACGGGCGCCCCACCGGACGGTCGCGCAACCAGTCCCTCGGCATGAAGTCTCCCGATCGCTTCGCGCACGGGGGTGCGAGAGACACCCAGTCGCTCCGCCAGTGCCTGCTCCTGCAGCCGCGTGCCTGCCGGCAGCGCGCCGGCAAGGATCATCTGGCGCAGACGCGCGTAGGCGGATTGGCCCAAGGTGCTTGCGTCCGAACTGTCATTCATGGCGGCCCCGGATGTCCTGACGATCATGGCGAGGTCGTGTCGCACCATGCCTTCAGGAAAAATGTATACCGTGCGGATACCGGCTTCGCAATGCAAGGCTGCTCGTGGCGCGACTCAGAGGATCCCTCGACACGATATCACCCCTTGCCTTGTTACCTTGCCCTGCACCGGAGCCCACGCCCACCGACGCCTTGTGCATCAAGCGCTCTAGGCTCAGGAC
>NZ_JADDJF010000072.1 GCF_017811755.1 Pararhodobacter sp. SW119 | reverse complement strand
TGTCGGTTCAGGGATTGCAGCCATGCGCACGAACCTGGCTGTGCTGTTCAGGCCGCCGTCGCAGCCGGAGATCTGTCAGCGGCGCGTCTCGACCGCTGGCGCAAGCTAAGCGCAGAAAATCGCGCCAATACGCCCGGTCCACGCGGAAACAAGACCCAGGCCCCGAGCGGAAGGCGCCGGTGAGCGTGTAGGTTGCACTTGCGGTTTCCCGCCCCTCTGTGAAGCCGACCGCCGGGTCGACCGGCCTGGCGCTAACCGGACATTCGCTTCGTGACTGGCGGAGGACCGGTCAGGTCTTTGCCACCGGTCGGTCAAGCGCGGCGGAGCGCTTGGTCCAACCCAAACATGCCAGTCGCCGCGTCCAAAGCAATTCGCTATTGACTTGGGGAACATCTGGAAATGCTCAAATCGCCGCCGGTGACGCAATCACACTGCGCCTTGAATTTTTTGCGCGACGACAACGCTTCGGGGCCGTGCAATCATCCCTCCAACAATGCCGTGCGGGTCCGGCACGCGCTTCCCTGAGATTGCTCCTTTCAACTCCATGGCTGTGCGGTTAGTGCACGACCCCGCTAGTAAACTGCCACGCCATCTCGGCCGCAGCCTTTCAAAGTTGCGATGTGATGTTCGGCGACGCCCGCGCTAACATCCTGAGACAGTGCCGTTCGATCACGAAACACGGCGACGCCATGGAGTCTGCTCACGCACCCGGTGCAGCTTCGTCGCCGTCTTGGCGGGCCCTTTCGTCTTACTCGGAAAAGGTCCGCTGCAAGTCCAGAACCAATCGCTGCACAGCCAACCTGTCAATTGGCAGCGTTCCGAGCAGTTCGCCTGAGCGGATGCCTTCGACCGCCAGAAACGCTATCGTCGCTGCGTCCGGATCGCGCGCATTCGCCCGGATGCGTTCGAGAAACGCCTGCTGCCTGTTTCGTATCGGCTCCAGCAGCTGCGGGTTTGCGGCGAATACGGCCAGCAAGCCCGCAGACGGCGGCGTGTCGCGGCGCCGTTCATTGTAGAAGTGGCGCAGATAGGCCGCGATCACCGCGTCGGGGCGTCCGCGCTCTTCTTCGCCGCGCAGGAAAAGGTCGAGGCGGTCGAGATGATCTGCAACCATGGCTTCGAACAGCCGAATTTTCGACGGGAAATGATAGAGCAGCCCACCTTTGGAGACCCCGGCCTCGGCCGCGACGGCGTCGAGCGAGAGATGCGCCGGTCCCAGGTTGCGCGCAAGTGTTTCGGCGGCGTCGAGGATTCGGCGACGGGTGTCGCTGCGCTTCAGCGCTCCCTGGTTCTGTTTCATCACGATTCACCGGATTGACTGCACCGACTAGACGGTATACCTCTCCGTTCGCAGACACAAGTTCCCAATCGTCAGTTGGACTCTGAAGATGACCAAACGCCTCATCATTGCCTGTGTTCTTCTCGTCGTCGTCGGCGGCGGGCTGGTTGGGTTCAACCTCTTTCGCGACCGGATGATCGCGCAGTTCCTCGCTGACATGCCGGTCCAGCCGCTGCCGGTCGAGACGGTCGAGGCCGAGTTGATCACGTGGCAGCCGACCCTCGGCGCGATCGGCACGGTCAATGCCGTGCAGGGGGTCGAATTGACGGTCGAGGCGTCTGGGATCGTACGCGAGATCGGCTTCTCCGCCAACGAGGACGTTACCGAAAGCCAACTTTTGTTGCGGCTTGACGACGAAGTGCAGCAGGCCGACGTGGCCGCTGCGCGCAGCCAGTTGGCGCTGGAGCGCGCCAACCTCGATCGTGGGCAGGCGCTTCAGGCGCGCGGTGTAACGACCGACGTGCAGCTTGACCAGGCGCGGGCGGCCTTTGACGGCGCCACGGCCCAGGTTGCGCGCGCCGAGGCGGTGATTCGTCAGCGTAGTCTGTTGGCGCCATTCGACGGAACCATCGGGATCGCGCGGGTCGATGCGGGCACGTATGTCTCGCCCGGGACGGTGATCGCGACGTTGCAGGACCTCGACACGATGCGCGTGGATTTCAGCTTGCCGGAACAGGCGCTGCCGTCACTTTTCATTGGCCAGCAGCTGCATGTGCGCATTGAAGGCGGAGCGCGTCGTTTCGATGGCGAGATCATCGGCATCGACCCGCGCGTCGATCCGAACACCCGAATGGTGGCCCTGCGCGGCGCGGTCGAGAACCCGGACCGGGCGCTGACACCGGGCCAGTTTGCGCGCGTGGCCATCGACCTGCCGGCCGAAGACGACGTGATCGCACTGCCGCAAACCAGCGTCGTCACCAGCCTTTATGGCGACTTCGCCTATGTCGTGCGCCCGCGCAGCGACACCGCCGACACGCTTGAGGTGCGGCAGGTCTTCGTTGAAGCTGGCCGGCGATCAAACGGCTGGATCGAGATCCGCGACGGGATTGCGGCCGGTGATCGGGTCGTGGCCTCGGGCCAGAACCGGCTGTCGAACCGCGCCCCTGTGACGCTTGCCGAAACCGAAGCGCCCGAGGTCGCGCGATGAGCCTTTCCGACGTTTTCATCAAGCGCCCGGTCGGCGCATCGGTGCTGGGCCTGATGATCGTGCTTCTGGGCCTGATGGGCTTCTTCGGGTTGCAGACACGGCAGTATCCGCAGGTCGACGAGACGGTCATCACCATCACCACCGTCTATCCCGGCGCCTCGGCCGAGTTGATCCAGGGCTTCGTCACCGCGCCGATCTCCAGCGCCGTCGCCTCGGCCGAAGGAGTGGACTACATCACCAGTCAGTCGCGGTCCTCGGCCTCGGTCGTGACGGTGAACATGGTGCTGGGCCAGAACCCGGACGCCGCCCTCACCGAGGTCATGTCCAAGGTGCAGGAAGTGCGCGCCCGCCTGCCCGCCGACGCCGAGGACCCCAGCATCGTCAAAGGAACCGGGCAGACCTTCGCCACGATGTATCTGGCCGTGCAGAACCCTGCGATGACGGCCGAACAGGTTACCGAATACATCGAGAGGGTAATCGTGCCGCGCATGTCCACGATCGAGGGGGTGGCCGAATCCCAGGTCATGGGGGCTGCGAACTACGCCATGCGCGTCTGGATCGATCCCGTACGGCTGGCGGGCCAGGGGCTGACCGCGGCACAGGTCGCGCAGGCGATCAACGACGCCAACTTCCTCGCCGCGCCGGGACGGACGCAGGGCGAACTCGTCGGCTACGCCATCACTATGGACTCCACCCTTCAGACACCCGAGGCGTTCGGCGATCTGCCGCTGGCGGGATCGGGCACCGAGGTTGTGCGCCTGCGCGACGTGGCGCGGATCGAACTCGCGGCCAGCAGCACCGACATGGTTGTGTCGTTCGACGGCCGGCCCGGCACCTTCATCGGCGTCTTTCCGAGCCCTGGCGCCAACCCGCTCGAGGTCTCGGCCGCGGTGCTTGAAGAACTGCCCGCGATCCAGGCCAGCCTGCCCGACGGCATGACGATGGAGCTGATGTACGACGCGACCGAGCAGATCGAGGCCTCGATCGACGAGGTGGTGTTCACGATCCTGCTTGCCACGGGGATCGTCGCGCTGATCATCCTGCTCTTTCTGGGCTCGATCCGATCTGTGTCGATCCCGCTGGTGGCGATCCCGCTTTCGCTGGTGGGGACGTTCTTCATACTGTTCGTTGCGGGCTATTCGATCAACCTGCTGACGCTTCTGGCGATGGTGCTGGCGATCGGGCTGGTCGTCGATGACGCCATCATCGTTGTCGAGAACGTGCAGCGCCATATCGAGGACGGTCAGACGCCGATGCAGGCGGCATTCACCGCGATGCGCGAGCTTTCGACCGCGATCATTGCCATGATGATGACCCTGATCGCGGTCTTCCTGCCCCTGTTCTTCATCGGCGGGCTGACCGGGGCGCTGTTTCGCGAATTCGCCGTGGCGCTTGCGGGTGCGGTCTTCATCTCGGGCGTCATAGCGCTGACCATCTCGCCGATGATGGCCGCGCGCGTGCTCAAGGCGGGCGGTGGCGGCAATCGTTTTCAGAAGGCGCTGGATCGCGGCTTCGGCCGGCTCGAAGGGTGGTATGCGCGCCGCCTCACGTCCTCGCTGCGCTTCACTCCGGTGACGGTGCTGGTCGTCGCCGCGCTGGTTGCGGTCACGGCATTCCTGTTCGTCAACACCCAGTCGGAACTCGCGCCGGAGGAAGATTCGGGTGCGCTTTTCTCCTTCATCAACGCGCCGGCTTACGCGACCATCGACTACACCAGCCACTATGTTGGCCAGATGCGCGAGCGGACCGCCGACCTGCCCGAACTGCGCGCGAACTTCTCCATCGTCGGATTTGGCGGACAAACGAACAGTGGAATCATGCTCTGGGCCTTCGACGACTGGGCCGACCGCGACCGCAGCCAGGCGCAGATCCAGCAAGATCTGCAAGCCCGCATCGCGCCCATCGCCGGATTGCAGGCCTTCGTTTTCGCGCCACCGTCGCTGCCCGGGGCGGGCGGCGGGCTGCCCATCTCGCTGGTCATCCAGTCCACGGGCGACCCGGCGGACGTCTACGAGGTCGCCGAGCGCATCAAGCAGGAAGCCGACGCCTCGGGCCGGTTTCTGGTGGTGCAGAACTCGATGTCCTTCGACACCACGCAGGTCGTCGTCTCCATCGATCGCGACCGGGCGGCGGCGCTGAACATCCCCGCCAGCGAGATCGGTATGACACTGAGCCTGCTCGTCGGCGACGGGCCGGTGGCGCGCTTCGACCGCGACTCGAAAAGCTACGACATTATCCTTCAGGTGCCGCGCGAATACCGCGACAACCCTGAACGGCTGGGCGAATACTACCTCGCGTCGATGACTGGCGAACTGCTGCCGCTCTCGGCCGTCACCGACATTCGCACCGCCGTCGCGCCGCAAGCGATCGAGCAGTTCAACCAGCTCAATTCCGCCACACTGACCGCACTGCCGATGATCGGCACCTCGACCGGCGACGGGCTGGCCGCGCTGGAAGAAATGGCGCGCGCCGAATCGCCCGACGGCTTCTTCATAGACTACGCCGATCAGTCCCGGCTGGAGATGGGCGAGGGCAACACCGTCGCCATCGCCTTCGTGCTGGCGATTGTGGTGATCTACCTGGTGCTGGCCGCGCAGTTCGAAAGCCTGCGCGATCCGCTGATCATCCTGATGGCCGTGCCGCTGTCGATCTTCGGGGTGATTGTGCCGCTGAACCTCGGGCTGGCGACGCTCAACATCTACACGCAGGTTGGACTGATCACGTTAATCGGATTGATCACCAAACATGGGATCTTGATCGTGGAGTTCGCCAATCAGCTGCGTCGCGACCAGGCGTTGGACCGTGCGGCGGCCATTGTCGCCTCGGCGCGGCTGCGCCTGCGGCCGATCCTGATGACGACCGCGGCAACCGCGCTTGGCGTCGTGCCGCTGATGCTGGCCGACGGTGCAGGGGCGGCCGCGCGGTTCGCCATGGGCCTGGTGATCTTCTCGGGCATCACCGTCGGCACCCTGTTCACGCTCTTCGTCGTGCCAGGCTTCTACGTCCTGATTGCCCGCAAGGAAGCCCCCACCCCGCCGGAAGAACCGGAACCGGCGCATCCGACACGCCAGCCGGTCGCTCAGTGATCCAAGGCACGATCGGTGCGCAGCGGCATAGCGCTGCCCCCCCCGAAAAAAAGTGCGACACGCCCAGCGGACGTCACTGCCACACGGCGCGCCGCCGAGCGACATAGCTTCGTAGCTCACCCGCCGGCTTCCCCTACAGACGGGCCAAGTCATCGGTGACCTCTGCCGCGCCACCGAACCGCTGGACGGAATAGAGCGCAGTCATCACGAGCGCCATGCCCAGCGGCGTGCCCTCTCGTCGGTGGCGGGCGATGAATTGCGCGATCCACGGCAGGGCGTAGGTGATCGGGCGACCCAGCAACTCGGACATGATCCGGGCGACTTGCGCAAAGCTCAGGGCCTCGGGGCCGGTATGTTGAAGACCAGCTGTCCGGCCATCGCTACCAGGTGACGGTATCCCGGCGCGGCAGTCCCCGAGGCGCGCCCGCGAGGCCCGCCGCTGCCGAAAAAAGAGCTGCCGGCAGGAGCGGGCCGGCAGCGTTAAGCTCGGCGCGGAATTACGCCGCAGCCCGTCGCGATACGGGGGCATGATCCGTAGTCGTCCTTTCGAGCGCATCACGAAGTCCGTCAGTCAGCAGGCATATCTCCTCGACCCGCGGGTCGGCCGGATCGATGGCCGCGAAGCGGTCGGCTTCTTCGCGGGTCTCGTCGTGGACGTTCTCCAGCGACAGGAGCTTAAGCAGCGCGTTGAACTGCTGTCGTGTCTTGCGTGAGGGAATCGCCTCGGAGGCGAGAGCCTTCCGCGCCTCGGCTGCCGCTCGCGAAGCGTTGGGGCCGCCGAGCAGCTCCGCGGCGCTCAGCAGCGCTTCCCGGCGTTGCCGGCGTATTCGCGCAGCGGACCCGCGGCAGCTGCGCAGGTAGAGGTGGGTTTGGGAAAGATGTGGTCGAAGATTGCGTTCGCCAGTTTCAGGCTCCGGCTCTCTCTGCCGGTCAAGATTTTCACTTCCCTGTTTCCGCCGCGCCTCCCGGGCCGCGTCTCGGGGTCAGCTCTCGGCGAGATGAGCTGAACCTGAAGTGCGGCCCTTCGGGCGCAGGTCGAGTCGACACCCTTTCACGGGCGTTGAAACGCCTCTTCGCCTCGGAGGACCCGGGTCATGGATGCCGCTCTCGGCGTCCGGTCCCGTCCTCATACGAAGAAGTGCGAGTGACACGGACGGGCCATGGTGAGCCGCAGCCTATCGTCCAGGTGCGGATGGAACGGAACCGGCGGGCCAAAGCGTTGTTTACTTAATTGTTCGCCGGCACCTCGGCCGCCGGCGCGACGCAGGTCGCCAGCAGAAAGGACATCGATGCGCATGGAACTCCTCGTCAACGGCGACCGGCACGCGCTCGATCTCGACCCGCGGACGACACTTCTCGATGCACTGCGGGACCACCTGGGGCTTACCGGTAGCAAGAAGGGCTGCGATCATGGCCAGTGTGGCGCCTGCACGGTGCTGCTGAACGGCCGGCGCATCAACGCCTGCCTCACCCTCGCGGCGATGCACCACGGCGACGAGATCACGACGATCGAGGGGATCGGCTCGCCGGATGCGCTTCATCCGCTCCAGGCCGCCTTCGTGACGCACGACGGCTACCAGTGCGGCTACTGCACCCCGGGCCAGATCGTCTCGGCCGCCGCGATGCTGGAAGAGGCGCGCGCAGGCTGGCCCAGCCACGTCTCCGTGACGCTCGACGGGCCGGTGGAACTCACGGATGCCGAGATCTCCGAGCGCATGAGCGGCAATCTCTGCCGGTGCGCGGCCTATACCGGGATCAACACGGCGATCCGCGAGGCGGCCGAGAAGACGAACGGCGACGAGGTGCCCGAATGAGGCCTTTCGACTATGTCCGCGCCGACGGCACCGCCGCGGCGACAGAAGCCGCGCAGGGCGGCGCGACCTTTATCGCCGGCGGGACGAACCTGCTCGACCTGATGAAGCTCGAGGTAATGGCCCCCTTGCGGCTGGTTGACATCTCGCGGCTCGATCTCGGCGGGGTCGAGGACATGGCGGAGGGCGGGCTGCGGATCGGGGCGATGGTGACCAATGCCGATCTGGCCGCCGACGCGCACGTCCGCCGGGACTATCCGCTCCTGGCGCGGGCGCTGCTTGCCGGGGCGACCGGGCAACTGCGCAACAAGGCCACGACCGGCGGCAACCTGCTCCAGCGCACGCGCTGCTATTATTTCTACGACACCTCTCAGCCCTGCAACAAGCGCGACCCAGGCAGCGGCTGCGGCGCGATCGGCGGCTTCAACCGCATCCACGCGATCCTGGGCGCCAGCGAGCAGTGCATCGCGACGCATCCGAGCGACATGGCGGTGGCGCTGCTCGCGCTCGACGCCGAAGTCGAGACGGAAGCGCCCGACGGCGCGCGTCGGCGCCGCCCTCTCGCCGATCTGCACCGCCTGCCGGGGGATGAACCCGAGCGGGACAGCTTTCTCGAGGACGGCGAACTCATCACCTCCGTGATCCTGCCGCCGCCATCGACAGGCCGCCAAGACTACCGCAAGGTGGGCGATCGCGCGTCCTACGCCTTCGCGCTCGTCTCGCTGGCCAGCGTGGTCGAGATGAGCGAAGGCCGGATCGCCCGCGCCGCGCTCGCCTTCGGGGGTTTGGCGCACAAGCCCTGGCGCGACCGCGAGGTCGAGGAGGTGCTGGTCGGCGAAGCGCCCTCGGAGTCGCTTTTCGACCGCGCCGCCGACAGGCTGCTGCGCGACGCGAGAGGATGGGGGGGCAACGATTTCAAGATACCTCTCGCGCGCCGGGTGCTGAAGGCGACCTTGCGCACGGCCACGGGCACGGAGGTGCGGGCATGAGCACGAGCTTCAGGATGGACGCGCCGTATCCGCGCGTGCTCGATCGGACGGCACAGGGGGTGATCCACCGTCCGCTCGACCGGCCTGAGGGCCCGCTCAAGGTTACCGGTAGGGCGACCTATGCCGCCGAGCAGGCGCTTGAGGGCCAGGTCGAGGGCGTGCTGGTGCGTGCCACCGTCGCGCGTGGCCGCGTGACGGGAATGAACGACGCGCTCGTCCGCGCGATGCCCGGCGTGCTCGGCGTCTTCGCGGACGCGCGCTTCCTGCGAAATCCCGCGCAAGGCGGCGCCGGCGAGGCGCCGGTCCAGGGCTCGACCGAGGTTTTCTACCACGGTCAGCCAGTCGCTCTCGTCGTCGCCGAGACGTTCGAGCAGGCGCGCCACGGCGCCGCCGCGCTGGCGCTGCGCTACGAGGAGGCGGAGGCGCAACTCGACCCCGAGACCGCGGAAAGCGTCGACCGCCCCGACAAGCGGAAGCTCGACCAGGGCGATCTCGACGCGGCGATGGCCGACGCTCATGCGAAGGTGGACGTCACCTACACCACGCCGCCGCACCATTCGGCAGCGATGGAGTTGCATGCGTCGGTGGCGGAATGGACGGGCGACCGCCTCACGCTCCATGGCTCCTTCCAGATGCTAAAGTACAACAAGGCGGAACTCGCCGACGCCCTCGGCATCCCTCGGGAGCGCGTGCGCATCCTGTCGCCCTATGTCGGCGGCGGATTCGGCTCCAAGCTCGGCATCTCGCCTGAAGCGGTCGCTGCCGCGATCGCCGCGCACGAACTGGGCCGGCCAGTCCGCGTGGTGATGACGCGGCAGCAGGTCTTCGGCATGACCACACACCGCACATCGACCCGACAGCGGATGCGGCTCGCGGCCGATGCCGAGGGCCACCTGACCGCGGTTGGCCACGAGGACCGCGTCTACAACCTGCCGGGCGAAAGCTTCAGCGAGCCGACGGCGCAATCCACGCATTTCCTCTATTCCGGCGTGAACCGCCGGCTGGGGCAGGAGGTGGCGCGGGTGAACCGCACCTGCGCCGGCTCGGTCCGCGCCCCGGGCGAGGCGGTGGGGATGCTCGCGCTCGAGGGGGCGATGGACGAGCTTGCCCACGAACTCGGGCTCGACCCGATCGCGTTCCGCAAGCGCAACATCCCCGACCGGCACCCGGAGAAGGACATCCCCTACTCCGCCCGCCGCTTCGCTGACTGCATGGACGAGGGCGCCCGGCTCTTCGGCTGGGACGCGCGCAACCCGACGCCCGGTCAACTGCACGACGGCGAATGGCTCATCGGGCACGGCATGGCGGCTGCGGCGCGGGTCAATATGGTTTCAGCCTCGCAGGCCCGCGTGATCCTGCGACCGGAGGGGACGGCATTGGTCGAGACGGACATGACCGACATCGGCACCGGCACCTACGCGATCCTCGGCCAGATCGCGGCCGAGATGTTGGGCCTGCCGATCGCGGCTGTCGAGGTCCGGCTTGGCGATACCGATCTGCCGCCCGCGGCGGGCTCGGGCGGCTCGCACGGGGCGTCCTCGGCTGGCTCGTCGGTCTTCGTGGCCTGCGAGAGCCTGCGCACGACACTGGCCGAGCGGCTGGGCTGCGCGCCGGACGACCTGACGCTGAAGGACGGCATCGCCACGGGCGCGAACCGGCGGGCGAAATTTGCCGAGTTGCTCTCCGATGGCGCGTTGTCCGAGGAGGGCCATTTCGAACCGGGGCGCACCAAGAAGGAGGTGAGCCAAGCATCCTACGGCGCCTTCTTCGCCGAGGTCGGCGTGAACCGGATTACCGGGGAGACGCGCGTGCGGCGGATGCTCGGCACCTTCGCCGCCGGCCGCATCCTCAACGAGAAGACCGCACGCTCGCAGTGCCAGGGCGGCATGATCTGGGGCATTGGGGCAGCGCTGACCGAGGAGCTGGCCTTTGACCCGCGCGACGGCCACGTGGTCAATCAGGATCTTGCCGAATACCACCTGCCTGTAAACCTTGACTGCCCGCAGATCGAAGTTCAATTGCTCGAAGAGCGCGACGACATGGCCTGCCCGATCCAGTCCAAGGGCATCGGAGAACTCGGCATTTCGGGTGCTGGCGCGGCCGTGGTGAACGCGATCTACAACGCGACAGGCGCGCGGGTGCGCGACTACCCGGCGACGCTCGACAAAATCCTGGGCGGCCTCGACGATTGAGCGCTCGGAAGGCCACATTAGCCTATGGACCATTCGCGCCGAGACTGCGAACTGGCGCCATTCAGCCGCTGCCCACTTTCTCCGGGATCTGGACCGCCGATCGCCGCGGGGTCTCGCTCGGAAGCCCCGCGACGGTCAGGCGGCACCGGGCACTGCCTCTCCGATAACCTGTCTGCACTTGGCTCACGAGGTGACGCGCACCCCTGGTTGCCTCTTCGGCCGCTTCTTCACGGTACGCGAAGGAGGCCGAATCTGTGGACGCCTCTGGCGGCGCCGCGTCGGCGATGTGTCGGCGCCGAGCGCGGCGGCGCCACTCTCGGTCGCGACCGCCAGCAGGCCCTTGAGGACGCGAAGACGGCAGGTCTCGCATCCGAGCGCGAGCAGGGACATGTCGCGGCGGTCGAGGCCTTCGTGCGCGATCATGAGGCGCGCGATTATCGTACGCGGGTTCAGGCCTTCGAGGAAGGGTTGGGGCGAGTGGCGGCCGACAATCCCGAAGACATGGAGGTCGCGATCCTGCATGCGCTCGTGACCTCGGCGAACTTCGATCCGGCCGACCGGACCTATGTCAACCAGCTTCTCGCTGCCGAGATCCTGGAGCCGCTATTGGCATCCCATCCCGATCATCCCGGCGTCCCACATTACCTGATCCATACCTATGACTATCCGCCGCTGGCCAAACAGGACCTTGAAGCAGCCGGACGTTACGCCGAGATCGCGCCGGGTGCGGTGCATGCCCTGCACATGCCCTCGCACACCTTCACCTCCCGCTGCTCCCGTTGCAGTCTTTCTCACCGGCGTTCTCAATCGGATCACAGTGGCACGAGTGCCGTCAGGAGGGGCTACCCAACCCATCATCAGAGCCAGTCAGTGGGACACTGATCCTATGTCGGCGAAGATGTCGCCGAGCCCTGCGTGAACAGGATGTCGTCGGGGAATGTGATGACGCCGCGATCATCGATCTGTCCGCCGAGCCCCGCGACAAGATCCCCGATGGCGGCGCGCGTGGCGTCGGAGAGAATTTGCTTCCGGTCGATGCGCTGGCCGAGCCGCTCCCGGATAAGTCCCTTTCAGGGATGAGTGCGTGTTGGGTTAATTCAAGCCTTCAATTGCCGCACCGTCATAGGGGTGAGTGAAGATGCGCTGTTCCCTTGGAATTACGTACGGCCGCGCGTCGATTGTGGCAGTTTCGGTCAGCAAGCCCCCTGGTCCGTCGCCGCATCGCGCCGCCCGGCGGGCAGGCGGGGGCTGGCGGGCGAAGGCATTGCGCGTATTGTTCCTCGACATGGCGGAAATCGATGCGCCGCTTGCGAGCCCCCTGGCGCGGAGCCGCGGCTGTACGCGGGCGCCGATGCGCTCGCGGGAGAGGACGATCTTGAGGCCGAAACGGTCGCTTGCACACATGGGAGCGCATTTCTCGTTCGTATTCCTCTCGAATGTTGACCAACTTCGCCCGGACGAAATTCAAAGTTGCCCGCGGCAATTGTGACGGCCTTCGCTTGCTTTTTTGGGCGATCGCGCCAAGATCTCGAGGCCGCGCGGATCGCGGCGTCCCGGCGGCGGCGCCCCGGGGAGCATGGTCAGGCGGGCACGCTCGTCTTCATACAGTTCCGAGATGGCGGCGGCGCCGGCATGGCC
>NZ_JADDJF010000071.1 GCF_017811755.1 Pararhodobacter sp. SW119 | reverse complement strand
GGTCTGCCCGGGTCCAGGCACAGCAGCCGTCCGCGTCGGGATCGGGCTCGCGCAGGATCACCGCTGCGAGTTCCGCCTCCTCCATCGCGTTCAGCCGCCGCGGTGGCCGCCCCTTCGGCCGGTCGTGGAGACCCGCCAATCCCTCGGCATTGTAGCGCACGACCGCGTCACGCAGCGCCTGCCGCTCCATCCCGGCCAGCCGTGCCGCTTCCGCCCGGCTCAGCCCGTCGAGCGCGTGCGCAATCGCATACATCCGGGCCGCCGCCCGCCCGTCCTTTTCCCGACGCGCCGCCCGTCGCAGCGCCTCGGATGACAGCTCACCCCTGATCTTGAGTGCGTTCCCCATGGCCTCCCCCACATTCGGTGAGGAGAGAGAGAATCACAACTCGCCGCGCGTTCAAAGAGCATACAGAGTCACCTCATGCGCTCGCCGGTATTATATCTCGCAGCTGAAGGTTGTATGTGAGCGTCTTGATCTGAGCACAGGAAAACGGGGACCTACTACTCGTGCCCAGCGAGACGGAACGCCTCGATCTGCGCGCCGCCCTCGGCCGAAAGATACAGTGCGTCGCGGCCTTGCACCATTGCGAAGGCGAGGAAGGCGAGTGGCCGGCCGTTCACGGACCCGAATACGGCTGCGCCGTCCATCAAGATCTCGATAGTGATCGTTTCGCTCGGCGGGATCATCCCTTCGATGACCGAGGAACGTCCAATAGGAAGCACCGGCCCGTTCGTATAATCGAGGCGAACAGCGCCGGTTCCTGCGTCTATGGTCAGTTCAGCGGCTACCTCTCCCTCATCGGTGACCCGCGTTCCGAGGCGGACCAGACCCCCGTTGGACGCGTCAACCTCGGCGGAGAGGAGGACAGGCCGCCCTCCGGTCGAAAGGGTGGCACTCGTCGTGGCTTTGCCCTGGTCCAGAATCCGCACGAAGCGATCGGCGAAAGCGGGCACGAATTCCTGACAGAGGTCGTCCGGGTTGTCGTGGCAAAGGTCGAGCCTCGTTGCGGGCGTGAGCACATGAACCCACCCCGATTCGTGGCGTTTCTGCTCGTTTCGGATCTCGTCCGCGACGATGCCGATGGCAACCAGATCGCCCTCCGGCCCGCGCGCCATGGTGGGCGCCCGATAGGTGGCCAGGATGTCGAGTTGCCGAGGTTCGGGGTCCTCCGGCACGAAACGGGTGCCGTCGAACTCGCCCAGCCAGTAAAGTGTGCGCGCCGGTTCGCCTTCCAGGACCGGGGTGCCCATCAACATCCAGCGGTCCCCGATCTCCAACAGCACCGGCAGTTCCCAATATTGCCCGGGCATTTCGGCGCCGCCGGTATCGAAAAGACCTGTCCGTTCCCATGTTTTGCCGTCTTCGGAAAGGTAGGTATAGACGAGCGCCTCGCTACGGTCGCGCGATCCCGTTCCGATAAGCATCAGCCAAGCGTCGCCAGTGCGGACGATCCACGGGTCGCGCATGTCCTGGAATTCGGAAGGTGTGTCGTGGTCAACGACATGCGCAAGGCTCAGCCCGCCCTCAAGATCGGCCTTTGCAAGCCCAATGCCCGCCCAGTCGCCGTTGACGCCGGAATAAAGGACAGCGGGCGGCTCGCGGTCCGGAATCCAGTTGCCGACCCAGACGCCCCTCCGGTCGAAGCCGGTCGTGGGCATGAGTGCGGGGCGCCGCCGTTCCCAGACAGCAAGATCGGACGAGACCTGGTGCCCCCAGACAATATCCCGCCAGAAGGCGCCGTTGGGGTTGGCCTGAAAATAGAGATGCCAGAGCCCGTCGCGCAAGGTCAACGCGTGCGGCTCGTTCGTCCACCCGGTCGCCCCAAGCGGAAAAGCGCGTGGACGATCGGGGTCGTCCGCGAACCAGACAGCCGGAGCGTCCAGGTCGGGCGTTGTATCCGGCCTTGGTCCCGGCGTCACCGGATCGGCCGACCGTCTGAACGTGACCGCGCCCAACACGCCACTGATCGCACCCAAGGGATGCGTGCCTTGCTGGAAACCCGCATCGAGCGCCCGGCCGATCGCGAAGAGACCCTCGATAGGCCCGACCGCGCCGCCGTCGGCTTGCGCGACCTCATCACCGTCGACCCTGAGGCGCAGCGTCTCGCCGTCGTAGTCGCCGGCAAGGTGGACCCATTCCCCAACAGGCAAGGGATCGGTCCCTGCGGCCCTGAGGTTGCCGAGTCGAATCTCGGGCTGCCGCCAGCGATTGAGGCCCAATAGCAGACCATCCTGTGCCAGATAGAGGATGGCCGCCGTGTCGCCGGGTGGAGAGGCAAATGCGAGCCAGGCACCCACCGCAAGGCCATCGGACGGCTCCAGTGCGACGCTCCCGCCGGCTTCGAGCCAATTCGAGTTGCCGTCGAAGCGAAACGTGGCGCCGGGCCCATCGACCGGCACGACTGCGCGCTGCGCGTAAGGCGTCGCAAGATCGATCTCTCCCAGGCTCCAACCCGCCCCATGCTGCGCGAGCGTGTCGGCACTGGCCATGAACGCAATGGAAACCGCCAGCGCGACCGCTGGCGGTAGAAGGTCATTCACTCGCATCGGAATCCTGTGCGCCAACCATGGCGGTGTTGCCGTCCAGCACGAGTTGGAACATCGGGGCAGGCGCGCCGAACATTTCGAGATCAGCATATTCCGGACGCTGGGCGAAGCCCCAGAGCACGTTCAGGTAGCTCATGACGCGCCCGTCCGGCAAAACCAGATAGGAATAGACCTGCGCAGGGGCGTTTCGCGGGTTCGCCGCGACCAGCCCATGTTCATTCAGCGGCTGAAGATGCCCGCGGATGTTCCCCGATGCCGCCCGAAACCCGTAGAGCCCGCGCGGCCCGTGGACCTCGGGCGAAAACGTGAAGTCGTGGGTTGAGAAAAACAGATAGAGCCCGTCGTCGCGCAGCACCACATGGGGCCGTTCAAGTTGGGAGTTCACCCCGGCCGAAATCAGAATCGGCGGCTCCAGGTCCCAGTCGCCTTCGTCATTGCGCGTCAGCATCCCGACCGTGCCGTTGTAAGGCCCCGGCACACCCGCCGCGTTGGCGGTGAATAGGATCTGGTCTTCGCCGGTAAGCGGATTGGTGAAGAATTCGGGATCGCGAAACCCGTAGACGGCTTCCGAAGCGAGGTAAGTCTCGTATGTGTCGTACCAGAACCCGTCTGCTTCGCCTATGATGCGATGATCGCCGACATTCTCGAAGGCGATGCCATCGTCCGTGACCGCAACCGTCGCCGTGGCGGAGGCGAGCCGCTGGACGGTTGAAGGCCGGCCGATCGCCTCGTTGAAGATCGATACCGTGCCCGGCGCCGGATCTTCGTCCAAGCTGGGCGCATCGGGATCGCCCACGGCCGTGTAGAAGAGCGTCACTTCGTCGACTTCGGGATCATAAAGCGCCGATCCCGCCCATTGGCGCGACCCAAGGCCTTCTTCACGCGCAAAGATCGTGCCGCCAGGGCGCCAGTCGCCGTCGCGGGTGTACCAATAGCGCAGCTCGGACAGCGTGTAGAAGGCGTGGCCGGTCTCCTCGACCTCGTTCCAGGTCGAACTCAGGGCAACCATCACCACCCAGCCGTCGAACTCGGTCACCGAGCCGTCCGGGTTTCGGATCGGCCACGCGTCCCAGACATAGGTGCCTTCGTCGAAGTACTCTTGCGGGTGGATCATCAGGGGCATCGTCACGTGGATGTCCTGATTGATCGCCTCCACCATTTGCGGGGTCCACAGCGATGCCATCGAACCCGCGAACCGGAACGCCGCCGGTGTCGTCATGCCGCTCTGATCGCTGTCTTCAAGCGATCCCGACTCGGCAGAATGCTCGGCCATCTCGCGCGTTTCGTCCTGTGCTTGTGCGGGCGTCGCCACGCTGGTCTCAGAATCCGGCTGAGAAATTCCGATTGCGCTGCCCTCGACCTCGGGCTGATTTTCGAGGGGCGGCGACGCCTGCGCCTGTGCTTGCGATGCGAAAAGCGCGACCGTGATGGTTGCGATGGTTGCCGAAGGATATGACATTTTTTTCCTTTCGAGTTTGTGTGCGCCAAGAACCCATGTTCTGGTGGCAACGTTCCAAGTCGCTGCATACGGTAGGGCGAAGCGCCGCAAAGCTTGCGGCGGATTCGATTTCAAGGCGCGAGCCTTTCGGAAGCCACCAATCAAGAAAATGCGCCTGATCGCTGAGGTTTAGGCCGAGTCAGCCGAACAAGTGATCGAAGCTCTTGGCCGAAAGCTCTTCCTTGAATTTTCAAGGAGGATCTCCAGACGCTGGGAAAACGGGCAGACGGGGATATGGCAAACAAGGGGGCGCGTCGTATCGGGCATGGGGTCCTGTCCTTGGCGCTCACAGCTCACTCTGGCAATTACTGGCGTCCGGCGAAAACTGCGACCGCAGAGAGACGCCCGTCGTCTGCGGCCTCCGCCGAAAACCCGAAGTACGATGCTGCTGCGCCGCCGAGAGACTGATATGTCTCATCGGAGGAGGACCATTCGGAAATGATCGTGGCGACATCTTCGAGTGTCATCGTGGCTCCCGATCCGCCGAGGCTGGCAGTTTGCAGCGCGAGGCTCGTCCACCCGGTCGACCCCTCCGGCAGCAGTTCGAAGACGTTCTCGGGCAGCGCCTCCGGATCGTCGGCAAGACTTTCGAGGACGCGCTCCGCGACGTTGTCCAGTGCTTCACTCCCGTCCAGGGGATCGAGATCGACCGCTGTGCGCGCATCGTTGATCTGCTCGAGCGCCATTTCGCGGGCGGCCTGTAGCGTCAGAGCCTGTGTATCTCCGCCATCAATTGCATCCGATCCGGGGCCGGAGAACGTTTGGACGGCATATACCGCGCTGCCTTCTCCGACGATCCCGAAACCAAAGCTGTCGAAGCCGTCTGAGAGGATGTTTTCGCGATGACCCGGACTTTGCATCCAGCCTTCGTGAAAGGCGCGCACCCGGCCAGCATCCGGCGGGACCGGGCACCTTTCACAGGTGGCGATATTCTCGCCGCTGATCGCCCAATTGCTGCCGCCAGTCGCAATAAATCGATCAAACGGGGTGGTGTCGCCATCGGGCGAGACGTGATCATGGTAGTCACGCTCCAGCATATCGGCCGCGTGCTCCTGCGCCGTCCGATCCAGGATATCGCTGGGTTCCAGTTTGGGGAGTTCTGCCTCAGCGCGGGCAGTATTCGTCAACTCGAGCGCCTTTTGGCGCAGCGTCGAAAGATCGCCTGTCTCCTGCGCGAGGGTGGGTGCGACGAATGCGCCAAGCAGGACCGTCGCCACAGGAAGAGGCCGAATACAGGATAGCTTTCTCAAGATCGTTCCTCCACGCTTCGTCGTCATCAATGGCCAACTCAGGGCCGGGCCGGTCGACCCGGCGGTCGGCTTCACAGAGGGGCGGGAAACCACAAGTGCAACTTACGCGCTCACCGGCGCCTTCGGCTCGGGGCCTGGGTCTTGTTTCCGCGTGGACCGGGCGTATTGGCGCGATTTTCTGCGCTTAGCTTGCGCCAGCGGTCGAGACGCGCCGCTGACAGATCTCCCGCCGCGACCGCGGCCTGAACAGCACAGCCAGGTTCATGCGCATGGCTGCAATCCCTGAACCGACACTTTGGGGCCAACTCCGTGATCTCGGCGAAGAGCATGTCCAGACCGTTGCCGGCATCGCTGACATGCAGGCTTCGCCTCCCCGGCGTGTCTATCACACACGCTCCCCCCGCGAAGGCATGGAGCGTGCGCGAGGTGGTCGTATGGCGCCCCTTGGCGTCACTTTTGCGGATACTCCCGATTAATTGCACACGTGAAGCAACGCGCGCCGGGCAAACTTGTTCCTCAAAATGTGCGCGCCGTTCGACATGGACCGTGACGCGGTTTGGAAAATACCCGTGATCTCCACCTTTTCGAAGGATGACTCGTTCCACGATGATGGCAACGACGACCTGATCGCGCTCTGCCTGTTCGATCCTTGAATCAAGGAAAGGAGGGCGTGACGCTCGAAGAAATCACGGCCGTGCGCACCTACGCGGCGACCAAGTCCGAACTCGAGGAAACGTATGGCAATCTTAAGGAAGCGGCTAAGGCGCGTTCGATCGTCGACGCTTACGATTATCTCATCTCGACGCACACCGTAAAGCGCGCGTGATCCAGAAGATAGGAGGCGCTCCATGTTGCGCACCACCCACCACGAGCGTCTGGTAGGCATCAAGAATCGCGCCGACATCCGAGCCGACGGTCTGTTCAGCGCCTTCGCCGACGACAACGCCTTGTCTACTGCCACTTGGTCGAACGCCTCGCAAATAGGATTTCCGACATCGAGGACAAGCGGTTCTTCGATTCGATCGAGGAGTTCCTCGGCAACCCCTTATCGCGGAAATTCTGAACCAAAAGAAATCTCGCGCCGGCGCAAGATGCATTGACGTGAGGTCAACGCTGCGCAGCGGAGATCAGGTCAGCGAGCGCTGCCTGGATCTGATGCGGTGAGGCAGGCTTCTGGATTCGGCGCGCGTCCCGCAGGAGTGGTTAGCTCGAAATCGACTAGGCATAACCGCTGTGGACGATGAACGGTATGCACCGCCGGGCGAGCGCGTGCGCGACCGGCGCGACAGACGCGCCGTCCAGGTTCTCATCCAGAAACGCGACGTCTGGCTCAGCTTGTTTGAGAATGGATAATGCCCTTTCGACCGTCGGCGCCGGGCCGAGCACCATGCAACCGCTGTCTTCGATGATGCTGGCGAGGTCGAGCGCAACCAGGTAGTTGTCCTCCACCAGAAGCACGTGGTTCCTAGGCAAGGTTTTGGGGCGCGAAGATCATCGCCTCGCGCAACTCCGTTTTTACCGACACCGTGTCGTCGCGAGTGTCAAACCACTGCTCGCGCCGCTCACGTGACAGATGCTGCACGGCCGCGGCGGGATACACGCCCTCGCGGGCCCTTGAGAGAGCCGCTTTTGAGGCGTCTGTCGCGAAAATCGCGATCGGAAACGCGCCCTCGTTCGCCCGCCTCGCCTCGAACAGCGACATGGCGATCGACCAGGCCTCCTCACCGGTCGCGCAGCCGGCCACCCAGGCCCGCAGGCCTTCGTCCGCGGAGCGGCCCTTTACCAGCGGCGCAATCGCCAGCTCCGACAAAGCCCGCCAGGCGTCCACGTCACGGAAGAAGGAGGTGACGGATATCAGAAGATCTTTAACCAGAGCGTCCGCGTCCTGCTCGTGTTCTCGCAGATAGTCGGCATACTCCCCGATCCCGTTCAGATTGAGCAGATGCGCCCGGCGCTCGATGCGCCGTTCGAGCGTGCCGGGCTTGTATTGCCGGAAGTCCATCCCGGCGCAGGCACGCAGTGTGACGAGGATGCGCGCCATGGGACTTGAGGCGTGGAGACTGCCGCCGCGCTCGGGGCGCTCCGCCGGTGCAGTATCGTCTTCGACTACTGCACCTTCTGGCGCGGCCTCGCAGAGACGCCGCGCAGTCCTGGCGAGCGTCTCGGCCATCTCCCGAGTCGGCAAAACGACGTCGACGAAGCCGGTGCTGATGGCGCGGCGCGGCATGTCGTCGAACTCCGCCGTCTCGGGCGACTGCGCCAGCACGCAGCCGCCCGCCTCTTGCACCTTCGCAATGCCCGCCGAGCCGTTGGAGCCTGTTCCGGAACAGACGATCGCGCCGGCGCGCTCGCCATAAACCGCGGCGATCGCCACGAACAGGTCGTCCACCGGGTGATCCTCGCCATCCCGCCTGCGCGCCCGCGTCGCCAACCGGCCGTCCTCCGCCACCAGGGTCCTGTCGGGCGGAACCACGTACACGACGTCGGGTTCGATTTCGACCGTCTCTTCGATCCCGCGCGCAGGCAAGAGCGTGTGCCCTTCGAGGAGCTCGACGAGGTGGCTCTCATCATCATGCCCCAGGTGCAGGACGACGACGACGGCCATTCCAGGGCGCTCGCCCAGTCGGCTCAGCCCCTCGAAGAAGTCGAAAAAGGCCGGGAGTGCCCCCGCGGAGCCACCAAGACCGACGATGGGATAGTCCGCGCGAGGAAGTTTTGACATAGCGGGATGGTATCTGGTGGCCCTTTCGCACGCAATGATTGAAAGACTTCGGCCCGCTGCGCTTTGCGGCCAGTCGGCGTGCCCAATCACCACGCCCTTCTCTCGTTTGTCAGCGGCCGTCACGGTGCGCTTCTTCCCCTATCCGGCTCGAGGGCATCGGATGAGGCCATGAATGTCGGCAGCGGCGCAGGCCCCAGGTTAACGCACGCGAGCATCGATGGGGCGGGACGCGTAGGAACTTCCTGCACTGCGTTGCGTTCCTGAGATCAGGATGATGGTCTGACATGTGCCAAGTATGTCTTGCGAAACGAAGTCCGCTTCGACGGCGCTGGAACCGGCTTCAAAGATGAGCGACACTTCACGCAAGGAGACGCAAATGGCTCAACCGGAAGGTGACATGCTTGTCGTGGTCGGGTCATCTGCGGGAGGAATGCAGGCGCTGAAGGCCCTGGTCGCACAGTTCCAGAGCGATTTCCCGGCACCTGTCTTAGTCGTCAATCACATGAGCCCGGAGATGACTGGAGATGTTCTCGTCCGCGTTCTTGACGAGGCCGGGGTCCTGCCTTGTCAGCATGCCACGGATGGGGAGCGCTTCGAGCCTGGAAAAATCTACGTGGCGCCGTCGGATCGGCACATGCTGATCGAGGGAGAAAAGATACTCATAACCAAGGGCGCGCCCGAAAACAGATCAAGACCGGCGATAGATCCCCTGTTTCGCTCGGCAGCGGTCGACCATGGCAATCGCGTCATCGGAGTAATTCTCACCGGATACCTGGACGACGGCACAAGCGGCATGATGGCGATCAAGCGATGCGGTGGGATCTGCATCGCCCAGGATCTTGATGACGCCGCCCATCCGGACATGCCGCGCTCTGTGATCGTCAATGTCGGGGTGGATCACAGCGTGCCAATAGCGCGCATGGGCGCCCTGTTGTCCAAGCTTGCGCGCGGGACACCCGGGAGGCGAGAGCCGCCTCCGGAAGACGTGGTGATCGAAGCAAGGATCGCGAAACGCGTCCTGAGCGACTTGCCCTCCGTCGAAAAACTCGGTGATCAGGTTCCGTTCAACTGCCCTGATTGCGGCGGCGTTCTCTGGAAGATGAAGGAAGGCGACCTCCTGCGGTATCGCTGTCACACCGGCCATGCCTTCACGTCGGCGGTGCTTCTGGCAGTGCAATCGGCGAAGATCGAGGAAACACTCTGGACGGCGCTGCGCATGTTCGAGGAGCGTCAAAACCTGCTCGCAACGATGAACACGCGCGGCGATGGCAAATCGTCTTCAGCGCTTTCGCAGCGAGCAAACGACGCGCAGGTGCATGTCGACCGCATTCGCGCAATGTTGAAGGCGTCAGATACACCCGTCGACATTGTAGAGGCGGGCGGTCGCGGTCCAACAAAGGCGTAGATCGCGACCATCTACTACCGCACTCGCATCGGCGTTTCGCCTCCCGACATCTTCGAAGTATGCTGCGGACACAGCGTTGCGCCGGCATTCGCAAGGGCAACCGAGGGCAGCAATTCTCATCAAGCTCCTGGCCAGGCGACCGGCAGAGGTTGAGAACGGGCAATAGGCCGTCCGCGTCAGTACGGCTTGCTGATCGCACAGGGTGTCATCCTGACCGGTTATCACGGTATGCCGCGTTTCGGATACAAGATGTCGGACGAACAAGTCGCCGCGGTAACGAATTATGTGCGCAGCCATTCGGCAATGACTATTCAGTCCCGATCACCCCCGCCGAGGTCGCCGCCTTGCGACCGCCCGAAGACAGGGATTGAGCACGTGCGCTGGCGGCGGCGAATAATGCCGTTTCAGGTCATTGCGTGTGCGCGGACTTTTGAGGAGCTTGCTTTGCGGCGTCCGGCGCGTCGGACGGAGGTGAATCAAACTCGCTGAGGGCTGGGCGCTTGCCGATGGTGACATGATCGATATCCTCAGCGGCAAAGCCTCGGATCAGTGCGGGTATCATCATGAAAACCAGCAGGAAGATCGGCAGGCCAACCACCGTGATCACTTGTTGCAGCGCGGTGAGGCCAGCCTCACCGGCAAGCAGGATCAGCGTCGCGGCAATCATGCCTTCGGCCAAGCCCCAGAACACGCGCTGGCGAACCGGGCCCGCCTCTGCGGTACCCGAACACAGCATGTCCACCACCAGGGACGCCGAATCCGACGAGGTCGCGAAGAAGATCGCCACGATCAGCACCGCGATCCCCTGCATAAGCGGTGCCCAGGGGAGTTCGGCGAAGAACGCGAACATCGCCAGCGGGATGGATTCAGTAACCGCCTCGCTGATACCTCCGGCAGCCGGCCCCATGGTGGCGCGCGCGCTTTCGCCCAAACCGTCAAGGGCAATCGCCTGCCACCCGAAGATGGCGAACCAGATCACTGTGAAGAGCGACGGCGCCAGAAGCACGCCAAAGACGAATTCGCGAATCGTCCGCCCGCGCGAGATCCGCGCGACGAAGAGGCCGATGAAGGGCGACCAGGTGACGGTCCAGGCCCAGTAGAAGACCGTCCAGTCACCCTGCCAGCCCCACCCCCCGGTGCCGGTGCCGTCGCCATGCAGCATGTCGTTCCAGAACGCCAGCCTGGGTAGGTTCGACAGATACAGGCCGACCGTCTCGACGATGCCGCGCAGCAGGAACAGGGTCGACCCAGTGACGAGCACGAAGACCAGCAGGCCGACCGCCATGCCGATATTGATGTTCGACAGAACCCTGACGCCCTTGTCCAGGCCGGCGACGATCGAGACGACTGCCACAAGGGTCAGGGCGCCCAGGATGGCCAGGCGCAGCCCGGTATCGTTGGACCAGCCGAAGAGCGCCGAGAGACCCGCAGCCACTTGAGACGAGCCCAGTCCGAGCGACACCGCGACCCCGAAGAGCGTGCCGAGGATCGAGGCGATGTCGATTGCCTTGCCGATGGGGCCGTGAATCCGCTCGCGCAGCAGCGGATAGAATACGGAACTGACCCGTACCGGCAGGTCATATCGATTGATGAAATACGCGAATGCCAGGCCCGGCAGCGCAAAGATTGTCCAAGTATGCAGCGCCAGATGATAGAGCGAGATCGAGATCGCGTCCTGTGCGGCCTCGAAGGTGAAGGGTTCGACACCGGGCAGTGGCGGCGACTGGTAATGGCTGATCGGTTCTGCCACGCCCCAGAACATCAGCACCGTGCCGATGCCACCGGCGAACAGCATCGTGAACCAGGATAGATTGGAGTAATCTGGCCGTGAGTTTTTCGGGCCCAGGCGGATATGTCCGTGGCGCGACATTGCAGCGTAGATCAGAAACCCCAGCCACACATTCACGCCCAGGATGAAGAACCAGCCCAGGTTGGTCACGATCCAGGCCCGGCCGTCGGCAAAAGCGGAACCAATCGTGCCAGGTGCTGCGACCAGAAGCAGGACGAACACCAGGCTGAGTCCGGCGGAAAAGAAGAAGATTGTCGGGTCGACCCGCAGACCCAGCCTGTTCGCCAATGTTTTCATGTGCCCTCCCTCGCTCTACTTTGAGGCGAACCGTCGAGCGGTAATTGCGTTCCCTGCCAAGTCGGCGCGATGCTGCAATCAATCGGTCGCATCGTTACGTCCGAAACCCAGCTTTGGAGGCGTTATCATCCGCACGGCCGATCATTCCAGCCCAGACGATCGCGGCATCGACATCAACATCTTTGGCGAGCACCGGGTGGTTTAGCGGTCATCGGTTCGCGTTTTCATGCCATCCTCGACGACCTGGTCGGGGCGCTTTTGATCGTCGCGCCCTATCTCTTCGGTTTCGCCACCGGCGGCATCGAACAATGGCTCCCCCAGATCCTGGGTGCGGCGACGATCATCATGAGTCTCTTGACGGCGTACGAACTCAGCATCGCGAAACTCATCCCGCTGCCCACGCAGTTCGTGGTGGATGGCGCCAGCGGCGCGTTGCTGGTGGTGTCGCATTGTCTATTTGGTTTTGCCGGGATAATCTGGTGGCCGCATCTGCTGGTGGGAGTGATGGAAATCGTTGTGGCCGTCATCAGCAAGCGCCACCCTCACGATGCCCGCGCCCATTGAGCGGGGCGGGGCGTCCCCGCGACCCTCCACGATGGCGATGCGCCCAGCAGTGGGGCTGACGGGGGCGCGTGGCGGACCCACCGGCATGCGCGCTCTATAGAGCGGCGGCACCCGCCGGTCGGCAAGTTTGTCGAGCTTGAAGGCGGGCAGCGGCTGCAAGCAGTCGCGATTCTCCGAACAGGCGGGCTGACATGAGCAAAATATCGGACAAGGCGGCTCTCGCCTCCTCCTTTGGTACTGTGCACTATGAGCAAGCTAT
>NZ_JADDJF010000070.1 GCF_017811755.1 Pararhodobacter sp. SW119 | reverse complement strand
TCTCTGACCCATGCGAGCTCTCTCGACCTCCCTCACCGCGGCGCTCGTTCTCGCGGGGTGCCAGCCCGCCGCGATGCCGCCCGACGCCCCCGCCCCCGCCGCCGGCTGGCACAAGGGGGCGACCGCCGGCACCGATGAGCGCATGGCGCGGTGGGAGCGGGAATGGGAGGAAGCGAAGCAGTCCCTTGCCATGGCGCGCGGCGAAGCCGCCACCGCGGGAAGGACCATTCCGCCCGAGGTCGACCGGCAGGTGACGGAAGTGCTGGACCGCCAGATCGAGGTCGATCAGGCCGAGGAGGCCCGGATCGAGGACCTCCAGGGCGCGGTCTCCGACGCCCTGCGCCTCGCGGAACTCCTGAGCGTCAGATAAAGCGCGCCCGGCCCGAGAAGCGTCGCGCCGCCAGGACAGCCGCGAACGTCTGATCACGCAGCTCTCGGCCGCCTGCCGATGCACTTCGGCCGTCGCGCGAGGTAGGTGATGAGACCTGTGCCCCATGCGGCTTGACGAGGACTGGAGCTTACGCCGAAAGGTTAGGGGCAATTTGCGGACCTTCCGGTCATTCGCTGCGACTGCTGCGTGTTTGTTCGCTGCTGTGGCGAGACCGACGTGGAGGGCGGACTCCAGACGCAGGCCTCGACCGCCGCGACATATCCCTGCTCGCGCTCGGATGCGAGACCTGCCGTCTTCGCGTCCTCAAGGGCCTGCTGGCGGTCGCGACCGAGAGTGGCGTCGCCGCGCTCGGCGCCGACACATTGCCGACGCGGCGCCGCCAGAGGCGTCCACAGATTCGGCCTCCTTCGCGTACCGTGAAGAAGCGGCCGAAGAGGCAACCAGGGGTGCGCGTCACCTCGTGCGCCAAGTGCATACAGGTTATCGGAGTGGCAGTGCCCGGTGCCGCCTGACCTTCGCGGGGGCTTCCGTCTCGACCTTGGCGTCGAGCGCGAGCAGCGCCACCGCCATGTCGCTCGGATGCGTCGCGATACACTGCTCGCTGGCGCCCAGGATCGCATGGATGCGGTTGAAGCCGCCGATCGCGCCGCAGCCGCTGCCTGGGTCGCGCTTGTTGCAGGGCTGCGAGGTGTCGTAGAAATAATAGCAGCGCGTGCGCTGGAGCAGGTTGCCGCCGGTTGTGGCCTTGTTGCGTCAGATAGTTGCCGACCTCAGCCCCGACTTCGGGCACGAAAATATCGAAGAAGAGCGCCTCCATCCGCGCTCTCGCCGGATCGAACGTGGCAAATCCCGACAAGATCGCGAACGCGATCACTATCAGTGGGACAAGCGCAAGGAGAGTTGAAAAGGTCAGAGCGCCCGCTGAGAGAGTCATCCCGTCGGCGATGAAGCGCCGCGCCGTATAAATGAAAAAACTCCCCAACTCGACGAGGAACTTCGGCACGCGATCAGAAACTTGGTGCATCATCTGCCTGAAGCGATCAGTCATCCGCCAAACATATCAGAAAAGAATACATAGGTAGCCGCACGACCACATAGCGTATCCGCGACGATAGACTGCCACAGTGTCATCAACGCTTCATATCAGATCGTCGCTCCGCGGTTCGTTGTCGTCGAATGCCATGCGGCGGCCGTATCCACATTCAACCGGTGACAAAGCGTTGTGTTCCGGCAACTGCTCTTCATGCACGGTCAAGTGGATGGCACCAAACCGCCTGCATCGCCGACTTGTCCTGGCGGAACTGCAACGGCACGCACGAATGGCCGGTCTAAGGAAGCGGCACCGCGGCACGCCATGAGGGCTGAACGGCAGTAAAGGGCCGAGCCGGTCGACCCGGCGGTCGGCTTCACAGAGGGGCGGGAAACCGCAAGCGCAACCTACGCGCTCATCAGCGCCTCCGTGGTCCTCGGCTTGCGCGGCGCCCCCCAGGCTGCCGGCACAGGATTTCCTGAACCTTGGCGCGACGCAAGGAGCAAGTCACGCGCCAATCATGCAGTTTGCTAACCGAGCTGGGCGATTTCCAATGTTCGTTCCTGAGAGTTTGGCGCGGAGTCTCCTCAAACCAACGCGGGCGTGTCAACTCGGTGAGGCCGAAGGCTGCGGGTCGTCGGGGGAAAGCTTCCGCCAGCCGATGTCCGAGGCATGATACCTCACCGCCATTTCGAATATGAAGCGACCCTCCACGGCCACCATACGGCTTGCCACCACCTCTTTGCCCGCGCAATCGAGGATGGCAAAGTCATTCGCCTCACCGCGGAGGCGGTGCGAAAGTCCGGTACCGCAGTGGAGTTGCAGCGTCATGCTCTCGCCTTCGCGGCGGACGAAGGGTTCGAACAGCCAGCGGTGCAAATGGCCCGACAGGATGACATGCGGCCCCCTCTCGCCCCACTGTTCGAGGGCACGCGGTGCGCCGAGCATGAGCTGTTTCTCAACCTGCGACGCGTGGTGAAACGGATGGTGCGCAAGGACGATGGGCAGGCGTCCGGAGGCTTGCCCGATCTCGTCGCCGATCCGGCGAATGGCGCTCCCCGAGATACGACCCCTCTGATGGGCGAGCGGATCGGTCGTGTCGAGGCCGAGAACGACGGCGTCACGCAGTTCCACCCGCGGCTCGAGATCCGGCGAGATCCAGCGCCGATAGCTTCGATAGGGATCGAAGGCCCTTAGGAAAAGATTGTAGAGCGGTATGTCGTGATTACCCGGCACCCCGATCCAGGGCAGGCCGAGCCCATCCATGAACCGGCGCGCCTTGGAAAACTGAGAGGCGCGCGCACGCTGGGTGAAATCTCCGGCCATGAGAACGAGGTCGGGTTCGGCCTCGCGGATCGCGCGGGTGAGTGGCACCAGGAGATCGGGATCGTCCCGTCCGAAGTGCAAATCGCTAATCAAGACCAAACGGGTCAAGGCGCGGCGTCCGTCGGTTTCTCCGGGTCCGGCACCCGCAACTGGATCGCGTCCTCCAGCAGGCGGAAGGTGAACGGAGCGGTCATGCGCTCCCGTTCGCCGTCGCGGGCCACGAGGGCTCTGGATCGGCGCGTTTCGACGACCACGTTCTTTCCGGTCAGCAGCTTGAAGTCGCGCCCCTCTTGGACCCCGTGCAGAGCGATCAGGAGCGCTTTCCAGATCAAGCGAAAGCGCCCGCAGTTGGGCGCCAGCAATACGGCGAACTCGCCGCTGCGGATCGCGTCGGCGCCTTCGATCCCGAACTCGTCAAGCTGATAGGCGCTGACCGCGACGAAGATCATCGGCGACTTGTCGCGCCGGACCTCGCCGTCGATGGTGATCCGCATGGTGAGCGGTCGGTGTACCGTCGCCATCGTGGCGAGGACCGACCAATAGGCGGCCAGACGCGAGCGCCCCCACTTTCGGTAAATCCCCTCGCGCCGGGCAAGGATCGCGGCGTAAAGACCAAGGCTCGCGTTGTTGAGAAAGACCTCGCCGTTGATCGAGCCAAGGTTGATCGGTCGCGAGGTGCCGCAACAGACCGCATCGACCGCCTCATCGACCTCTTGCGGAATGCCACAGCCGCGCGCGAAGTAGTTGAAGGTCCCGAGCGGGATCACCCCGAGTTCCACGCCGGTTCCGACAAGCGCCCCGGCCACCCCGCAAATCGTGCCGTCTCCGCCTGCGGCCACCACGCACTTCGCTCCCGAGGCGATCGCCTTGGAAACGGCGTCGGCAATATTGCCGCCGGCGCGAAGCGAGAAAATACGCACCTCGCAATCGCGATCGGTGAAAAGCCTCTCGATCTCGCCTGGCGATGCGCCCTGGTCGCCGTCTCCGGAGTCCGTGTTCAGGATGACGGCAAAGTCCGGTCCCGGTCTGCCTTCGGGCTTCGCCATTTCATCCCTCGCTTTTGCTTGAAGCCCTTCAACGAACCAGCACGCGACTTGTTCCCCGCAGTGCGTTCTGTTTGGTGTCGGCCCAGAGCCGTCACAGAGAACAGGCTCTGATGCCGCATTGCAGCTATCCGGAAGTAGCCATTCGATTTGCTTGAGCTGTGAAGAGGTTGGCCGCCTTGAACTACCGTTCTCAGAGACGGCCTCCTGTGCAGCGCGAGAAAGCCGTTGAAGGCGCTGTGAAGACGTCTACTTTCGCCGACATGAGGAAACGGGATCACATGGGCGCCTTCATTCGGCGCGCCACGGCGCTTGCAGCCTTTGTCGCACTGCTCTGGGCGGTCCAGGTCGTCAACTGGATCATCGGTTACGGCTTCAACCCGGCCTTCGGCCTGATCCCCCGGCACGTCAGCGGGTTGGATGGCATCATCGCAATGCCGCTCCTGCACGGAAGCTTCGCGCACCTGATGGCGAATACGCCGCCGCTATTGGTGATGGGTGGGCTGCTGGTAGCCACTGCCACGCGGGCCTTGCTGGCTGTGAACGCCGTGGTGATTGGCCTCGGCGGCGGTCTCGTCTGGCTGTTCGGAAGCTCCGCCATCCATATCGGTGCGTCAGGGCTGGTCTTCGGCTGGTTCGGCTTCCTTGTGGCGCGCGGCCTGGTGGATCGCTCGCCGGTCACGCTCGGCGCGGCACTACTGGTCGGTGTCCTGTATGGCTCCATTCTCTGGGGCGTTTTGCCGGGTCAACTTGGCGTCTCTTGGGAGGCCCACCTGTTCGGAGCTATCGCGGGCGCAGCTGCTGCATTCCTTGTACGAACACATGTCCATGCTCCGCGCCTCGGCGCCGTCAATCTGGAATGAAGCAGCACACTCGGCCCTCTCCGGACTTTGGCGACAAGGCCAAACGCTGCGGCGCTGCTTCACCAGACCGGCCATTCGTGCATCGCGCGGCGTTTCGTGAAGCGAATGACGGCAACGCGGATACTCTGTTGAAAAACTCCGGTTGTTTTGCGGCGTGATCGCTGATTCAATTCTCCTGTCTTGGCGGGGGTGACGGCGATGATGGGAGCGAGGCAACAGGTGCAAGGCGCGCTGTTCTACGACTTCTCGCTGGAAGACCACGTTCCGCAGGACCACCTGCTGCGCTCGATCGATCGCTTCGTCGACCTGAGCGGCGTTCGTCCGCATCTGGCGCCATTCTACAGTCACACGGGGCGCCCCTCGATCGATCCGGAGTTGCGGACCATGGTGGATCGGGTGCGGAACGTCTTCGACCTGCACCCCGATTGGCTGATCGCGGACACACGGCCTACGGTTCGGGGCCCATGCTGCCCGCATCGCCATTCGACAACTCCACGGTGCCGGACAGCCGCTCGGCCGCACGCGCCAGCAAGGGTGGCGCGATATCTATCCCGGTGACGCGTCCGCCCTGACCGACGGCACGGAGAGCGGCCTGCAAAACCGGACCTGTTCCGCACCCGACATCCAGCACATGTTCACCGGGTTCGAGGCGGGCTGCCTCCATGAGCGCCGTCAGAACCGGACGATGTGCAACCTCCAGTTCATCTGCGACGTCCAGCCACGGCCGAGCAAAGTCTTCCCAGTCCAATCTCACGAATGGCCTTCACCGCCGCGGGTCTGGCCGCCGCTCAGCCGTCGCCGGTCGCGTCCAAACCCTTCAAGCTCCTCGCCCGGTTCGGCGACACCTTCAGCGTGGCCTCGTAGGCCTCCGCCGCCGCGCCTTTATCACCAAGCTCCATCAGCAAGTCGCCCAGGAGTTCCCGGGCGGGAAGGAGATGACCGGGGGTAACGGGAGCCTTGCCGACCGCATCCTCCTTTTCTGCCGCTTCGGTCATCAGCGCGCGGGCCTGGTCCGTATCGCCCTCGTTCAGCGCGATCCAGGCCCCGATCGCTCCGATCTGCGCCTCGGTAAGCGCGACCCAGTAGCCCAATTCGCGGTCGGCCATTGTCGTGCGAAGACCATCCAGCTCTGCCAATGCCACGCGTGCTGCATCACCGTCGCCCGACCGGGCCGCGCCGATACCCTTTGCGAACCAGCGCATGGCCACGGCCTGGGGATAGCGGGCCCAAGTGATCGCCGGGCTCATCTCGGCCGTCAGGTCTGCCGCCCAGGCCCAATCGCCGGTTTCCAGTGGCATCCGGGCGGGCGCGGCCGAGATTGCATAGGCCGATCCGAAGGTGTCTTCGAGGTTCGTGCGTTCCGCCAGATCTTCCAGCAGCGCCTGCGCTGCTGCGACGTCTCCAGCCTGGAGATTGGCGTAGACGGCATAGTCGATAGCATGCGGGTAGTGATCGGCGAGTATCCCGTCGCCCGCTTGCGACAGCACCGCCGCCGCGCTGCGGGCGTTCCACTCCGCCGATTCCTCCCACAGACCAAGCCGCGTGAAGATATGCGACGGCATGTGCAACGCATGCGGCACCTCGGGTGCGATACTGTCGTAGCTTCGCGCGACCTCCAGCCCCATCTCGGCCAGCGCCGGGTGGTCGTAGGCGTGGATCGCGTAGTGATACCCGCCGGGATGACGCGGTGCCTCGGCCCGCAATGCGTCCATCCTCTGGGAGGCATCGCGCAGCACGGGCACGGCATCAGGGCCGCGCGGCGCCATGGTCAGTTGCGCCAGCGCGTCAAAGGCAGCGGCGTCCAGGTCGTCCGGATAGGCTGCGCCGAGTTCGCGCTGCATGCCTGCCCAGGCTGCCAGACGTTCACGAAAGGTCAGATCCTTGCCCGCATAGAACGCCTGCACGGCTTCGGCATAGGCCGCCTCGCGCGCCGTGCCCGGCTCCATCTGCTCCAGCCGGGCGGCGGCTGCCTGTCCCGCCTCCGTCTCCTCAGGCGTCGGCCCGCCGGGCCAGAGGGGATGAAACTTGGTCATGGCGATTCCCCATTGGGCCATGGCACAGTTCGGGTCCGCCTCTGCCGCGGCTTCGAAGGCCGCCGCGGACTGGCGATACATCATGTGATGCAGGAGCAGCAGCCCGACATGGAACCTCTCTTGACCCTCGGTGGTGCAGGATGTGGCAAAGTCGACCTCGCCAAGCGCTGCCGGCTCGAGGTCTTCCAGCATCGCATCGAGTGAATGGGACGAGACAGGCCCGAGCCCCAGCACCATCGCCCCAACCGCGGCGGTCGTTCCGAGTATCGTTTTGCGCATTCCTGAATTCCCTCTGTTGCTTACACCCAATCCACATCGAGGATCGCCCGTTGGGCACTTTGTGATATTCTGTAGATGGAGGCGTTCGGCGTGCGGTTTTTCAAACGAAATTTTCTGAAATCTTCTGAAATCGACCTGGGCGCGGCCGTGTTCAGCGTCGAGACGCGCCGCCTTCGGGACCATTCCGGACAAGAGATCGCGCTGCGCCTCCGGTCTCGCGAGGTGTTGTCGGTCTTGATGCGTTACCGGGGCGAAACCGTCACCCGAAGTGCGCTGGCGGAGGCTGCATGGGATGTGAAGACCGTCTCGGACGACAGTATCGCGCACTGTATCGCCGACATTCGCCGGGCTCTTGCGGATGATGGCAAGCAAATCATCGAGACGGTGCCACGGCAGGGCTATCGGCTCGTCCTTCCGCCCGGGTGCAGACCCGCCAGCGCGCGTTCCGGAGATACGGCCCGGGCCGTGAGATCGTCGGAAGGTCCGGCCTGCGACGTCCGGGCACCGGCCATCGAGGTCCTCCCGTTTGAGGATCTGGGCACCCACGGTGCCGGGCCACCCGGCCTCCGGGCCGTGCTTGCCGAAGCGATCGTCACCGACCTGGCCCGCTATCCCGAGATGACCTTGATGCATCGCACGGCCAACTCCGGAACGTCAGCCACTCCGAAACTTGTCTGGACGCTGTCCCGGCCACGGGCCGATTACCTCGTGACGGGGGCCGTTCTCAGTGACGGAAAAATGGGGCGCCTGAGCATCAGGCTGGTCTCGGCCGCAGACATGTCATGTATCTGGGTGGAAGAGTTCGATTTTGATCTTGGGGAGCTTCTGGCGCTGTCACGCACGATCGGACGGCAAGTTGCCAGTGCCATTGGTATCAAGCTCATCGAAATTGCCGAAGCGCACATTGATCGAGGTGATGTGAGCGCGATGCTGATTGAGAATGCAGCTCGCAGCCGGATGATCCGCGATCCTTCGGCAAGGTCTTTTCAAAGAAACGTTCGCGAACAGGACATCGCGCTCGAACGCTATCCCGACTCGGCATGGGGCCATTTTGGCCAGGCGCTCGCGCTTCGGACCGGGATAGCCAACGGTTGGCTCACCAAGGACGTCGCGGCCGCCAGCGCCCGTGCGGAGGACCTGGTTGCCCGCGCTCTCGCCCTCGCGCCCGACAACTACTTGGCCCACTACGCTCTTGGGAAGAGCCTGGCAGGCAAAGGGGAGACCGAGCGCGCAATACAAGCTTTCGAGCGGGCTGCCGCACTCAATCCGTCTTCTACGATGGTACTCGTGGGACAGATCACGCCGAACCTGAATATTGGCAATTTGGCGCGCGCGCTTGAGTTGATTGCCATCGCGGAGCGGATCAATCGCAGAGGAAACAAGAGCGTCGCGTATCAGAAAGCCAAGACCCATTGGTGGATGGGGGCATCGGACGAGGCGCTCCGGTCGCTGATGGCTTCGCCGGGGCTCACCGACGGAATGACGAAACTGCATGCGGTCGTTCAGCTTGAACTCGGACGCGTTGAAAGGGCGCGCGCTGCTCTTGGCCCCTGGCTGGCCTCGAATCCCCGTTGGACCTTGCGAGCAGAAGCCATGGCGAAGCGCGCCCAGGCGATGCCGTCCCCCATGCTTGAGCGCTGGCTTTCTCGCCTGTCCGAGGCAGGCATGCCGCCCTGAACCTGTGGCTCTGAAGATTCGAGCGAGTCGCAGCTATGGACCGCCCTCTGAGGGCGTTTCGATGCGGGCCGCGGCACGATGCTGGCCGCCATTCGCTTGCTTCAACCGCCAACGCTCATCGCATCGTCGATACCGCAGCACCGGGGTCAGGGCAATTTTTCGAGGTGCCCTCCAGGTTTTCTGTAAGCGGCGTTTGGGGGGCATGTGCGGCGCGGCGAGTTGGGTGAGTTGGAACAGCGAGAAGACGTTCAACTCGTAGGCCCAGCGGAACGTGTCCATCGGCATGTCGAAGGGCCTGGGCCCACTACCGCCGGCGTAGTTGACGAGGATCGACAGCTTGACGAAACGGTCGAGCGCGGTCTTCACTACCGCCTCGAGGTCGGACTCTCTGGTCACGTCGCAGGCGAGGCCCACTGCCTCGCCCCCGTCCGCCACGATCTCAGCGGCGACCGCCTCGGCAGTCTCGGCCTTGAGGTCGCTCACCACGACCGATGCGCCCGCGCTGATACGAACTTAGAACAACGAGTCGAGTTGCTTCTGAAAGGAGCAGTGGATCTGCACGTTCGCAGCGGTCCGTCGCTTCACCCCCGGAAACTGGATCACTTCGAGGCCCTGCGGGAAGCTGATGCGGTGGGCATGAAGGCTGTCCTCCTGAAGGACCATTACTACCCCTCCATGCCGATCGCCACTTTGATCAACGATAACCTTGGGCTCCAGACGCGTGCCCTCGGTTCGATCGTACTGACCAACCCGGTGGGAGGACTGAATCCGTCCGCGGTCGACTATGCGCTCAAGCAGGGTGCAAGGGTGCGCGCCCGTCTTGAGACTGAAGAGCGCACGCTGCGCGGACGCCGCGCGGCGCGCTGGGCGCTCGAGCGGCAGGGATCTGTGGCGACAGGGATTGGTGCGTACAACTTGCCGGTGCCGTCGCGCCGGGGGGAACCGGATCGCGACTGCGGGGTTCGCTTGACATGCTTTCACTCATTCTCAACATTCTCTGGCTGGTCCTCGGCGGGATCTGGATGGCGCTGGGATGGCTTCTGGCCGCTGTCATCATGGCGATCTCGATCATTGGCTTGCCCTGGGCGCGCTCGGCGCTGAACACCGCAGCCTACACGCTCATGCCCTTCGGCAACCGAGCCGAAAGCCGCGACGTCGCGTTCGGCCGCTCGGACCTTGGCACCGGCCCGCTGGGTTTTATTGGCAACATCATTTGGCTCGTGCTCGCCGGCTGGTGGCTGGCGCTGGGACACCTGATCAGCGCCGTCGCGATGGCCGTGACGATCATCGGCATCCCCTTCGCCTGGGCGCATCTGAAGCTTGCCGGCTTCGCGCTCTGGCCGGTGGGACGCACCGTGGTGCCGCGCCGATAGAGCCGGCGCCCCGCATCCCGCCCGTTGCACGCCGCATGGCATGCGCCTTCCCGGCGATGATCGCTGCCGAAACAAAATGAGGGCGCATTCTTTCCAGAAATGCTGCTGCCCGGGCGCGGGAACCACTTGATGGGACTATCGCAAGGAATAGCTCGCTCCAAAGGTCGCTTATCCTGAACAAGGGTTCCGGAAAGACTTGGCACAGCGTGGATCTTGCGCCACGTTCCTCGGAACGCGCCTCCCTCGATGACCGCCGCGCCGCGCCGCGCGTTCCCGGTGAAAGGCCAGGTCCATGATCGAGCTCACCCTCAGGCATGTGCCGCGCTCCCGCTCGACCCGCATCCATTGGCTGCTCGAGGAGATCAGCTGTCCGTATCGACTGGAGAGCATGGCGTCTTCCGGCACCGTTGACGAGATGCTGCATCCGCCTCACGTGCCCGCGCTTCGCGACGGCGAGCACACGATGCACGAGACGGGCGCAATGACAGAGTGGCTCTGCGAAACCCGCGCGCCTCATCTCTGGCGCGCTCCAGGTGCGGCAGGTCGGGTCGGCTGGCTGGATTGGCTGCACTTCGCCGAGACGCTCCTTCAGCACGTCGCGCGCCGGGACGAACCTGCGGCAATGGTCAGGCTTCTGTCCGCACTTGACCTGCTGGAGCAATCGCTGAGGGGTTCGGATTGGCTGCTCAGCGACTTTTCCGGAGTTGACTGCCAGGTCGGTTATTCGGTTTCGGTTGCCGCCCAGGTGCAATCGCTGAAAGATCACCCCGCGCTGACGACCTACCTGTCCCGCTGCGCAGCGCGACCCGCCTATCAGGCCGCCTGGGGCGCAGCGAACCCTCGTTCGGTGTGAGACGGGTACTCGCCGAGCGCGCCTGACCAAACTTTCCCCTGGCTTTCTCTGACCAGTATAGCAACCGGCGCGGCGCAGCGTTCAAGATCTGCCGCGCTTTGAGTCCTACGATAGTTCTTGCGTGATGGAGCTCTGAAACGCGTACGGAAAGAGGACTGTTTCGTTGGCGGGATGCGCACTTTTCTGATGGGGTACCGGTCTTATGCTGCGTCCCGGAAAACGACGGAGTCCGCTCAAGTCAGTCAAGCCCTGAGTCCATTGGGCAAGCAGCCAACTTGAAGATATCGTCGACCAATTTCGACCAGCGTTCTCGTACAGCACAACGTGCAACACATCTCGGCATTTCCGGAGCTTCCGGCTTGACACCATATACTATTGTTTGGCATATAATATATACGAATCAATAACATAGCATAGAATCCTACCGCCCCAGCCACGCACCCCCACCACTCCGTCCCTGTTTCGTTTTGCGAGGAATTCCCGCGCTGTTTCGGTCGCTTGCGGCGGGCGTTTTTCCATTGAGACTTTACGACAGCTGCGTCTGCCGGTCTTTCCGCGCGGCTGTCTCAGTGCGCAGATTTGCGCGCTTCGGTTTTCGGTGATTTCCCTGATCCCGGCGGTTTTACAGCGTATTCGTGCGGATTCCGGTCAGTTTTCCGGAATCGCGCCTAGAAAGGCTACGCCAGATCAGTACGTTGAGAGAGATTTCCCTACAAACTGGAACAGGGAATTCTTCCAGCTGAACAGGGAAGGGAATTGGCATATCAGGGATCGCGAGGGAAGGCGCCGTTCGGGGCTTAGACCACGCCCAGAAGCCGTTCCTGGTCCTGCCAGTCGACCGGGAGCGTGGTGCGCACGATACGCTCCAAGGTGAGTTCCGGCGGCTGGGTGCCGGCCAGAACTGCCGACTGGATCTTCGGCGCGAGGAGTGCGAGCGGCACGCGCGTGCGGATGTAGGCTTCGGTGATGCGACTGACGATCTCGATGACCTCCTGAATTTCGAGGCTGAGGCAGAACCAGAGGAGTTCTTCGATAAGTACGCGGGCACGGCATCGGGGACATTCGTAGCGCTCATCAGTTCGTCACCAGTGGTTTCGGATAACGAGGACGGGGATTGGGATCTCGACCTTTCAGCTGCGCCGATTGCTGGAGAAGGCATCGGCTCCAGCGCCGCGGTGACGGCCGATCATGGTGCAGAGAACGACTTCCTGAAAGTCCGGAACCGCGGCCGGCAATCGGTCAAACGCGCTGTCGTCCAGACCGGCACGCGGATGTCGATCGACCCGGAGCTCTGCTTCACCTGGGCAGAGGAGATTCTGGCAAAGGGTCGGTGCTCCCTCGACGATATCGACCGCCTGGTCGCCCATTGCGAAGGGAATGGTGATCTCGAGGAACTGCGCATCAATCTTCAGCGCAACATGGAAGCAGCTGGCTTCGATCTCGCTCAGGCGACGGGGCATGATGCTGACATCTGGGACGCCGTCTCAGACACATCGTCCGATGACCTTGCTGGCGCGATAGAGGCAGCCCTTACGCGTCGGAAGCGGCTTCCCGGCACACAGCGCTTCGTGATGGACAAATCAGAAGAACTGCAACTGCTGGAGCCAATGATGCGGGCCAAGCAGGAACTCCAGCTGGGCATCCTGGCTTCCGAGACCGCCGTCGAAACGATCCTCGACGCCATGGACCGCATCCGCGACGGTTCGCGAGACCCCGGCTCGGTCTCCCTGAGAACCATTATTCCCTCGCGACCGGGCTATGCGGAGACGTCCGAAGTAATGGCCGCCGCGGACGCCCTGAGGTCGTGGAACACTACTGGCCGGGTAATGGACGGC